>CAIUFY010000066.1 GCA_903898555.1 uncultured Actinomycetes bacterium
ATCGATTCAACATCAATGGAAATTGCGTCAATCCTTGGACCACTCGCCGTCACAGCACTTGCACTTTCAACCCACCCAGCCTTGGCGCTCGCGCTCTGCTCGATCTCACTTCTTTCAGGAGGGCTTTCTATCTCCTTCTTGGAAGTTGTTGGCAGATGGATTCCCGAGGAGAAAAATCCTTCTGAAAAGAAGCTTTTTAGGATTCCAGGAATACGTCTTCTTGCAGTGGAAGGTCTCTTTATTGGATTAGGTACTGGCATCTTCTCGATTGCACTTCCAGCATTCACGACTCTTCAACACGTTCCGGGCATGACATCGATTATTTTAGGAATCCAATCTTCAACAATGATTATTGGAAGTCTCGTTGCGGGAACTGTTGGAAAGCACTGGACTCCACTTCAAGCTTTTAAGCGTAACTACATATTTTGGACGTTAGCAGTTTTACCACTCGCATTTACAACTCCTGGATGGAGTTTGATGTTGGTGGGCGGAGTAATGGGACTATTCGTGGGCGCTCAACAAGTTTTCTACCTCGAAATCCTTGAATACATTCGGCCGAAGGGAGCTGCCGCATCAGCCCTCGGTTGGATGTGGATGATTGAAGGAAGCGCAGGCGCAGTTGGAAGCGCAATAGCGGGAACCCTCTCCGAATCTGTCGGACCGCAATTTTGCTTTGCTCTTTCCACTGCATGCGTACTAATTGGCGCATTTATTACATTTGGTGGTCAGCGGTATCTTCAAAAGGCAAATAGAAAAATTTTGATCCAAGATTAGTGAGCAGCTAGATCCCAACTTTTTCCAGTTCCAATATTTACGGCAAGAGGTAGCGTCAACTTCACTGCGTTCTCCATCTCGTGTTTAACGATTTCTGAGACCTTCTCGCGTTCTCCAGGGAAAAGTTCGATAATCAATTCATCGTGAACCTGAAGCAGAAGTCTTGATTCAACTTCGGCTTTAACAAGAGCCGAGTGAACATTTAGCATTGCGACCTTGATAATGTCTGCAGCCGATCCTTGGATCGGCGCGTTAAGCGCCATTCGTTCGGCAGTCTCACGTCGCTGTCGGTTATCACTTGAAAGATCGGGCAGATAACGTCGTCTGCCTAAAATCGTTTCGGTATATCCAACTTTGCGAGCCTCTTCTACTACATTCTTCAAATAGTCTCGGATTCCTCCAAAGCGCTCAAAATAATGTCCCATCAAAGTTGAAGCCTCCGTGGGAGACAAATCCAATTGCTGTGAAAGTCCAAAGGCCGAGAGCCCGTAGGCAAGCCCGTAAGACATGGCTTTAATTTGCCGACGCATTTCAGGGTTTACATTGTCCGTCTTGACGCCAAAAACTCGCGATGCCACCGTGTTATGTAGATCTTCACCACTATGAAATGCCTCCGTTAACCCATCATCTTGTGAAAGATGGGCCATGATGCGCATTTCAATCTGACTGTAATCTGCCGTGAGCAATTCTTCATACGGAGCAGATGCGATAAAGCAATCTCTAATTCTGCGTCCTTCTTCGGTACGCACAGGTATATTTTGCAAATTTGGATCGGTGGAAGACAAGCGCCCTGTGGCTGTAGTTGTTTGTTGAAATGTCGTGTGGATTCTATTATCGACTGTTGTTGCCGCAATTAGTCCGTCGATGGTAGTCATCAATTTACTTGTTTCCCGGATTCGAAGCAGATTGGCAAGAAGCGGGTGTCCTGTCTTAGCCGATAACCACTCTAAGCTCTCAGCGTCGGTGGTGAATCCCGTTTTGATTTTCTTAGTTTTAGGCAGCTTGAGTTCGTCAAAGAGAATCACCTGAAGCTGTTTAGGTGAACCCACATTAAATTCACGACCAGCATGTTTATGGGCTGATTGCGTCTCCTTCGCCACTTCACTTCGAAAGAAAGAAACTAACTCGTTTAAGTGAGGTGTGTCGACTGCGATACCTGTCGCTTCCATTTCGGCAAGAAGAAGGGAAGTTGGCAACTCTAGGTCAAGTAGAAGTGACCCCATTGATCGTTCGTCAATTTCTTTCTGGAGCATTGGCCGTAGCGTATGAAGGTGGGCCGTGTGTGAACCATTAAAGGTGGAAAATAAATCATCCGACTCTTGCTCTAATTGAAGTCCGAGATATCTTTCAACTAAATCTTCAATAGAAATGTTTCGTCCACCAGGATTAATCAGATAAGCAGCAAGCTCCGTATCGAACACAACTCCTTGAATGTCGAGATATCTTGTGAGAATTTTTGAACCATGAACAATCTTTGTGATTTTCGAATCCGAGAGCCACTCTCCTGGCGCTCCTGACGGGTCAACAAACACTTGGGTAGAGTCCAGGGCTACTGAATATCCCGTAATTTTTCCTTCGATTATTTCAGCGTGGAATGCAATAACCCCGGCATGTTTTGAAACTAGAGCGGAGATTTCCTTCGAGCTCTTTTCGATTGACTCAACGCTTGACTTAGCAAGCGGAGTATCTACCTCTACTTCTCCGCTCATTGATTTAATTCGATCTCTCAGTGCTTTTATCTCTAATTGATCGAGCAGATGTATAACATCTGCGGAATTAAAGCCTTTCCATTCGAGATCGGAAACAGTTGCATTAACTTTCACGTCATGGATTAACTGAGTAAGTTCGTGGTTTAGTTTTACGCTTTCAAGATGAGCTCGAAGTGAGTCTCCAACTTTTCCTGTGATTTCATCTGCATGCGCTATTAATCCTTTTATATCTCCATAATCTTGAATCCATTTTGTTGCAGTTTTCTCTCCAACACCAGGTACTGATGGAAGATTGTCACTTGGGTCTCCCCGGAGAGCGGCAAAATCGTGATACTGCGCTGGCGTTAGGCCATACTTTTCCTTCACGGCTTCAGGCGTCATGCGAGCCAAATCCGACATTCCCTTCCGTGGATAAAGGACCGTGACGTGTTCAGAAATGAGTTGGAAGGAATCTCTATCACCAGTAGAAATGAGTACTTCAATTTTCTCTGCCTCGGCTGCTTTTGCAAAGGTTGCAATCACATCGTCGGCCTCAAACCCTTCAATAGCGAATGTCTTTATTCCTAGCGCGGCGACCATCTGATACAGATAGTCCATTTGTGAACGAAACTCGTCAGGCGTCTTTGCTCGTTGAGCCTTGTACTCTGGAAACTTCTCGGATCTAAACGTCTTTCGCGAGACATCGAAAGCAACTGCAATATGAGTTGGCTTTTCATCTCGTATGAGATTGAGGAGCATTGACGAGAAGCCATAAATCGCATTTGTTGGTTGCCCACTTGATGTTCCAAAGTTTTCAACAGGAAGGGCATAAAAGGCTCGGTAAGCCAGCGAATGGCCATCGACCAGTAATAAGCGCTTCATGTGGCTGATTGTAGGTGGCACTTGCTCCTGAATAGACTGCACCCATGAGTGATTACATGGAAATTCTTCGCGAACGCGGTCAGGGTGCCCTTGATAGAAAGATGGGCATCGAGCTGCTTGAGGCTTCACCTCAACGTCTGGTTGCAACAATGCCAGTCGAAGGAAATACCCAACCACTTGGGCTGCTTCACGGTGGAGCAAATGTAGTCCTGGCAGAAAGTTTAGGTTCCATTGGGACCCAACTTCACGCGGGTCCAGATCGCATGATTGTTGGCGTTGATATAAATGCAACACATCACAAATCGGCTACGAGCGGAATCGTGACAGCAGTTGCCACGCCGGTTTCACTCGGTAAAACAATGTGCTGTTATGAAATTGTCATCACAAATGAAAAAGGTGAGCGCACCTGTACGGCACGCATCACCTGTCTCATACTTGCTAAAAGAGATTAACCGCCTAGATAAGCCTTTGTAACTTCTGGATCAGATTGAAGATCCTTGGCATTTCCGCTCATCTTGATAATTCCTGACTCTAAAACATAGCCACGGTGAGCCACGCTTAGCGCTGCTAGAGCATTCTGCTCGACAAGCAAGATGGTTGTTCCTTGCTGGTTAATCTTCACGATTGTTTCAAAGATTAAGTCAACGAGAACTGGAGCAAGACCCATAGAAGGCTCATCCAAAATCAAAAGCTTTGGTTGGCCCATAAGCGCTCTTGCGACTGCGAGCATTTGTTGCTCTCCGCCGGACATGGTTCCTGACTTCTGATTGATGCGTTCACGTAGTCGTGGAAAGAGTTCTAGAACCCGTTCTTTATCTGCTGCAATTGCATCTTTATCATTTCGCAAGAATGCACCCAGGTCGAGGTTTTCATCAACAGTCATGCGAGGGAAGATTCGACGGCCTTCTGGAGAATGAGTGATTCCCTTCTTAACAACGTCATGTCCTTCTGCCCCATCAATACGTTCGCCAAGGAATGTAATTGTTCCCCCGCGAGGCTTAAGCAAACCGGATATTGCGCGAAGGGTTGTTGATTTGCCGGCTCCGTTTGAGCCAATCAAAGTAACAATTTCTCCTTCGTTTACTTCAAGGGAAATTCCTTTGATGGCCTTGATATTGCCATAAGCGACTTCGAGATTTTCAATTTTTAACATTAGTGACCCGCCCCCACACCTTTACCAAGGTATGCCTCGATAACACGTGGATTAGATTTGATTTCTGCCGGTGTGCCTTCTGCAATCTTTTCACCGCGGTCAAGAACGGTGATTCGCTCAGAGACCTTCATTACTACTGCCATATCGTGCTCAATAAGAAGGATTGATATTCCTTTTTCATCACGAATACGGTGAACAAAGTCAACAAATACCGCTGACTCTTGTGGGTTCATACCAGCAGTCGGTTCATCAAGAAGAAGGACCTTTGGTCGTAGAGCCAATGCGCGGGCAACTTCCAGGCGACGTTGATCACCGTAAGAAAGATTGCGAGCAAATTCAGTTGCCGTCTTACCAATTCCAACGAACTCAAGAAGGCTTCGAGCCTCTTCGTGCGCAGCTTTCTCTTCGCGACGTTGAGATGGTAATCCAAGGATTGTTGTGGCTAAAGAAGCTTTTAGATGCGAGTGCATAGCAACCATGACATTCTCTTCTGCGGTCATCGAACCGAAGAGACGAATGTTTTGGAATGTACGCGCTACTCCAGCTGCAGCAATCTTGTGTGGAACAAGTGCTGTAATTTCTTGACCGTCATACATAACGTGACCAGATGTTGGCTTGTAAAGGCCTGTCAAAATATTAAAGAAAGTAGTTTTGCCGGCGCCATTTGGTCCGATCAAACTTACAATTCCCTTTTCTGGAATATCGAAGGAGACGTCATTAACTGCTACGAGTCCTCCGAACTCAACTGTGATGTGTTCAGCACTAAGAATTGAGCTCATGGTCAGTGACCTCCCGTGTTTGAGGTTTCGTCATCATTCTCATGCGAGATCATCTTGATACGGGCTTCAGGTAGAAGTCCATCGCGCTTGAAGAGCATCATGAGTACCAGGATGCCTCCAAACAACAAGAAGTTGTATGACGGGAAGTTAATGGATGTATGGAAAGTGTTATTGAACGTATCGCCGATAGCTGGCAAGCCAGTTGCGTTAATCCAAGCCATTAGTAGCGCTCCGATTATTACGCCCCAGACGTTACCCATTCCACCGAGAACAACCATGGCGAGGAGAATAATTGAAATCGAGAAGTTGAAACGCTCCGCAAAGATTCCATTTACGTGGGTTGCGTAAACAGCTCCCCCGATTCCGCCCGAGAAGGCGCCAACTGCATATGCCGTCAACTTTGTACGCATCAGCGGGACGCCCATCATGCTCGCTGCAAGTTCATCCTCACGGATAGCAAGCCATGCACGACCCAAGCGACCTCCACGAATGCGAAGGGATACAAATACCATGCACGCAGCCAAGAAGAAGTAGATAAGGAATTTCCAGCCAAGATCAAATGGTCCAAGGCGTTTTCCAAAAATACCAATGGCGTCAACCGGAGAAATTCCCTTTGTTCCGTTCGAGAGATTGAATCCACCGATGTTCTCACCGTTTGTAAATACCTGAGGAATGATTTCACCAAAGCCCAGGGTCACAAGAGCCAAATAGTCACTCTTCAAACGAAGTGTTGGAGCACCGATAATGATGCCAAAGAATCCCGCGATAAGTGCTGCAATGATCATGACGAGCCAGAAGGATAAGTGAATTCCAGGAATTGTCTTCGCGCTCATTGAGCCGAAATGGATGTTAACTTGGTTGAAGAAGCCAGACATGAACCAGCCAGCTGCATATCCGCCGAAGGCCCAAAAGGCTACAAAGCCCAAATCCAAAAGACCCGCGTAGCCAACAACAATATTTAGTCCTAAGGCACAAATAACCCAGACAAGGGATTCGTTAATCGTTGATGGTGGGAGCCATACCTGAAACCAGCTTTGAACAGCATCTGGTGTCTTATCAAAAAGATAAGTAAAGAATGCCCAAATTCCAAGAGCAATCAAAGTCATGCTAATTGCCCAGCTGCGAGCACTCGCAGATTGCTTTTGCTTCTTGTTCTTACGCTTCAAAATTGAAATGGCCATGAGATCACACCTTTTCCGTTACTTGCTTGCCCAAGAGGCCAGCAGGTTTAAAGACCATTAGAAGAATCAAGATTGAGAACACAACTGTTTGAGACCACTGTTGCCCCAAGCCAATTGGCAATCCGTCGTTGAGACCCTGAATTAATCCAATCAATATGGCACCGAGAACCGCGCCAGCCAGATTTCCAATTCCGCCAAGCACTGCAGATGTAAAGGCAATCAGACCTAATTGATATCCGAGGTTGTACGACGTTAGGCCTCGAGTCTGCTGGAATAGAAGACCGGCGACTCCTGCAAGGGCTCCACCAAGTGCAAAGGTGAAGGCAATAGTGCGGTTGACGTTGATGCCCATCAAGCGCGAGGCATCTTGATCTTGAGCGGTTGCACGCATCGCTTTTCCTTGACGAGTCTTTGTAACGATAAACGTTAATGCCATCAATATTGGAATTGTCACTGCGAATGAAATCAAAGTTGTGTAAGGCAACTTAACAGAGCCGAGCATCAAACTTCCAGAGGGAAGAACGCTATTCCAAGTCTTCTGTCCTGATCCGTTCCAACGAAGTCCAACAAATTGAATCATGAAAGAAACGCCAACCGCTGTGATCAACGGAGCGAGCTTTGGTGCTCGACGAAGTCTGCGGTATGCAAAGCGTTCAATGAATACGTTAACGCCAGCGCAGAAAACCATTACTGAAATCAAAGCTAAGAAAAAGACCAACCAACCCATCGGACTCGATTTGGTTTGATGAAACCAAAGAGCAATGAAGTGAGCAGAAAAAAGTCCGCCCAACATAAAAAGGTCTCCGTGGGCAAAATTGATGAGCTCGATGATGCCGTATACAAGGGTGTATCCAAGTGCAATCAGAGCATAAAGGATTCCATTAGAGAGGCCAATTAGTGAAACTTCCGCGAACTGCGATGGCGACTTAATGAAGTTGATAACGAGCCAAAACAACAAGAGCGCCAATATTGAGACGCCGAAAGTTCTTTCGATGACTATTCGTCTTGCTTGTCTAGCCTTATAACTGGTGTTAGCCACTAGGACCTCTTCTTTGGGTGTGAATAAGAAATTTCTAAAACTTATTGATAAAGCACAGATGAATGGGGCCTGCTTCTGCAAGCCCCACGCACCTTTTATATAGCTATGTAGTTGAGATTTCTCTCAATCAAGCAATTACTTAACGGTCCAAGCCTTAAGGGTTGTCTCGTCGTTGTTCTTGATTACTTCGATGGTGATGTCCTTAGCAAGTGTGTCGCCAGAAAGGGTGCTGATGCGCAATTCCTTACCGAGTACAGACTGCTTAGCAGGAATTGAGATTCCTGAACCAGAGAAGACAGCGTTGTTAACGCCCTTACGGGTTCCGTCTGACTTTGCAATTGCAGCCAAGATAACTTGGATAGCAGCTACGCCGTATAGAGGGTATGAACCAACTGGATCCTTACCGTATGTCTTCTTGTAGTTCTTAACGAATGTTGCGCCAGCGCCCTTTGGATCGTTAGCAAGAAGAAGGTCTGTTGAAAGACCTGCGAAGCTGAGGTACATACCTTGAGCTTCTGGCATCTTGTTGAGATCTGGGTAACCGGTGAATCCGTCTGGACCCATCATCTTCACTGTTGAGTTGTCACCAAGAACTGCGACCTTATCCTTAACAAGCTGTCCACCGTTGTTGTCGAAAATTCCGCCGATGTAAACCATGTCAGGTGCAAGTGCCTTGATCTTTGTGAATAGAGCTGTGTAGTCAGATTGCTTAGCATCCCAGCCTGCACCAGCAGCGCCATCAGATAGAACGGTTAGACCGATCTTCTTAGCTTCTGTTGTGAAAGCCTGAGCAACACCTTGACCGTAGGTCTGTGTGTCATTCAAGACGTAGACCTTCTTGATACCAATTGACTTTGCAAACTGTGCAGCTGCAGAACCTTGGTTGTCATCTGTTGTACATACACGTGCGTAGTTACGAACGCCGTTTGGATAGTAAACATCTGGCTCGCCTGGGTTCCAAGCCTTTGTGAGACCTGGGTTTGTGTTTGCATCAGAAACCATGAGCATTGGGCCCTTTGGATCCTGGTTCAAAACTGGAACGATGATCTTTGCGCAACCTGAGTTGTAAGTTCCCATTACGGCAACTTCATTCTTGTTTGCTACGTGAGCTTGTGCGTTTGCTGCACACTTAGCAGCATCCCATGATCCAGCAGCAGCTGTTGCATCATCGTACTTCTTGAATGAAACGGTGTACTTACCAGCCTTGTACTTGATTGACTTCAAGTAAAGCTCAATTGCCTTGTTGGTTGAATCATTTGAATCCAATGATGAACCTTGAAGTGGCAAGTCGCTTGAGATAACAAGTGTCTTTGTAGCTGCATCAGCTGATGTGATGGTTCCAGCTACGAGAGCGGTTGCTGCAAGTCCTGCTGCGGCAACAACGCTCACAAAACGATTGAGTTTTGTCATAGTCGTTAGGTATACCTTCCTAATTATTTCCATAAATCCCGGGACAGGGAGAACGAAAGGTTATAGGTGTGGGGTGATTAACTCAACGGGCAAACGCCCAAATTGGCCCTTTTTAGCGATCATTTAGATTAAGTTTTTGTTACTTATGGAATTCGGAAGAAGGGTCTACTTTTCAGGGACAGCATCAGGTGAAATTACAGCCTGGGCAACCTCTTTCATGGAGATGCGCCTGTCCATGGCAGCTCGCTGAATCCAGCTAAACGCTGCCGGCTCAGTCAGATTCAAAGCAGCCATCAAAATCCCCTTCGCTCGATCAATGACTTTGCGAGTCTCAAGTCGCTCATGTAGATCAGCAACTTCCTCGGCCAAGCTCTTCATCTGCGAATGGCGGCTAATGGCAATTTCAATTGCCGGGACCAAATCCGAAATGCTAAATGGTTTGACGACATAAGCCATGGCACCGGCATCGCGAGCGCGTTCAACGAGTTCGCGCTGACTAAATGCAGTCAACATAAGCACTGGTGCAATCTCAATAATCTGTTCAGCAGCAGAAATACCATCAAGCTCTGGCATTTTTACATCCAAAATCGCCAGGTCAGGCCGGTGTTCTTTCGCCATTGCAACGGCTTCAACACCGTTGGATGCCTCAGCAACAACCGTATATCCAGCCTCAGTCAACATTTCTACTAAGTCAAGACGGATGATTGCTTCATCTTCGGCCACAAGAATTCTCGCGCTGCCTTTGCCTGCAGGCGCCTGGGTACTTTCTTCTGGTGTAGTCATGTGCCTCGAGTCGGATTTGAACCGACACTGTGCGGATTTTGAGTCCGCCCTCTCTACCGTTGGAGTACCGAGGCTTTATTAAACTAGCGACGGACAGTTTATAACGGAGCTGTCCTGAGGGCGAATTAAGAGGCGCTTATTTGCGATATGCAGGGGCTATGCCGTCTACGGCATCTCCCACTACGTGAACTCGCATAGCGTTCGTAGAACCAGGGATCCCTGGAGGCGCTCCGGCGATAATCATCACTGGCTCGCCTTTCTTGACTCGGCCTGACTCAAGAAGAATTGAATCTACTTGCTTCACCATTTCATCGGTGTGATCCACTGATGGGGTAATCATTGGCTCAACTCCCCATGAAAGGGCTAGCTGGTTATAAACCGAAACCTCAGGAGTTAGGGCCAAAATTGGAATTGGTGAACGGAGTCGAGCCATTCGACGGGCAGAATCGCCGCTTTGGGTAAATGCAACGAGATATTTAGCGCGAATGATTGCTCCAACTTCTGTAGCCGCTTTTGTGATTGCTCCACCTTTTGTAAGTGGTTGATGTTGAAGTGGCGGAATCTTGTTCAGCATGGCCTCTTCAGTGCGTTCGATTATGCGACCCATGACAGTTACGGCCTCGATTGGGAAGGCTCCCACACTTGTCTCGCCAGAGAGCATCAGCGCATCTGCGCCGTCAAGAACAGCATTCGCGCAGTCTGTGGCTTCAGCGCGGGTTGGAGATGCATTAACAATCATTGAATCCAACATCTGAGTTGCAACTATGACTGGCTTAGCAAGCTCGCGAGCTAATGTGATGCAGCGCTTTTGAACGAGAGGAACCTCTTCGATTGGCATTTCCACGCCCAAATCTCCGCGGGCAACCATAATTCCATCAAAAGCGGTCACAATCTCTTCAAGATTATCCACGGCCTGAGGCTTTTCAATCTTTGCGATGACTGGGCGGCGAATTCCAACTTCATCCATGATGCGGTGTACGTCATCAATATCTGCAGCGTTTCTGACAAACGATAGAGCAATAAAATCGGCGCCCGCCTTGAGGCCCCAACGCAAGTCATCAATATCCTTTTCAGACATTGCTGGAACTGAGACTGCTACTCCTGGAAGATTGATGCCTTTGTTGTTACTGACAAATCCTGGCTGAATAACTTTTGTAACAACATCATTACCCTTTACTTCTACAACTTCAACAGAAACTTTTCCATCGTCGATCAAAATTCGATCTCCAGCCTTGCAGTCCCCCGGCAAACCTTTGAATGTTGTGCCACAACGCTCTTTAGTACCTTCAACTTCATCAGTTGTGATTGTGAAAATATCACCACGGAAAAGTTCATGAGGGCCGTCTTTGAATCGAGCAAGGCGGATTTTTGGTCCTTGCAGGTCAACTAAAATTGCGACTGACTTTCCAGCAGCAGCTGCTGCTGCGCGAACTCGGTCTAGTCGGTTTTGATGTTCTTCATATCCGCCGTGTGACAAGTTCAACCGAGCCATATTCATTCCTGCCGCAATTAGCTCCGCTACTTTTTCGGGAGACTCAACTGCAGGACCCATCGTGCAAACTATTTTCGCTCTACGCATGGTGACAGCCTAAACCATCAGAGGGCGTGCAGTTGGCTCAATAGGAGCTGGGAGTTGCGTTTCACCGACTAAATATTTATCAACGGCCGATGCAACGCTTCTTCCTTCAGCAATTGCCCAGACAATGAGAGATTGACCACGACCTGCATCTCCGGCGACAAATACTCCCTCAATGTTTGTTTGGAATTCATTGTCCCGCTTTATATTTCCTCGCTCATCGAACTCAACTTCAAGCTGATCGAGGAGTGCAGATTTCTCTGGCCCAACAAATCCCATTGCAAGAAATACAAGATCAGCAGGAATTTCTTTTTCACTTCCAGAAACTTTTTCAAACTTTCCGTTAGCGAAAATCATTTCTACCAACCGAAGGGCTCGAAGATTTCCATTTCCATCGCCTAAGAATTCTTCGGTGGATACAGAATAAATTCTTTCTCCGCCTTCTTCATGAGCGCTACTTACGCGATACAACATTGGATATGTAGGCCATGGTTGGGACCCAGGTCGATCTTCTGTTGGGCGAGGCATAATCTCAAGTTGTGTAATGCTTGCCGCACCTTGTCGAATCGATGTTCCAAGGCAATCAGCGCCAGTATCTCCCCCACCCAAAATGACAACATGTTTTCCGTGTGCATTTATTGGTGGTTCGCCCGTGAGCTCGCCTAGTCCTTGCTTATTTCCCCATGGCAAGAATTCCATGGCTTGATATATGCCCTTCAGCTCGCGTCCTGGGACGCTTAAATCACGCCAATTTGTGGAGCCGACTGCAAGCACTATCGCGTCGTACTTTGTGCGCAATTGGTGCCCCGTAATATCCACGCCAACATTCACACCCGCGCGGAAGCGAGTTCCCTCGCCCTCCATCTGAGTGATGCGACGATCGACAATATTCTTCTCCATTTTGAATTCTGGAATTCCGTATCTCAAAAGTCCGCCAACTTTATCTGCGCGTTCATAGACTGCAACGGTATGACCAGCACGTGTGAGTTGTTGGGCAGCAGCTAGGCCAGAAGGACCAGATCCAATTACAGCAACCGTCTTGCCTGACAATCGATCAGGTGGGAGTGGCTGAACATCTCCATAATCAAATGCTTCCTCGATGGTGCGAAGTTCAACCTGTTTGATTGTGACGGGGTTTCCATTGATACCAACGACGCATGCAGTTTCACATGGAGCAGGACACAAACGACCAGTAAATTCAGGAAAGTTATTCGTTGCGTGCAATCGTGCAGCAGCTTCCTTCTTTTCTCCGCGCCAAATTAAGTCATTCCACTCTGGAATAAGATTTCCAAGAGGACATCCGCTGTGACAAAAAGGAATACCGCAATCCATGCAACGGCTTGCCTGCTTTTGCAGATGAGCAAACTCCTGAGGCTCGTAAACTTCCTTCCAATCTTGAATACGTACATCAACTGGACGACGAGTCGGAGTTTCGCGTTTTACAGTCAAGAAACCTTTTGGATCAGCCATTAGATTGCCTCCATAACTACTTTGTCCACATCAAGACCCTCACGCTTTGCTCGTTCCATCGCAGCTAGAACTCTGGCGTAATCTCGCGGCATCACGAGTGAAATTCTTGCCTTAGCTGTTTGCCAATTATCGATTAGAGACTTGGCTACAGTCGAACCAGTTTCAGTAAAGAAGAGTGAAAGGATTTGTTTTACGTTCTCTTCTTGATCAGCAGGCAGTGTTAAGACGTCCACCATGTCAGGATTTACAAGGCGTTCATCCAGATCAAGAACAAATGCCCGTCCACCCGACATTCCTGCCGCAAAATTTCGACCTGTGCGTCCAAGAATTAAAACCTGACCGCCAGTCATGTACTCGCACCCGTGATCACCAATTCCTTCGACAACAGCTGTTGCTCCTGAGTTTCGAACACAGAAACGTTCTCCAACTATTCCGCGAATGAGAATCTCACCGCTTGTCGCTCCGTACCCGATGACATTGCCAGCAATGATGTTCTCTTCAGATGGGAATGTTGCCTTCTCGTCAGGGCGAACAATTACGCGTCCACCCGAGAGTCCTTTTCCGACGTAATCATTTGAATCACCGTAAAGGCGAAGAAGTAATCCGCTTGGAATAAATGCCCCTAGCGACTGTCCCGCAGATCCATGCAAAGTGATATCGATAGTCCCAGAAGGTAGCCCTTCAGCACCAAATCGTTTTGTGATTTGCGCGCCTAGCATTGTGCCGACAGTTCGATTAACGTTTCGAACTTCTGATGCGAAACGAACTGGTTCACGATTTAGAAGCGCCTTTTCGGCAAGCTTGATAAGTTGATTATCGAGAGCTGCAGCAAGTCCATGATCTTGAACCGATGTGTTCTTTCGATCGCCTGAAACTGATGGAGCTAGTAATAATGGCGAGAGGTCAAGACCGCTTGCCTTCCAGTGATTCACGGCATCCTTTGTATCAAGAATTTCAACTTGGCCAATGGCTTCATCCAAAGTCTTAAAGCCAAGCTTTGCTAACCACTCACGCACTTCTTCTGCGATGTATTCGAAAAATGTTTCCACAAATTCTGGTTTTCCAGAGAACTTGGCACGAAGTTCAGGATTTTGCGTTGCAACACCAACGGGACAAGTATCTAGATGGCAGACACGCATCATCACGCAACCCGACACCACCAAAGGTGCAGTAGCGAATCCAAATTCTTCAGCTCCAAGAAGTGCGGCAATGACAACGTCTCGACCTGTTTTCATTTGGCCATCGACTTGAACGACAATTCGATCGCGAAGTCCATTTAGCATCAACGTCTGTTGAGTCTCAGCTAATCCAAGTTCCCAAGGAGCACCAGCGTGCTTGAGTGAAGTAAGTGGTGAAGCGCCTGTGCCGCCATCGTGGCCCGAAATCAGAACGACGTCGGCGTGTGCTTTTGAAACACCGGCCGCTACAGTTCCGACACCAACTTCGGCTACCAACTTCACATGAATACGCGCATCTTTGTTTGCATTTTTCAAATCATGAATTAGTTGTGCAAGGTCTTCGATTGAATAGATATCGTGGTGTGGAGGTGGTGAAATAAGTCCAACACCAGGAGTTGAGTGACGTACTTTTGCAACCCACGGATAAACCTTGTTGCCAGGAAGTTGCCCACCCTCACCAGGTTTTGCGCCCTGCGCCATTTTGATTTGAATATCAGTGGCATTAACAAGGTAATTACTTGTGACGCCGAATCTTCCGCTTGCGACCTGTTTGATGGCCGAGCGGCGCCAATCACCGTTCGCATCCTTTTCGAAACGATCTGGATCTTCGCCACCTTCACCGCTATTGGACTTGCCACCTAAGCGATTCATTGCAATTGCCAAATTTTCATGAGCTTCTTGCGAAATTGAACCAAAGGACATGGCCCCCGTCGCAAAGCGTTTTACTATCTCAGAGATTGGCTCTACCTCATCGATGGAGATAGCTGGGCGAACACCTTCTTTGAAAGTAAATAGGCCGCGCAGCGTCATTAAGGATTTTGATTGATTGTCGATACGACTCGTGTAGCGCTTGAATACGTCATAACGCTTAGCGCGAGTTGAATGTTGGAGCGTAAAGACTGTTTCTGGATCAAAGAGGTGAGGCTCACCTTCACGGCGCCATTGATATTCCCCACCAATCTGCAATTTCTTAGATCCTGGAACTTCGCCGCCAGGAGGATATGCAATGTGGTGACGCTTGATAGTTTCTTCAGCAATTACATCAAGAGAAACGCCGCCTAGACGAGAAGTCAATCCGGTGAAGTACTCATCGACTACTTCACGAGATAGGCCAATAGCTTCAAATACTTGAGCTCCTGTATATGAAGCAATAGTAGAGATTCCCATTTTTGACATTACTTTCAAGACACCTTTGCCAAGTGACTTAATGAGATTGGCAACTGCTTTTTCTGGAGTGATTCCCTTGATAACTCCTTGACGAACTAAATCTTCAGCACTTTCCATGGCTAGGTATGGATTGACTGCAGCAGCTCCAAAACCAACTAGAAGGGCAACATGGTGAACTTCACGCACTTCACCGGTTTCAACAACTAGCCCAACTTGGGTACGAGTCTTCTCTCGAATTAAATGATGATGAACTGCGGAAGTCAGAAGCAACGAAGGAATTGGCGCATCTTCAGAATCGCCGTCACGGTCGGAAAGCACGATGATGTGAGCGCCGTCTTTGATTGCTTGCGAAACCTCAGCGCGAATTTCTTGAATTCGCTGACGAAGGGCTTCTCCCCCACCAGCAACTGGGAAGAGGCCTCGAACGACATGCGAATGGAATCCATCGCGATCGCCTTCTGCATTTACGTGAATAATTTTTGCAAGCTCGTCATTATCAATAACAGGAAAGTCCAACGCAATTTGTTGACACGATTCTGGTCCAGGAGCTAACAAATTACTTTCTGGCCCAATACTTCCGCCAAGGCTTGTAACAAGTTCCTCACGAATTGCATCAAGCGGTGGGTTAGTAACTTGTGCAAATAGTTGTGCAAAATAATCAAATAGCAATCGTGACTTATCTGAAAGTGCGGCAATCGGAGTGTCGGTACCCATTGAACCTAATGGTTCAAGTCCTGACTTCGCCATAGGGGCAACGATGATTCGCAACTCTTCTTCTGTATATCCAAAAGCACGCTGGCGGCGAACAACAGATGAATGAGGATAGATAATATGCTCGCGAGCAGGTAGATCGGCCAGGCGAACCAAGCCCTCATTTAGCCATTCACCGTAAGGCGCTGCATCTGCGAGCTGGTCCTTAATTTCTCCATCTTCAATGATGCGGCCTTCTTCGATATCGACCAAGAACATACGACCTGGTTGCAAGCGTCCTTTACGTTCAATGTTTGCTGGATCGAAATCTAGAACTCCAACTTCGGAAGCCAAGACAACAAGTCCATCTTTTGTTACCCAATAACGAGATGGGCGCAATCCATTTCTATCAAGAACTGCCCCAAGTTGTAACCCATCCGTAAAGGTCACGCACGCCGGTCCATCCCATGCTTCCATCAGAGTTGAATGGAATTGGTAAAAATCTTTGCGATTTTTAGGCATGGTCGAGTGGTTTTCCCACGCTTCAGGAATCATCATCAAAATTGAATGTGGAAGAGAGCGTCCTCCTAGATAAAGAAGTTCAAGCACTTCATCAAAAGAAGCCGAATCACTTCCCGCTTGATCAACAATTGGAAAGAGTCTATTCAAGTCGCCGGGAATTAAATCAGAAGAAAGAAGAGCTTCTCGCGCTCTCATCCAATTTCGATTTCCTTTAACAGTATTGATTTCGCCATTGTGGGCGATAAATCGATATGGGTGGGCTAGTGGCCAGGAAGGAAATGTGTTTGTTGAGAAACGAGAGTGAACAATTGCCAATGGTGAAACCACGCGCTCATCAGAAAGATCCGGGAAGAACTCTTCAAGTTGGCCTGTTGTGAGCATTCCTTTGTAAACAATTGTGCGAGTAGATAGTGAAGGAAAATAGATTGGAAAATCATGTTCTGCACGTTTGCGGAAACAAAATGCGAGGCGATCTAAATCAAGGTCCTCTTGATTATTCTTTCCGGAAATAAATAGCTGGACAAACTTTGGCATAACGGAGAGAGCTGTCTTTCCAAGTGATACCGAATTGGTAGGCACATCGCGCCAGCCAAGAATAGAAAGTCCTTCTTCTTCGGCGATGCGAGCGAGCGCATCCATATCGGAAAAAGATCCATCGATGAATGCAATTCCTGCCGCATACTTTCCAGATTCAGGTAATTCAAATGTTACGACTTCGCGATAAAACTGATCAGGGATGCGAATTAAGATTCCCGCGCCATCACCACTGTCGGGTTCTGCGCCTGAAGCGCCGCGATGTTCAAGATTCCGCAAGGCTGTAAGTGCCTGAGAGACAATTTCGTGAGTGGCTTTCTTATTAAGAGTTGCAACCATTGCAACGCCGCAAGAATCCTTTTCGTTAGCAGGATCGTAAAGTCCTTGCGCCGAGGGAACTGTGCTGAACAGACTCATGCTCACGTACTCCTGTCTATCTCCGACAAATTGCAATCGGGACGACAGTGGCCCTACCGTGCTAGCGAATCGCTATGAACTGGTGGGAAAGGGTAGCAACTAGATGCCAGAAAGGTGAACCAATGAGCCAATTCCGGCGGTGATTGCCATACCTAGAGAACCGCCGATAACCACTCGAAGTACCGTGGTCAGCAAGCGAGATCCTGCAAGGCGTGAGCTAATTAATCCAGTTCCAGCCAGGCCAAGCACGGTGAAAATAACAATGCTGGTGACCTTAGCGCCCATAGAAGGGGCGAGCGCTCCGAGAAGCGGGATAAGCCCTCCGGCGGTGTAGGCAATCGCAGAGGCAACTGCCGCTTGAATAGGGCGTGCCTTTGTATGCTCAAATTGGCCCAACTCATCACGCAAGTGAGCTTCCAGAGCATCTTTTTCATGCATGGCTTTTGCAACTTGCTCCGCTAAGTCACGCGTCAAACCACGTTGGATATAAATATGTATAAGTTCTTCAAGTTCACCATCTGGGTCAATTGCCAGGTGCTCGGCTTCGATTCGTCGATCTGCCAACTCGATATCAGTTTGAGAGCGCACGGAAATATATTCTCCGACAGCCATCGACATTGCTCCAGCTGCGATTCCAGCGCATCCACCCGTAAAGATGAAGTCGCTCTTTCCGGCCGCAGATATACCAATCATCAAGGAGGCGGTTGCAACCAACCCATCGTTTGCCCCTAGGACTGCGGCGCGAAGCCAGCCAGCCTTGTGCACTTTATGGTCAAGGTTGCGTTGAAAGACATCATCCAAACTCATGGCTAAAGCCTATCGCGCAGCTTCCCTATCGTTGAGGATTTAAAGAAAAGATAGGAAAAGGTCCCAATTCCAATCAAACTCACCCAGATATTTAGGCGTAAACCGCCAATTGTATGAGCCGGATCTATGCGCAAACTTTCAATCCCAAGCCGCCCCAAACAATAAAATGCTGCGTACCCAAGGAAAATCTTGCCAGGTTGCATCTGTCGAGCCTTTGGGAGAAAAAGGATGATCAGGGCGCCAAAAAGGCACCACAAAGATTCATAAAGAAAAGTGGGATGAAATGTGGAGAAATTCTCATAACCGTGCGGGCGCGAGGCAATTGGAACCTGCAACGCCCAAGGAAACGTAGAAGGTTTTCCGAAGAGTTCGATATTAAACCAATTCCCCCAACGGCCAATCGCCTGAGCAAGCAAAAGACCAGGGGCTAGTGCATCTAAAAAATGGGGAAATGTTAAAGATCGTGGCTTACTTTTAAAAGCGATATAGGAAACTGCTGTTCCGAGAGCCACTGCTCCCCAAATTCCCATACCGCCTTGCCAAATCTTTAGGGCATCAAGAGGTTTTCCTTGGGCTCCAAAATAAGCATCAGGAGAAGTCAGCACGTGATACGCCCGACCGCCCACTATTCCTGCAGGAATCGCCCAGATGGCAATATCAGTTATTTCTTCAGGGTCTCCCCCGACCCGTTCATACCGAAATCTTCCAATTGAAATTGCGGCAATAATTCCCAGAAGAATTGCTAAAGCGTAAAAATGAATTGTTAAAAAGCCGAAATGCACCGCACTCACCGTCGGCGACGGAATGTAGCGATGCATTTCTAATACCTCAGATGAGATCTACTAATTCACTCCAGCTTTTTGCAAGAATGCAGTGAACTTCGCAAGATCTAAGTAATCTTCAGAGGGCATGAGAGCGCCATCTACAAATACAGTCGGTGTTGAATTCACTCCAACTTTTGTTGCGTTTGTTTCAATATTCGTCAGCCAGTTGACGTATTTATTATCTTTAACGCATGAAGCAAAATTCTTATCCTTAATTCCTGTGCCAATTCCAAGAACTGTTAAAACTTGCGCATTCCACAGACCAGAATTCTCAGTTTTCGCTTGATTCGCGTAAAGAGCCCGGTGGAATTCGAGGAACTTGCCCGCATCTGATGCGCAACCGGCAGCATTCGCGGCCAAAATAGATTCTGGTCCAATAAATGACATCGGGTGAAATACTGCTTTGATCTTTCCGGCAGTAATTAGAGAGTTTATGTAAGAATTATTGACCGCTTCAAAATTGCGGCAGTTTGGACATTGGAAATCCTCCCAGAAATCAACGCGCACTTTGGCAGTTGGATTGATAACAATTCCATATCCATCGGCCTTTGAAGCTGCGATTGGCTTTGCTGCTGAATTTACTGAGTGACTAGAAAATAGCGAGGCACCAATTCCTGCAAGTACTACAAGAAAGACCATTCCAATAACAATGTTCCGTGTGGTTTTGTCGCCACCCTTTTGCTGCGCCATCTATGACTCCTCAATCTGTCGTTAACTGTGGGTAATTTACAGCAAAAACTATCGCCGGACCCCTTGAGCCAAGGATTGTGCCAATTCCCGGACTCGAATAAGTCCTTCGCCCATCGACTGGCTTTCTTGGAGGAGGCGGATAAAGGCTGAGCCAACAATTACGCCGTCTGCATATTGTGCTACCTCGTGGGCTTGCTCTTTTGTTGAAACCCCTAGTCCTACGGCTACAGGAGTAGAGGAAACCTTTCGAACGCGAGACACAAGGTCGCGAGCAGATGTTGAAACGGTCGTTCTCGTTCCCGTAACGCCCATAAGC
This sequence comes from uncultured Actinomycetes bacterium, assembly GCA_903898555.1. GTDB lineage: Bacteria > Actinomycetota > Actinomycetes > Nanopelagicales > Nanopelagicaceae > PALSA-747. Next base: position 19,881 of record CAIUFY010000066.1, read on the forward strand.
GATGCTGCGTAAATAAAGCCGCTGCACTCAGCTGTCACTTGTTCGAGTCGATCATCTTTAGTGCTTGGAGCAACAACAAAAATGCTATTAATTCCCTCTTTCTTGACTGCAGCGCGCCAAGGTTGGGCTTCTTCGATTGTTAAATCTGGGGTGATCACACCTGACCCGCCGGCCTGCGCGATACTGTGGGCAAAATTTTCAACCCCATAACGTTCAATTGGATTCCAATATGTCATGACGACAGCGGGAGTTCCCATATGAGTGATTGCTGCCAGGGTGCTGAAAACTTCACGCGCACCTGTTCCTTGACTCAACGACAGGTCTGCAGCTGCTTGAATTATCGGGCCATCCATAACTGGATCGCTATAAGGAAAGCCGATTTCGATTGCATCGACTCCGCCTTCAACCATCGCAGTAATCGCATCAATACATTCTTGTTGCGATGGAAATCCTGCTGGGAGGTAACCAATTAGTGCTGCTCGATTTTCAGATCGAGTCTTCTCGAAAAGTTGCGATAGTGGCGTCATTTATAAAGGCAATCCGAAATATCTAGCAGCGGTATCTACATCTTTATCCCCGCGACCTGAAAGGTTTACTAAGAGAGTTGAATCGGGGCCTAACTCGCGACCCAATTTCATTACTCCAGCAAGAGCATGAGCACTTTCAATTGCTGGAATTATTCCTTCTGTCTTGCAGAGAAGTGAAAATGCTTCCATGGCTTCGTCATCAGTAATCGCCTGATATTCCGCGCGTCCGATATCGCTCAGGTAAGCATGCTCAGGTCCTACTCCCGGATAATCCAAACCAGCTGAAATAGAATGTGACTCAACGGTCTGCCCATTCTCGTCTTGTAAAACGTAAGAACGAGTGCCATGCAAGACTCCGACAGTTCCGCCTGAAATTGTTGCGGCATGCTTTCCAGAATTGATTCCGCTACCACCAGCTTCTAGCCCAATGAGTCGCACTGATGTGTCCTCAAGGAATGGATGGAAAATACCAATGGCATTTGATCCACCGCCGATGCATGCCAATACAGCATCAGGAAGTTTGCCGGTAAGTTCTAATACTTGCGCACGAGCTTCAACACCAATGACTCTGTGAAAATCTCGAACCATAGTCGGGAATGGGTGTGGACCAGCTACAGTGCCAAGCAAATAATGTGTTGAATCAACGTTTGTTACCCAGTCGCGCATTGCTTCATTAATTGCATCTTTGAGAGTCTTTGATCCTTGAGTCACTGGAACAACTTCAGCACCAAGCAACTTCATACGAGCCACATTTAGTGATTGACGTTTTGTATCCTCTTCGCCCATATACACAACGCACTCAAGCCCCATCAAGGCAGCGGCGGTCGCAGATGCAACACCGTGTTGACCGGCTCCGGTTTCGGCAATAATTCGTTTCTTGCCCATGCGCTTTACCAAAAGTGCTTGGCCTAAAACGTTATTTATCTTGTGACTTCCGGTGTGGTTCAAATCTTCGCGCTTCAAAATAATTCGTGCGCCGCCCGCATGCTCAGCAAAGCGAGGAACTTCTGTAATGATGCTAGGACGACCTGTGTATGTGCGGTGCAAATAGTCGAGTTCTGCAGCAAATGCGGGATCGGCCTTGGCATCTTCATATGCTTTAGTTAAAGAATCCAAAGCCTCGATAAGGGCTTCCGGTACAAAACGTCCACCGTAGGGTCCGAAGTGTCCAATGATTTCGCTCTGATTCACGGTCACAAACTACCAGTCTCTTCATTGCCCAAAAGTCGCCTTATGACATCCGTCGGGTTGCCGGATTTAACCAATGTCTCACCAACGAGTATGGCTTTACCGCCGAGTGACTCAATGTGTGCAACCTCATCTCGCTTGGATATCCCCGACTCTGCAACTCGAATCACTCCCTCTGGAATTTGCGGGAGTAGCTCATCGAAAACTATGGGATCTAAATCAAGCGTCTTAAGATTTCGTGAATTCACACCAACTATACGAGGGTTAATGTCGAATGCACGTTCCAACTCTGATTGGTTATGAACTTCTACCAATACATCCATTCCCAGTTCAGTCGCCATCTGGTGGAAATCTCGATATTGAGTCTGACTTAGGCCAGCGACAATGAGAAGAAGAAGATCTGCTCCAATGATTCGAGATTCCAAAACCTGAAACTCTGTAACGATAAAATCTTTTCGAAGTACAGGGATATCAATAGCGCTTCTCACTTCAATAAAATCAGCGATGGAACCTTTAAATCTCCGCTCTTCTGTAAGTACGCTCACAACCGCAGCGCCACCTTCTTGGTATTGCTCTGCCAACTTTCCAGGGCTGGCGATACTTGCAAGGACGCCTTTGCTTGGTGAAGATCGTTTTACTTCAGAGATAATTTGAGTGCCCGGTCTTGATAAAAAATTATGCGCGCCACGTAATTCTGGCGCGGACTGCAACTCCTCTCGAAGTCTTGAAAGTGGCACTTCTCGTGCACGCACATCCTCTAGAACGCCTTCAATGATTGCCTCAAGAACTGTGCTCATAGCGTCGGATCCTCTCCTTCGCTTAGAGAATTCCACGGCGTTGAAGGCTTGCGATCGTAACGAGATGGACCTTTGCGCCTACTCAATTTTGAGAGCAAAAAGATAATCGCGGCGATGAAAAAGATTAAGCCCGTAACTTTCATTAGCTAAGTGCCTTCATCGAGTTTGCAGACGCAACTGCCGTCAGTACGGCAGCCGCTTTATTTCGGCATTCGGCTTCTTCGCTTTCAGGTACAGAATCAGCAACAATTCCTGCGCCGGCTTGGACGTACGCTTTTCCATCCTTGATCACCGCTGTCCGAATTGCAATGCATGCATCAATATTCCCTCGAAAATCAAGATATCCAATTGTCCCGCCATATATTCCGCGCCTTGTGGGCTCTTGTTCCTCAATTATTTCCATAGCCCGTGGCTTTGGTGCACCAGATAAAGTTCCAGCCGGGAAAACAGCATATAAAGCATCGACCGGAGAATGCCTTTTATCTAATGTGCCAACCACAGTCGAGACAATATGCATCACATGCGAATACCGTTCTAGATGCATGAATTCAATAACCTCGACGGACCCTGCTTGGCAAACCCTTCCTAAGTCATTTCTTCCTAAATCAACAAGCATCAAATGTTCTGCGCGTTCCTTCGGATCGGCAAGTAGATCTTCACCATTTTTTTTGTCGATTTCTGGATTATCCGAGCGAGGTCGAGTTCCTGCAATCGGATGAATCATTACTTCGCTGTTATTAATTTTTACAAGGGCTTCGGGGCTAGAGCCAACAATGTCTAGTCCATCATGGAAACGGAAAAGATACATATATGGACTTGGATTTTGAAGTCTTAATGCGCGATAAACATCGTATGGCGAGGCCGTGCAATCCATTGAAAATCTTTGAGAGAGAACAACTTGAAAGGCTTCCCCAGATCGGATTTCCTCCTTGATGATTTCTACTTTTTCACAATATTCGGCAGACGACATGTTGCGCTCATACTCCACCACTGGCTTTTTTGTTGGGAGAGTTATATGAGCAGGTAGCGATTGATTCGCCGCATGTTTCATTGCTTCAAGTCGTGAAAGGGCATCTTTGTAAGCCTCATCGACCCTCTCATCGCTCCCATCCCAATTAATTGCATTTGCAATAAGAGTAAGGGAACCCTCGAAATGATCGTAAATTGCAAGGTCTGAAGTCAACATGTATGAAATTTCAGGTAGTTCAACGTCCTTCTTTGAAAGTGACGGAATCTTTTCAAGTCTTCTAACAATTTCATATCCCATGTACCCAACAAGGCCTCCCGTAAGTGGAGGTAGCTCAGGTATATGGGGAGATTTCAAATGCGAAGCAGTAATGCGCACTGCTTCGAGCGGATTAATTCCGTGAGGGGCTCCTGCTGGAGCGGTTCCAACCCACTGCGCTAAACCATCCACTTCCGTCAAGGTTGCTACAGAATTTACGCCGATGAATGAGTATCGAGACCAGACTCCTCCGTGCTCTGCAGATTCTAGAAGAAAAGTTCCCGGGCGCTCGTTCGCCAATTTACGATACAGGCCAAGCGGGGTCTCGCTGTCTGCAATGAATTTTTGAAAAACTGGAATTACATTAAAAGTTTCAGCGTATTTCCTAAATTCTTCTAGAGTCATCATTTTGTTATCTTCCGGTGAAAGCAGCTTCGTTCACCCGTGTGGCATGCGGCGCCGACTTGATTAATTTGCATCAGCAACGCATCTCCATCGCAATCGTAAGAAATAGAGATTAATTCCTGAGTATGTCCAGAACTCTCACCCTTGACCCATAACGAATTACGACTTCGGCTCCAATATGTAACGCGCCGAGTTTGAATTGTCAGTTGTAAAGCCTCGGAGTTCATCCAAGCCATCATCAATACTTCGCCCGTAGAAGCATCCTGTGCGATCGCCGCCACGAGGTCACCTCGCGAAAAGTGATCTTCTACTTCCTGGGGCAAATTCATTGTCATATTCTGCCGTATCGACCTTTACTCTCGTACCGGATATCCAGCCCGAGACAAGAAACCCTTAACTTCAGCAATCTTGAAAGCTCCAAAGTGAAAGACACTCGCAGCCAAAAGTGCATCTGCACCAGCATCTAGGGCAGCTGAGAAGTCTTCCAATTTTCCAGCTCCCCCACTTGCAATGATGGGCACGCAGACTTCTTTCCTCGCCGCTCTGATCATTTCAATGTCGTATCCAGTTTTGGTGCCATCGGCATCCATAGAGTTGAGCAATATTTCGCCGACGCCACGTGTCACAGCCTCTTGCATCCAATAAAGCGCATCGAGTCCCGCACTCTCGCGCCCACCATGAGTTGTTACTTCGAAGCCGGATTCAGATTCAGCGCGCCTAGCATCGACTGAAAGCACGAGAACTTGATTCCCAAATCGATCTGCAATTTCGTTTATTAGTTCAGGCCTCTTAATGGCTGCAGTGTTGATCGAGATCTTGTCAGCTCCGGCTCGTAATAGTTGATCAACATCATCTACGGTTCGAATTCCTCCGCCGACAGTCAAAGGAATGAAAACTTGCTCAGCAGTTCTTCTTACGACATCTAATGTTGTGCTTCGAGCATCAACGCTTGCAGAAATATCCAAGAAGGTAAGTTCATCAGCGCCTTCAAGTCCATATCTCTTTGCTAGCTCAACAGGATCTCCTGCGTCTCTCAAATTCAAAAAATTCACGCCTTTTACAACTCGCCCCTGGTCAACATCAAGACAGGGAATTATTCTCTTTGCAAGAGTCATCGCGTAACCGCAAGCGCTTCCTCGAGAGTAAATGCTCCGGCGTATAACGCCTTTCCTACGATGGATCCTTCAACGCCGATTTCAGTCAACAAACGGATATTTATCAAGTCATCGAGAGTTGAAACTCCACCGCTCGCCACTACAGGTTTTGAAGTAGCAGCGCATACCTCACGAAGAAGTTCCAAGTTAGGTCCCGTGAGCGTTCCGTCTTTTGCAACATCTGTCACTATGTATCGCGCACATCCATTTCGATCAAGGCGCTCAATCGTTTCAAATAGGTCACCACCCTCACGTGTCCAACCTCTTGCAGCCAAAGTATGTCCGCGCACGTCGAGCCCAACAGCAATTCTCTCCCCAAATTCACTAATTACCTTTGCCGTCCACTCCGGATCCTCAAGTGCGGCAGTACCAAGATTTACTCTCTTACAGCCAGTTGCGAGTGCTCTACGAAGTGTTTCATCATCACGAATTCCACCCGAAAGCTCGACTTGAATATCGACGGAAGCAATTACTTTTGCCAGCAAATCGGCATTGCTCCCAATGCCAAAAGCAGCGTCGAGATCTACGAGATGAATCCACTCGGCACCTGCTTGTACAAATTCTTGTGCGACCTCAAGAGGATTGCCATACTGACTTTCAGCGGCAAGTTCTCCTTGCACCAGGCGCACAGCTTTACCGCCTTTTACATCGATTGCTGGAAGTAACTCTAGCTTTTTCATATTGATTTGGCCCAATTCTTAATCAATTTTGCTCCCGCATCTCCGCTCTTCTCTGGGTGAAATTGCGTTGCAAAAATATTCTCTCTCTCAATTGCTGCTATGAATTTTTCTCCATATGTTGTCCAGGCGATATCTGCCCCTTCAACTCTCTCTTTTGCTGCAAAGGAATGTACAAAATAGAATTTGTCGTTTTGCACGCCGTCAAATAGCTGCGATTTTGTATCGACATCGTTCCAACCAATGTGCGGTAAAACGGGAGCTGTAAGTTGACTCACTTCACCGGAGAAATATCCAAGTCCCTCGTGATTGCCCTTTTCGCTTCCTGAAGTAAAAAGAATTTGCATGCCGACGCAAATCCCGAAAATTGGCTTCCTGGACTTAACAGCCTCACTCACCATTTCTTTTCCGCCAATACTTTCAAGCTGCGACATGCATGCTCCAAACGCACCTACTCCAGGTACTACGAAAGCATCAGCGCTCAAGAATTCTTTTGCCGTTGATGCCAAAATAACTCTTTGTTCAGTTAATTCAAAAGCACGCTGCGCGGATCTGAGATTTCCTGAGCCATAATCTAGAATCGCAATCAAAGAGAGCCCTTAGTGGAAGGGATGCCGGCAACTCGGTTATCAACAGTCACTGCATCGCGAAGCGCCCGAGCAACTGCTTTAAATTGCGCCTCAAATACATGGTGAGCATTTCGTCCTTCAAGAACGCGAACATGTAAAGCAATGCGCGCTTCGGCAACTATCGATTCCCAGATATGTCTGCCGAGCGTTGTATCAAAAGTTCCAATAAGTTCCACGATTTCTGGCTGGCGATGCACAAGATACGGACGACCTGAAAGATCCACTGCTGCCTGAACCAAGACTTCATCGAGAGGAACCATGGCATCACCGAATCTACGAATTCCACTCTTATCGCCAAGGGCTTCTCGAAGAGCTTGGCCAAAGGCCAGGGAGGTGTCTTCTACTGTGTGATGCGAATCGACGTCCACGTCACCTTCTGTTTTTACCGTTAGATCAAATCCCGCATGCTTACCTAGTTGCGAGAGCATGTGATCGAAGAAAGGTACCCCGGTGTCAATGTTAATTTGACCAGAACCATCTAAATTAAGAGAGACGCTGACCTTCGACTCTTTAGTCTCGCGAACAACGAGCGCAGTTCTAGATGTCATGGGTATCTTCCTTCTATTCGTTGATCTGTCTTAATTAATGGGTGATTATTGCGCAATCTCACTTGCGACGGTTAAGAAACGTTGATTTTCAGCTTGAGTGCCCACGGTAACCCGCAAGTAGCCTTCCAATCCAACATCCCGAATCAAAATACCTTTCTTAAGGAATTCGTTCCAGACATCCTTTGAGGGTTTATCGAAACCTGTAAAAAGAAGAAAGTTTGCAGAACTCTCCAAGGCTCTCCAACCTAGCGTCGCTAGGCCACGTGAAAGCATCTCTCGTTCGCTTAGGAGATCATCAATCCCGCTCTGCATGAGATCGCAATTATCGATGGCAACTTCTGCAGCTGCTTGAGTTAGTGCGCTCAAATGATAAGGAAGTCTTGTAACTAAACTCGCATCTATAACTGATGGATGCCCGACTAGGTAACCCAGTCGAACTCCAGCAAAAGCAAAAGCCTTGCTCATCGTGCGCGATGAAACCACGTGTGGATATTCTTCCATCAATACAGCGGCCGACTTTTCGGCTGAAAATTCCGCATATGCTTCATCTACTACAAGAAGTGCTCCAACTTTCCCCGCAGCGACTGCAAATTTCTCGATGTCTTCAATTGATGTTGCAGTGCCAGATGGGTTATTTGGGGTTGTCACAAAGACGATAGATGGTGCTTCTTTGAGAATTTGTTGCACAGCGCTTTCGAGATCGATTGAGAAATCTTGACGTCTTGTTCCGGCAATCCACTCCGTACCAGTTATTTTGGAGATTAAGGGATGGACAGAGTAAGAAGGCGTGAATCCAAGAGCTCTACGATTCTCTCCGCCACATGCCAAGAAAAGCGTTTGGAGAATTTCATTACTTCCATTTGCAGCCCAAATATTTTCAACCGAAATTGAAAGAGCGCTTCTTTGATTCACATACTCCGCTAACTTTGCACGCAATCTAACGGCATCTCTATCTGGGTAACGGTTAAGACTTGATGCAACTTCTTGGATTCGCTCAACAATTTTCTTTTGCACTTCAACCGGAAGTGGATATGGGTTCTCGTTTGTATTCAACGAAATGACATCGGCAATCTGAGGTGCGCCGTAAGGAGAGAGTGACTTTAGGTCATCGCGTATTGGCAACCAGCTTGGCCAGTTATTCATTCAAGTCTGGCTTTCATTGCCTCACCGTGTGCAGGCAAATCTTCAGAATTTGCAAGGGTAATTACATTGCTGGCTATATCTCTAAAGGCTTTCTCATCGTATGAAATGAAATTAACTCCTTTGAGAAAACTTTGAACTGACAGGCCGCTTGAATGACATGCACATCCACCCGTGGGTAAGACGTGATTTGAACCAGCAGAATAATCCCCAAGAGAGACAGGGGAAAACGGACCGAGAAATACAGCTCCCGCGTTGCGAATCTTCTTTCCGATTTCATCTGCGTTCTTAACAATGATTTCAAGGTGCTCGGCCGCATAGGCATTTGCAATATCAGCGGCTTGTTCGATGTCATCCACGAGAACTATGCAACTTTGAATTCCAGCAAGTGCCGTGCGAATGCGATCCGAGTGTTTTGTTTTTGCAATACGTTTTTCTAACTCAATTTCGACAGCTGAAATAAGTTCCTGCGAATCTGTAATGAGAACAGCGGCTGCGATCGTGTCATGCTCCGCCTGGCTAATGAGATCAGCGGCGACATCAACAGCGCGTGCTGAAGAATCGGCAATTACGGCAATCTCTGTTGGCCCGGCCTCCGAATCGATTCCGATCAAACCTCGAAGCGCTCTTTTTGCTGCCGCGACATAAATGTTTCCAGGTCCCGTCACCATATCGGTGGCCTGGCAGAGATCTTTTACGCCGAATGCAAACATAGCTACCGCTTGGGCGCCGCCCACGGCGTAAACCTCATGCACGCCTAATAATTCACATGTTGCCAAGATAGTTGGGTGCGGCAGTCCGTCGAATTCTTTTTGTGGAGGCGAGGCAACTGCGATGCTAGCGACTTTTGCTATTTGAGCCGGTATAACATTCATCATTACAGAACTTGGATATACCGCTTTTCCACCGGGCACATAAAGTCCAACACGATCGACTGGGATCCATCTTTGAGTGACAACTCCCCCATCAACAACCTGAGTGCTACTTTCCTGACGTGCTTGATCCGAGTGAACTTTCTTAATTCGAGCGATTGCTTCATCAAGCGCGCTTCGAACTTCGGCTGGTAATTCTGCAAGTGCTTTCTGAAGTTGCGCTCGTGGCACACGAATAGATGCTGGCCTAACTCCATCAAATTTCAATCCAAGATCTTTTAGCGTCTCCTCGTCGCCAGACTTAACCGCTTCTAACACTGGAGCGATTGAAATCATTGCAGCCTCAACATCCAAGATTGCTCTGGGGAGCAGGGACTTGTACTCAGCTTTTGAGAGAGTTTTTCCTCGGAGGTCTATTCGGCGAATGAGCACAAAGTAATTCTACGGCTTCTGCGAGGAGCCCCGTTGCTGAAATTTGGAGTTCGAAGCTACCCAGCCGGTAGACAATCTGGGCCAAGAACTTGCTTTAAGTCTGCCGAAAGACTCGGCGAGGCAGTTACTCTCAAATCATCATCGAGTTTCATGACCAAACCACCCTTGCCGTCATCAAGTCGCAAATGGACCTCACGAGCTCCTGGATGTGAGCGAAGTATCTCTTTCATGCGATCAACCAGAGGTGGCGTTACTCGCGATGATTCAACGGTTATAAGAAGGGGCCCGACCGGCCCCTGGTTCACGTCGGGCATAAACATTTCAATTGCTGTGAATCTCAAAGCCTCTTCGCGCTTATCTACGCGCCCTCTTACGACAACAACCCGATCTTCGACAAGGTTAAGTGCATGAGTCGTATAAGCGCTTGCGAAAAACATTACGTCCTGAGCGCCTTCAAGATCCTCCACCGTGACAATCGCCCAGGCGTTTCCTTGTTTGGAAACTTTTCTCTGTACTTGAGTAATTAAACCGCCGATTGATAGCACCTGTTCATGGGAAATTCCCTCATCGCTGAGCTGGCCAATTGGAATATCTACCGCAGCGCGCAAAATATGTTCGACTCCCAAAAGCGGGTGATCGGAAACATAAAGTCCTAGCATTTCGCGTTCATAGGCTAGAAGAGATGACTTATCCCATTCCCCTTGAGGAATAGTGAGTTCAACGCCAGTCATTTGGGTATCCCCTATTGGGGCATCGCCAAATAAATCAAACTGCCCAATTGCTTCAGCTCGCTTAGTTTCATTGACTGCATCAATTGCTTCCAGATACACCATCATCAAACCCTTGCGAGTGTGGCCCAGCGAATCAAAAGCTCCAGCCTTAATAAGGGATTCAATAGTCTTTTTATTACATACGTTTTGATCAACTTTTGCTAGGAAGTCACCAAATGATTCATAGCGTCCCTTGTTCTCGCGAGTACGCACGATTGACTCAGTAACATTTTCGCCAACATTTCTAATTGCGCTCAAACCAAAGCGAATATCTTTTCCAAGGGCGGTGTAATCCGACAGGGATTCGTTAACGTCAGGCGCTAATACTTTAATACCCATACGACGACATTCATTTAGGTACTGGGCACTCTTATCTTTGTCGTCGCGAACACTTGTAAGAAGGGCGGCCATATACTCAGTTGCGTAATTGGATTTTAAGTACGCTGTCCAATAGGAAACCAACCCGTATCCGGCGGTATGAGAACGGTTGAATGCATAATCCGAGAACGGGATTAGGGTTTCCCATAATTTCTTAATTGCAGCTTCTGAAAAATTATTCTTTTTCATTCCCTCTTCGAAATTAACATACTCTTTATCAAGAATCGCCTTATTCTTCTTACCCATCGCTTTACGCAAGAGATCTGCGCGACCAAGTGAAAATCCAGCAACTTTCTGGGCGATTGCCATTACTTGCTCTTGATAAACAATTAATCCGTATGTGTCATCCAAAATCTCAGCAAGGGGTTCGGAAAGTTCTGGATGAATAGGCTCAACTGGTTTGCGGTTATTTTTTCTATCCGCGTAGTCGGTATGAGCATTAACGCCCATTGGACCGGGGCGATAGAGCGCCAAGACGGCGGAAATATCTTCGAATGAATCGGGAGACATTTGTTTGAGAAGTGACCTCATCGGGCCACCGTCTAGTTGGAATACTCCGAGAGTTTCACCTTTGGAGAGCAATTCGAAAGTTTTTGGATCATCGAGAGTGAGCGTCGACAGGTCAACTTCTGCACCTTGATTCTTTTTGATATTTTCCAAGCAAACATCAATAACCGAAAGATTTCGAAGTCCGAGAAAGTCCATCTTGAGAAGTCCGATTGCCTCGCAGGCACCCATGTCGAACTGGGTAATGATTGCTCCATCACTCTCTCGACGATGGATAGGAATGACATCTAGAAGAGGGTCTTTCGAGAGGATTACTCCCGCGGCGTGAACTCCCCACTGACGTTTTAAGCCTTCTAGGCCCCGAGCAGTATCTACAATCTTTTTCGCATCTGGATCTGTTTCGTAAATGCTTCGAAATTCACCGGCTTCACCAAAGCGCTCATCCTTTGGGTCAAAGACTCCCGAGAGCGTGATGTCTTTGCCCATTACGGTCGGAGGTAGCGCCTTTGTTATTTTGTCGCCTATTGCATATGGGTAGCCAAGAACGCGAGTGGCATCTTTCAGAGCTTGTTTAGATTTGATGTTGCTATAGGTAATTATCTGCGCAACTCGGTCCTCTCCGTAGGTATCAGTTGCGTATTGAATCATTTCCGAACGCCTACGTTCATCAAAGTCCAGATCAATATCTGGCATCGAAATACGTTCCGGATTAAGAAAACGCTCAAAAAGCAGACCATGCCGAATTGGATCTAACTGCGTAATACCAAGAGCATACGAGACCAGCGAACCCGCGGCAGAGCCACGGCCAGGGCCGACGCGAATTCCGACATCTCGTGCATGGGAACAAAGGTCTGCAACAACTAGGAAATAACCGGGAAATCCCATAGTTATCATGACACTTAATTCGTAATCTAGCCGAGCTTGATACTCGGGCGAGACTTCGCCGCCACAACGAGCAGCTAGCCCCTCATTTGCTAAACGAGTTAGCCATGTAATTTCAGTTTGGCCTGCGGGAACGGGGAATTGTGGAAGGAGATTTTCCCCTTCTCTCATCGTGATGTTGCAACGTTCTGCAATCAGCAGAGTGTTATCGCAAGCTTCTGGAATATCGGCGAAGAGTTCTCGCATTTGCGCAGCAGTCTTTAAGTAGAACTCATCATTTTCAAATTTGAATCGTTTTGGGTCAGCAATGGTTGATCCAGATTGAACGCACAAAAGAGCTTCGTGCGCCCCTGCATCTTCGTGTTTTGTGTAGTGCAAATCATTTGTTGCAAGAAGTGGCAGTCCTAAATCCTTACCAAGTTTCAGCAACTCACTTCGCACGCGACTTTCAATGTCGATTCCATGTTCCATAATTTCTAGATAGAAATTATCGCGTCCAAAAATATCTCTAAGATCGCTGGCGGCGCGCATCGCTTCTTTATACGCACCCATTCTGAGGCGAGTTTGAATTTCTCCACCTGGACAGCCGGTTGTCGCAATGAGTCCCTCTGAATATGTAGAGAGGAGTTCGCGGTCCATGCGCGGTTTGTAGTAAAAACCTTCAAGCGAGGCTAGCGAGGAAAGTTTGAAGAGATTTGAAAGTCCCTTGTTGTTCTCCGCCAGAATTGTCATGTGGGTATATGCCCCACCACCGGAGACGTCATCTTCTCCACCCTCGGCCCACTTCACTCGCTTTTTTTCAAAACGAGATTCAGGAGCGATGTAGGCCTCTATGCCAATAATGGGTTTTACGCCGGCTTTTACTGCCTGTTTGTTGAACTCAAAGGCTCCGAAAACGTTTCCGTGGTCGGTGATGGCGATGGCGGGCATTTCTTGACGAGCAACTTCAGCTACCAACTCTGTAACACGAGCTGCGCCATCGAGCATCGAGTACTCGGTATGGACGTGCAGGTGGGCGAAGTTCTTATCGCTGTTTTTCAGAGTGGGCACGGTTGGGAGATTACTACTGGAACTATTCTCCTTCTCGGACATGCCCGAGAAGTGTCAACGTGCGTGTCAGTTCTTCTGGGTAATCACATGTAAATGCGAGCGGCGAACCTGTGATTGGGTGGTTAAACCTCAATTCTTTGGCGTGAAGCCACGGGCGGGTCAATTCAAGCCGAGTCGCAATTGTGTGGTCTGCGCCATATGTCATATCTCCGGCAAGAGGATGATGCAAAGCCGCAAAGTGGACACGTATCTGGTGAGTGCGGCCTGTTTCTAATTCGATTTCCACAAGCGAAACCGCTGGAAAATATTCCAGAGTTTTGTAGTGGGTGACACTTGGCTTTCCATTTAGCACAACGGCAAATCGATAATCTTCCTTTGGGTGACGATCGATTGGAGCATCGATTGTTCCCTCTGATGGATCCATATGGCCTTGCACAAGTGCGTGATAAACCTTTTTTACTGTTCTATCTCTAAACTGATCTTTTAGATTGCTATAGGAATTTTCATCCTTCGCCAAAACCATTAATCCTGTTGTGCCAACATCGAGTCGATGTACAACGCCTTGGCGTTCGGCTGCTCCACTTGTTGTCACCGTGTATCCCGCTGCGATTACGGCGCCAATAACAGTTGGGCCTTTCCATCCAGGGCTTGGGTGCGCTGCGACTCCGGCAGGTTTATTGATGACAATAATATTTTCATCACTGTAAACAACATCCAACCCATCAATAGGAGTAGGCGTGAGTTCTGGCGCCATCTTTTGAGGAGGCATCAGTATCTCTATGTGATCATCGGTGTTAACACGGTCCGACTTTCCCAGCGGTTTTCCTTGTCGCTTTACTTCCCCTGCCTCAATCAACTCCACAATAGTTGAACGTGAAATTCCTAGTAAACGAGCCAGGGCCGCATCTACTCTCTCACTATTTAGTCCATCAGGAATAGTGACGTTCTTTAATTCACGATTGGTCATTTTATTCATCACCGTTTTAATCTTCTTTTGTCTGCATGGTTGTGGGCGGCTTTGGGGATTGGTCGATTGGAGAAATATTTCGTATGGTCAGGATACAGGCCAAAAGGGCTGCTATAAATATGGATGAGTCCGCAAGGTTGAATGTTGGCCAATGTGGGATCTCAATCCAATCAACGACAGGACCTCGGAAAAAACCTGGGAAACGAAAAATTCGATCCAGAAGATTTCCTGTTATTCCACCCAGGACTAGTCCAGCCACACTCGCCCATAATTTTGAGCTCACGTTGCGAGAAAGATAAATCGTCAAGCCCGCAATGCCAATCGAAAAGATTGAGAAGAAAAGCGTCTGGCTTGGCGCAAGACTAAAAGCGGCACCTGAGTTATATGCGAGGTGAAATTGGAGAATTGAACCAAGAATTTTCTGTGGTTCAGTTCCCAAATTCTCTACAGCTATATTCTTTGAAACCAAGTCCATTCCCGCTGATAGGAATGTAAACCAGATGATTAACCGGCGTGCACTATTCATTTGGTGTCATTTATTTTGCGCGCCGATTCTTGTGTGTCAGATTAATCAGCGGCGTTCTTCTTTTTGCTTACATGCCATGCAAAGTGTTGCTCGTGGGAAGACTTGAAGGCGCGCTTTGCCAACAAAATTGCCACACTCTTCACATTTTCCGTAAGTTTTATTATCAATTCTTTCGACTGCTCGCTCAGTTTGAGTCACCATGTCACGTGCGTTGTATACCAACGACATTTCATGTTCGCGCTCAAAAGTTTTTGTTCCAGCGTCGGCTTGGTCATCGCCAGCACCAACTCCAGCTGCCGCAATGAGATCTTCCATCTCAGTTTCAGCCTCCAACAATTCCTGGCGAAGACGAACGAGCTCTTTCTGTAATTGTGATCGCATATCTTTTAACTCCGCATTAGACCAGGAACCTTCAGAGTCACTTACTACAAGCGGTGCTGGTGCACCCTTGATTGGTTTTAGTGATGCGGCCTTTTTTAACAATTTTGATGGACGCTCTGGTGGCAACATGGTGAGGCGGCGTTCTTCAACAACAACTTCCGTCGCATTTACTTCCTTAGGAGCAACGCTGATTGTGGTTGAGTTTCCCGTGGTTGTGCTTTGAAGTTTTGCTGGCACTGGCTTAACTGGCGCCTTGGGAGTCTTCAATACTTGAGGAGCCTTCTTAGCTAAAGTTGGCTTTACAATATTTGGAGAGCGCGTTGCAGCCTTCTTTGTCACTGCTTTTGCTACTGGCGCTTTCGCGACCGCTGCTTTCTTGGCTGGAGCTTTCTTTGCTGGAGCAACTTTCTTCACGGGGGCCGCTTTCTTAGCTGGAGCTTTTTTTGCAGGAGCAGCCTTTTTTACAGACTTGCTTGGACTGGAGACTGCCTTCTTGACAGCCTTAACTGCTTTTGCGACCTTCGCCATCGCCGGCTCCTTCTAATTCTTCTCATTCACGCTGTCCCGCGGGTTACGGTTTAACTCACAGCAGGGTAAGCGGCAAGGCTAGGACTTCTCACGTCTAAACTCCAACTCAGCCACGCTAGAATCTCGCCCGTACGCTCAGCTTTCTCAAAAGACGGGGTCGCAGAGCTTTTAGGTCAATCTCGTTTTACATCGCTTAAAAAGGAGTCAACTCGTGACGCAGTTCAAGGCGCTCTCCCCACAGATAGACCTGCCTGCTGTCGAGCAATCGATTCTCACTTTTTGGGAGACTCAAAGCATTTTCCAGAAAAGCGTTGCCGCTGGAGAAGGTTTTGATAACTGGACATTCTTTGAAGGCCCTCCGACGGCAAATGGAGTTCCGGGAACCCACCATATTGAAGCTCGTGTTTTTAAGGATGCCTTTCCTCGTTTTCAGACCATGAAGGGCAAGCAAGTAATAAGAAAAGCGGGATGGGACTGTCACGGTCTGCCAGTCGAGATCGCGGTTGAAAAAGAACTTGGATTTACAGGCAAGGGCGACATCGAAGAATTTGGAATTGCCGCCTTCAACGATAAATGTCGCGACTCTGTGCAACGCCACGTAGGAGAATTTACAAAGATGACCCGTCGCATGGGCTTCTGGGTAGATTTCGATGAAGCATATTGGACTATGTCTCCAGAATATGTGGAGAGCGTGTGGTGGTCGCTTCAACAAATTTGGAAAAAAGGGTTGCTTGTTCAAGACCATAGAGTCGCGCCATATTGTCCTCGATGCGGAACCGGTCTTTCAGATCATGAATTAGCGCAAGGTTATGAAACAGTCACAGATCCTTCTGTTTACGTGCGCTTCCCAGCCACCTCGGGAAAGCTTGCCGAACTTGGTGCTTCATTCCTCGTCTGGACCACAACTCCATGGACATTGGTTTCGAATACCGCAATCGCAGTAAATCCAGAAGTTGAATATCAAGTTGTTGAAATCACTAAAGATGATCTGACGGAGCGTTTAGTTATTGCGAGCAATCTGGCGCACATTTTCGGTGAAGAGAGAGTCGTTGTAGCCACCTTCCAAGGAAAAGAACTCGAGAGACTCACATATTCAAGGCCATTTGACCTCGTGGATATTCCTGATTCTCATTACGTAGTCCTTGCTGATTATGTAACCATTGAAGATGGAACGGGAATCGTTCACCAATCCCCAGCATTTGGTGCCGATGACTTACAGGTTTGTCGTCGTTACGGCCTCCCAGTTGTAAATCCAGTAGCGCCTGATGGAACCTTTTTGCCTGATGTTCCACTTGTTGGAGGCGTATTTTTCAAAGAAGCAGACAAAGCTCTCATAAAGGATTTGAAAGCACGAGGTCTGCTATTTAAACAGCTCCAATACGAACACTCATATCCACATTGTTGGCGCTGCCACACTGTCTTGATTTATTACGCACAACCATCTTGGTATATTCGCACGACTGCCATCAAAGACGAACTGATTCGCGAAAATGAAAAGACAGATTGGCACCCTGAAACAATCAAGACGGGCCGTTACGGCGATTGGTTAAACAACAATATCGATTGGGCGTTGTCTCGAAACCGATACTGGGGTACTCCCCTGCCCATTTGGCGATGTTCAGAGGATCACCTGTATTGCATTGCTTCACTTGCAGAACTTTCAGAACTCTCTGGTCAGGACGTCCGAAATAGCGATCCGCATCGCCCATTCGTTGACGATATAAAATTTGCTTGTACAACTGAGGGCTGTGACGCGCAGATGGTACGAGTGCCCGAGGTAATTGATTGCTGGTATGACTCGGGAGCGATGCCTTTTGCTCAATGGGGATATCCTCACAAGGAAGGTTCAGCAGAGAAGTTTGCAGCTGCTTACCCTGCGGACTTTATTTGCGAGGCTATCGATCAAACACGTGGTTGGTTCTACACATTAATGACAATTGGAACTTTAGTATTTGATGAAAGTTCTTATAAAACGGTTCTTTGCTTGGGGCATATCCTAGATAAAGATGGCCGCAAAATGAGCAAGCATCTTGGAAATGTTCTTGAACCGATTTCTCTCATGGACCAACATGGTGCCGATGCTGTTCGCTGGTACATGCTTGCTGCGGGTTCTCCGTGGAGTGCGCGAAGAGTCGGACACGACGCGCTCTCTGATGTAGTTCGAAAGACCCTTCTCACGTATTGGAATACGGTTTCATTCTTTACCCTCTATGCGAAAGCATCGAATTTCTCTATCGATAACCTTGAAGCAAATCCAACAGCAACGATGGACAAGTGGATTCTCTCTGAACTTCACCTTTTGACTAAGAAAGTGGATAAGGCTTACGAAGGATTCGATTCTCAAGAAGCAGGCAGAATACTTGCGGCGTTCATTGATGATTTATCAAACTGGTATGTCCGCCGTTCAAGACGCCGATTCTGGGACGGAGATGTTTCCGCACTCTCTACTTTGTACACCTCTCTGAAAACGTTGACCCAACTCTTGGCGCCAATGATTCCGTTTATCACAGAGCACGTATGGCAGGAATTAATTCGAAACGCAGAACCACTTGAAAGAGAATCTGTGCATCTTGCCTCTTTCCCTGTTTTTGATGAGAATCGCATTGATATCGACCTTTCCACATCAGTATCTCTTTCTCGCCGATTGGTTGAACTAGGAAGAGCTGCTCGCGCGGAATCAAAAATCAAGATTAGGCAGCCGTTGGCTCGAGCTCTAGTTTCGGCACAGGGGTGGGAGAAGATGGATGCTGAAATCCGAGCTCACATTTCAGATGAACTAAATGTTCTTCAAGTCGATGAACTATCTTCCGTTGGCGGCGACTTAGTCGATATCTCTATCAAGGCAAATTTCCGATCTATTGGTGCTCGTTATGGCAGCGATGTTCAAGCGATTGCAAGCGCAATAAACAAAAGCGATGCCGAGAGTCTTGTGAAGACGCTGCGCTCAAGTACTGGGGCCAATCTCACCTACATCATTGATGGATCTGAGAAAGAAGCTGAAATTACACTTGAAGATGTGGTCATAACCGAGACTCCAAAATCTGGATGGTCTGTAGCTAGCCATTCAGGTGAAAGCGTCGCACTTGATCTCACTCTTTCACCCGAACTTATTCGGGCAGGACTTGTGC
>CAIUFY010000067.1 GCA_903898555.1 uncultured Actinomycetes bacterium
CGAACGCATCATCATTCCCGCAGTGCCTTCAAAAGGTTCTGCTCCTGTTACAAAATCAATTTCAACAACACCGCCACCAGTGGCACCAGCTGCAAGCACAGCTCAGACTTCAACAGCTAAGCCTGCTCAGCAGAAGTCTTCAAATCGCGTAGTTCTTGCAGTATTTGTCGGAATCGTTCTCTTGGCAGTGGCTGTTGTCTCTCGCAATCACACCTCAACTTCATCGACAGATACAGCAGCTCCAACTCAGTCAGCTGCTCCTACAGAATCAGCTGTGGCTTCAGCTGCTCCTACAGAATCAGCTGCGACCGATATGGCGACACCTGCGACCACAACAACAGCAGCTGCCACAGCAGATAAGCCTGCCCCTGTTGGCATCGTTGCTCATTACACGACAAACGGTGCAACCATTTTCTGGAAAGCAGCAGATGGAGCAACCGGTATTGCTAATTACAATGTTGAAATCCGCTCAAACGGTGGAGATTGGAAGTTGATCTCAACTGTTCCTGCATCTCAGCTCTCTTTGGATATTACAAAGGGAGATACATCAGGTTGGTCTTCATTCCGAGTTTCAGCAGTGTATGCAGATGGAACTGCAGTCGGAGGTTTGGTATTCGGACTTCCTGGTCAGTATTCCTAATAACTCATTAATTAGAAAACCCCGCCTCTGAACTGGCGGGGTTTTTTTATATCGTAAAACAAGCTCTGTTATTTCAAGTACTCCAGAATGGCTGCAACGTAAACATCACTTCCAGTATCGTTTAGATGAACGCCATCAGGTGCGAAGAATTCTGGGTGATTAGAGGAGATGGATGCCCAATCCACAATTTTAGTCTGTGGATATTCCCCTGCGACTGATGCAATGATCTTATTGTTTTCATCGCGCCACCCGCGAGGAACAGCTGTATTCACGACAACAATGTGAGGTTGATCCTTTAGCAAAGCGAATAGCGTTTCGACTGAATCTCGAGTTAATCGGTTGTTATTTCCCAAATCAAGAACAACTGTATCTCCAGCCACGTGAGGTTTATCTTGGCGCACAACATCCGTTAGTTCCTGAATTTGGCGGCCTACACGCGCATTTATTAAGGCAATTGAGAAGTGTGAGGCCAACTTTGCCCTGATTCCAAGAATCACTGAGTCGCCCGTAACCCACAGGCCCTCTTTCTTTTCCTGCAGTATTGGAACCGTCGCAGCATTATTCGCATCAGCCTGTGAAATAAGTTGCTTTGCATGGTTATGTCGGTAAATCGCAACAGATGATGAAGTTGCAAGAACAACAACGGTAACTGCGAAAGAAATCAAAACAGTCAGTCGACCTCGTTTGCGAACTTTTGGTGTGCGATATTTAAGGCCTCGCCACCACAAAGAAAATTCACCACGTCGAATTGGTATTTCTATATAGCGCAGAGAAATATCTGCAAGACCCAAGACAATCAAGATACGAACGGCATTTATTGCCCAGACATCACCCGCCAGATCTACCCCGGGACGCATTATTTGGAAGATAACCCAATGCCATAAGTAGATACCGTATGAGCGCTTACCAATCCAAAGGAAGGGCTTCTTGCTGATCAACGGGGCAAATCGTGAAGCTGGATGCACAAGTGAGGTGAGAGTGAAACAGCCGAATATCGCCGCAAGAGGAAATGCAACTCGATATAACGTGGGATTTGATTCATCAATAAACAAAAAGGTGGATAACAATCCGAGTAAGCCGATTACTCCTATGAAATCAACAAAATCTTGTGCCCGTTGTGAAATATTCTTTGAAAGATTCTGAGGAACCCAACTAACTGCGAGGGCTGATCCAAGGAAGAGACCGAGGCTATGAGTATCGCTTCCAAAATAGATATGACTAATTCTTCCCGAGGATGCAGAGTCCACGTTTAATGAATTAACGAATAGTGCTACTCCAGAGATCGATGCAATTGAGAGTGCACCACGCGCAATATTCTTTTTCCCGAAATACTTGAGAATCCCAAGGAGTAAGAGCGGCCAAACCAAATAAAACTGAAGCTCGACTGCAAGTGACCAGGTGTGCTGCAGGAGGGGAGGGCGACCGATTGTTGCAAAATAGTCCTGGTGATTAGCGACAAGGCGCCAGTTATTACTGCCTGTTAGAACAAAGGGAATATCTTGGAAGAAGCGTTTTGCTGCATCAGGCGCCCAAACCGCAACAATTACGGTCGTGGATGCAATTACCATCAAAAGGCTTGGGAAGAGCCTTCGAAGCCGCGCCGCATAAAACGCGCGAAGGTCAAGACCGCCAGATTCTTCAATTGAATCAAGCAGAAGTCGCGTAATAACGTAGCCAGAAATTACAAAGAAAAGATCAACGCCAAGGAATCCGCCAGGAATCCAATTTACTCCAGCGTGATAGAGCAATACGGCAGCAACCGCGATGGCTCTTAGGCCATCAATCGGTGCGATGTATCGGGAGACTTTAGATTTCTTAGTTGCGAACATTAACGAGGTTTACTTACGTTTTGCAGAAGACTTCTTCGCAACCTTTTTTTCTGCTGCCTTCTTCACTGGTGTCTTTTTTGCAATACTTTTATTTGAAGCGGCTTTCTTTTTTGTTACCTTAATTTCTGCAGCTGGCTTTGACTCTGCCGTCTCGGTCTCTTCTTCACTTCGAACATAAGTCTTGCTTTTTGGCAGATTGCTGGGAGTTAAGTTTGCGTCAATATCTACCTGAAGGGATGAGAGCTTTTCGAAAGCCGCTGCAAGACGCCCACGAGTTTGCGTAATAGCTTGTTCGGCAGCACTCAAAGATTGGACTTGAACGCGATGAAGACGTTCAGCTTCTGAAATTGCAGTGGATAACCACTCGCGATAATTCGCCACATCGCTTGACGCATTTGAAATTAATTTTTCGGACTCTTTCTTTGCTGAAGCAAAGAGTGCTGCTGCCTCGCGCTTCTTTGTTGCGATAACCTGATCTGCAGTCTGAAGAGCTTCGGTGAGTTTGCTTTCTGCATCCGCTTCGGCTGCTTCAATATATTTGCGGCCTCGAGATTCTGCTTGCAAAAGTGTCGCCTTAGCTTTTTCTTCAGCGCTTGTAAGCATTTCCTTCACTGCGTGGCTACTTTCATTTATTGCTTTTTGCGCCGTCGCGATAGCTTTAGATTCACGTGATTGGGCAGTCTTGATAAGAGTCATTGCTGTTTCAGATGCCAAAATTTCAAATTCTTCTTTAGTTAAACTTGTAATGTCGCGACGAGCGCGAAGTTCGGCAAGTTGATTCTCAAGTTCGCGAATTCGCGAAACTGTGCTTTGCGTACTAGTTCCGGAGTTTTCAGAACTTGTACCTTCGGCCTTAGCCATTGGTGTTGCCTCTTTGAAACCTACCCACGAAAGGAATTTCTTCTCAGCCATTATTGCCTCACTTGCTCGAATCAACGGATGTCAGAGTCTAAGGGGATTGCCGGGAGCGCCACCACTCTGTTCTCCAAAGATTAACCCGATAACCGGGTGCAATTCACGCTTAACGGAGTACCTTCCTCATAACTGAAATGGAGAGCGGTATGCATTCGGCACTAAACATGGCACTAATCAACCTCGACCATCCGGCCCATTATTTGGGTATCGGACCCTTCCAAGTATCTGTCGGAAACCTCGTAATTATCGTTTCGATGTTTGTGATTTTTGCTTTAGCAATATTTATCCCGTTTCCACACGGAAAGGATGAATAATCATGAGCTCAACAGAAAAGAACTGGACTGCCAGACTTCGTAAGTCCACATTAGAAAGCATGGAGCCACAAGACCTCCTGCCTGACAATCAGCCAGCATATGTAGCTTCGTGGATTTATGTTTTTGGCGTATTGACGATCGCTTCGCTTGTTATGTTGATTGCAACAGGCTTGGTGCTCACCCTCGAAGGTCCGGCTTGGTGGCACGTTTCAAGCGTCGGACATTTCTGGAATTCCATGCATCTGTGGAGCGTAGAACTCTTCTTCGTTTTCATGGTTGTTCACCTTTGGGGAAAGTTTTGGATGGCAGCTTGGCGCGGAAAGCGCACGGCCACTTGGGTTACTGGAGTAATCGCATTCATGGCTTCAATCCTTACAGCTCTTACTGGATACCTCATTCAAACAAACTTTGATTCGCAGTGGATTGCAACTGAAGCAAAGGATGGCTTCAATGCAATGGGTATCGGAGCATTCTTCAACACTCTTAATACCGGTCAAGCAATTTTGTTGCACGTCGCGCTATTGCCTCTTGCTGTAGGCATTATCGTCGTCTGGCATATTCTCTTAGTTCGACGCAAGGGTGTAGTTCCGCCAATTGATAATGATGCAACAATCGAAGGAGGTGCTTTCTAATGGTTCTGAAAGTGGATCCGTCGAAAAAGTGGACCGGCCCAACTCGTCCATATGACATCATCAAAGAAGGCGTCATTGCGGTTGTTGTCGTCGCACTTCTAGCTGCTGGACTCTCACTATTTTTTAGTTCGCCAGATGAAAAGGCTGTAACTTTGAAGTCTTGGTCAAATACAAATGCACCAGACTTTGTTCAAACTGCGACAGGCGAGTTGGCAGGAACAACAACTTCTGCTGGATATGGCGCTCCTTACAATCATGCTGCAAAAGGACCAACACTTGGACCTTTGAAGTTGCAAGATTGGGCAGGCGTTCGAATTCCAGTAGATCCTGCAACATCATTTGTTACAGAGCCACTTGCCATCCTCAATGACTCGTCGACAAACGATGCAGTCACTGCGTGGAAGGCAGCATCAGCTGACCAACAAGGTAAATGGGCAACGGCTTACGCTGATGCTCTAGGTAAGAAGCCAGACGCTGTATCTCTTGAAGATACTGCCAACGCTTTTGGTCCTGTGCCAACAATGATTTCATCGCTCTTGGTTATGGCTAAGACCGGCGCTCTAGATGGAGCTCTCACAACAAGTGATACTCCGCTACCAACCAACTTCACAAAGCCTCTTCTATTCCTAGCCGATAGTGAAGGTTACTTTGGAGATTTGGCGGCGAAGCAGCACCTTGGTGGAGATCAATGGGGCGTTATGAATGAAACAGGTTCATGGCCTGGCCAATCATGGTTATGGCTCTTCTCCCTTTGGTATCAAGTTGAACCATTCAAATCATCTGGAAATGCTGACACGTTAGTTATGACGCTTATGGGCTTCTTAACTCTCTGCTTGGCTCTCTTCCCAATCTTCCCATTCATTAGGAAGTTGCCATACAAGATTCCAATTCACCGTTTGATTTGGAAAAAGTGGTACGCACGTAAGTTGTAAACCTTCCTAGAGGTTGAACGAGTTCGATAGAGTCCACCCATGGTCTCCACTTCTGTTTATGCAGAAGCCATGGAGTGGACTTTCGAACGTTTTGGGCCGCTTAATGTGCCAAGGGTTTGGATTCCAGAAAAACATTTTGTTAGAGCTGTCCTGAATGGAGAGTCAATCTCCTTCACCCGCAAGACAGACGAGGGTTATTTTGGGCTTGGGATTGGTAGTGAACCAGCCATATTGTCTGATTGGAATGAGTTCGCACTCCCGCAAAGTTTGAGCGAAGAATTAACCGCAGAATTCACCACTCATCATCGGTGGGAGACGCACTCCATCGCAGTTAGCGAGAAGAGCTACTCCCTAGAGATCCTTGAAGAAGATGACGTTATCGAAACATTCTTAGCAACGTATGCACCCGATTCCTCTGCAAGACCAGGAAACCCAGAGATTCAATTCTGGGGATGTGTACGAAATGACGACGGGGAGATTGCTGCAATTGCTTCTATTACGCAATGGGAATCAGGGGAGTACATGCTTTCTTCGGTCGCGACTCACGCAGAAATGCGGGGGCGGGGATTTGCACAAAGTGTCTGTGCTGGAGTCCTCGGCCTTTCTTACGACCGAGGAATCGAGCGAGTTAATCTTGTAGTTCTTTCTTCGAATACGCCTGCAATTAGCGCATATCGAAAGCTGGGCTTTCAAGAAATTGGAAAGTTTGTTTCCTATTCGAGATAGCCAGAGGGATCTAGTTAGTGAACAACAACGCCTTCTGTTTCAACAACAGCATCTTTTCCAATGTTGATGAAGAAGAACAAAATCACAGCGCCTGCAAAAAGAAGGATTGCTCCAACTTTGAAGGATTGAGTGAAGCCGTGAACTAGGCCTGTAGGCATATCAAGATTGCCAAGTGCCTTGTGGGTTGCAATGTAGGAAGTTGTCGCCGTTGCAGCGATTGTATTGAGAAGGGCTGTTCCAAGAGAACCACCAATTTGCTGGCTTGTATTGATCATTGCCGATGCCACGCCAGAGTCATGATTTCCAACAGCATGAAGAGATGTGGTTGTTAGAGGAATAAACACAAGGGCCATTCCACTCGACATGATGAGAAGGGAAGGAAGTACGTGTGTTAGGTATGAAGTTTCCGGAGTGATGCGAGTAAGAAGAAGAAGTCCAACTCCAGCTGCAATCAGACCAGGAATCATTAGAGGCTTTGGACCAATTTTTGGAAGAAGCTGAGATGCAATTCCAGCGAAGACGATAATTCCTGCTGTGAATGGCAAGAATGCAAAACCTGACTTAAGTGGTGAATACCCGAGGATTGTTTGAAGATACAAACCTAGGAAGAGGAACATTGAAAAGAGTCCAGCACCAACTGCAAGTGAACCAAGGTATGAACCGCCGCGATTTCGCTCTGTCACGATTCGCAAAGGAAGAAGTGGATTTGGAACCATTCTTTCGATGAATACAAAGGCAGTAAGTGCAACTGCGGCAATTCCAAATAGTGAAAGTGTCATCGAGTTACCCCAACCACTTGTTGCTGCGTGGTTGAATCCGTATACCAATGCGAAGAGACCTCCAGAAGAGGCCAAAACGCCAGGAATGTCGTAACTGCGATCTCCAGAAGCCTTGGACTCATGAACATATTTGAAAGCCAAAATTGCAGCAATGATTGCGATTGGAACATTTACATCCAAGCACCAACGCCACGAGAAGTATTCGGTAAGAGTTCCACCGAGGATAAGTCCGATTGCAGCTCCTCCGCCTGAAATAGCACCCATAACGCCAAATGCTCGTGCGCGCTCCTTAGGGACCGTGAAAGTTACAGAGATGATTGCAAGTGCTGCCGGAGCAAGAAGGGCTCCGAAGACGCCTTGCAAGCCGCGAGCAGCGAAGAGAAGGGCTTGTGTTGATGCAATTCCGCCGAGTGCTGAAGCGCCCGCGAATCCTAGAAGTCCAATGATCAGAACGCGCTTGCGACCAACGAAATCGCCGATTCGTCCACCAAGAAGAAGGAGGGATCCAAATGCGAGGGTGTAAGCGGTAACAACCCACTGTTGGTTTGCATTTGAAATGTGCAGGTCATGCTTTGCGTGAGGAATCGCAATATTTACGATTGAAGAATCCAAAACAACCATGAGTTGTGAGATCGCAACAACAAAAAGAGTGCGCCAACGGTTGGGATCAAGACCTTCAGTTACATCTGTTGAGGGTGTTTTAGACAAGATAACTCCAATTACGTATAAATGATTGCACGGACAAAGGTTGGGCTAAAAAATGGTCAACTACGACCTTGAGGGAACGAATTCTGCCCTGAATTCATTCCCGAAATGACCAACACTCCCAAATTCTCGATGAATCTGCGGTGTAAATCACTTGAACGATTAGTTGAAACGCTGCATTCCTCGATACGGGGGATTCCCCACGGGCATATGAGTGGTGCAGGGCGATATCTGCCGCACTTACGTATTAGGTGACCATGCACGAGGGAAAAAAGAATGAAATTCGTAAGATTCAAGTGCTACTCTCTTTAAACAGAGATAAACCTCATGTGACTTTCCATCTGGCAAATTTCCAATCGCAAGTCTATGGAATTAGAGGTGGGTATGAACGATCACACAGATATTGAATTCGACGAAGCTCCAAACAATGTGCTTCTTGTTGAGGATGACCCAAGTGACCGACTTGAAGTTCGGTTACATCTAGAAGTCATGGGTTTTGTTGTTTACGACACCGCTTCCTCTACTGAGGCAAGAGAAATATTTGAACAACGAGATTTTAGTCTTGTCATTATTCATCTCTCGGCGCTTCCGCTTCGCGGGCTTGAACTTTGCCGATTGATTCGAGCAAGCTCGACTGTTCCTATTTTGATGTTGACGAGTCGTAACGAAGTTATAAACGAAGAGATGGTGATGGCGGCGGGTGCTGATGATTATGTGAGCAAGCCAATCGAAAGTAAAATCCTGACATCTCGCATCAACCAGCAAATCAAACGTGGCCAAAGCCAGCGCGCACCACGAGCCAATATCCTCACATGGGGCGCACTAAAGATGGATTTAAGTCAACATTCATTTATGGTTAATGAGACAGAATTGCACTTAACGAATACCGAGTATCAATTCTTGCAATTATTGATGGAGAATCCACAACGAATCTTTACTCGTAATCAAATTCTTGAAGCGATTGGTGTCATGAAGGGGCTTGGAACAAATCAACTTGTTGATACCCATGCTTCTCGCTTGCGCAAGAAGATTCGCGAATCAGGTGGCCCTGAAGTTATTAGCGTAGTTCGAAGCGTTGGATTCAGATTGGCCGATTCTAGGGATGGAAAAAAGGATTCATTTCCTGAACCTGATCTTCACCTAATCGAAGACATTGCTTAGTGACGTTGCCTTAGCTAAGCGCTAAAAAGTAGAACCAGTACAACCACCAGTACAACTATTTGTGCGGAAGGTGGGACTTGAACCCACACGCCGTAAAGCACAGGTTCCTAAGACCTGCGTGTCTGCCATTTCACCACTCCCGCGAGTGTGCCCCAGCAATTTCTCACTGGCGCAAGGGCAAGGCTAAGGGTAAGTTAGCCAATATCCAAAACCGCCCCCTGTGAGGCGAGAAAAGAGTTAGCGATGGCAACTGTGCCAACACCTGCAGATAAGTTCACGTTCGGCCTTTGGACAGTTGGCTGGCAAGCACGCGATCCATTTGGAGATGCCACGCGCGCTCCACTTGACCCAGTTCGCACAGTAAATGAGCTCGCCAAGCGAGGTGCCTATGGTGTGACTTTCCACGACGATGATCTCATTCCTTTTGGAAGCAGCGATGCTGATCGCGATGGACATATCGCGCGTTTCAAGAAAGCCCTTGAGGAGACCGGCATGAAGGTGCCGATGGCTACAACAAATCTTTTTTCACATCCTGTATTCAAAGATGGCGCACTTACTTCAAACAATCGCGACATTCGTCGATACGCACTTCGAAAGACAATGCGCAATATCGACCTCGCGGCCGAACTCGGCGCAGAAATTTATGTTTGCTGGGGCGGACGTGAAGGCGCAGAGACTGATGTTAAAGATGCATATGTATCTCTTGAGCGTTATCGCGAGGGCTTCAACCTTCTTGCTCAGTATGTAATCGACAAGGGTTACAACCTCAAGTTTGCAATTGAGCCAAAGCCAAATGAACCACGCGGAGACATTTTGCTTCCAACAATCGGTCACGCTCTTAGCTTCATCCAATCTCTTGATCATCCTGAGATGGTTGGCGTAAATCCTGAGGTAGGTCACGAGCAAATGGCTGGACTCAACTTTGTTCACGGAATTGCTCAAGCTCTATGGCAAGGAAAGCTTTTCCATATCGATCTAAATGGCCAACACGGCCCTAAGTTCGACCAAGATTTGGTATTCGGACATGGCGACCTCAAGTCAGCTTTCTTCCTTGTCGATCTTCTCGAGCGTTATGAGTACAAGGGTCCAAAACACTTTGATTACAAGCCTTTCCGTACTGATGATGATTCAGGTGTTTGGCAGTCTGCATCTTCAAACATGGAAACTTATTTAATGCTCAAGGAGCGCGCTGCTTCGTTCCGCGCAGATCCTCGTGTAAAGGCTGCTCTAGAAGCTTCTGGCCTAAATGAGCTAGCAACACCAACGCTTGCAGCGGGTGAAACATGGAAGGACCTTTCAAAGGATTCATTTGATGTTGAAGCTGCGGGAGCACGTGGTTATGGCTATGAACTCCTCGATCAACTCGCACTTGAGCACTTGATGGGATTCGGCAAGTAATTAGAAAGTAATTAGAAAGTAATTAGAAAGCAAAAAGGCCCGGAAGGTATTTAACCTTCCGGGCCTTTTTTATTGGATTCCTATCGGATTTCTATTGAATCAATTAATTAGTTGATGCGCCTTTACGTGAAAGTGCGTCAACGCCTGCAGATACAAGGAGAACCAAGCCAGTAACGATGAACTTGATACCCGCTGCATATCCAAGAAGTCCCATTCCGTTGTCGATTACTGCAACAACAAGGCCGCCGAGAATTGCATCACGGAGTTTTCCTTTTCCACCAAACAAGGAAGTTCCACCGATAACTGCTGCGCCAACTGCGTAAAGCAGAGTTGATGAACCACCAGTTGTTGGGGAGATTGAGTTTTGGCGTGAAGCGAAAAGCAATCCAGCAACCGCTGAAAGTGAAGAACAGATAATAAAGACAGAAGTACGGATGCCTTTAACATTGATACCAGCACGACGTGCTGCTTCTGCATTACCGCCAACGGCGTAGAGGTGACGGCCATATGCGGTGCGACCGAGAACAAATGTTCCGATGACTAGGATTCCAAGAATCAGAGGCACGACATCCGGGATTCCCTTGAGACTAATGAATTTCGGATTGTTTGAACGCTCAACTGTGAGTGCCCAGACAGCAAGTCCTGAAACAAGAAGTAGTCCACCAGTTTTAATCGCCCAAAGAGCTTTGAGTTCAGTCTTCAAGCCAAGCTTGCGGCGAGAATTAATTCGATTCAGACCGCTAAGGACATAAAGAAGTGAACATCCGAGGAAGAATGCCCAGCTGATAATTGGCTTCATATTGTTATTTTGAATTGCCAGCACGGTCGGATCGTCAATGCGAATTGTTCCGCCTTCACCTGCAAGAAGCAGGAGCAGTCCCTGGAATGCCAAGAATCCGGCGAGGGTCACAACGAATGAAGGAATTCCCACCCGTGCAACGAGGAAGCCAATTGTGTAACCAAGTAGCGCGCCAACGGCAACGGAAACAGCAAATGCTGCATACCAAGGCCATCCGTGGTTTGTTACGAGAATTACGAGTACAGCGCCTGTAACACCTGATGCAAAACCAGCTGAAAGGTCAATTTCGCCAAGCAACAATACAAAAATAAGTCCCATCGCAATAACGATGACTGACGCTGCTTGAGTCAAAAGATTCGCAAAGTTTCCTGGTGTTAAAAATACATCTGACATGAATCCAAAAACAATGCATAGAAAGATAAGACCGAGAACGGCAGGCAGTGATCCAATATCGCCTGACTTAATGCGCGCCCAATAATCGGACGCAGCTGACTTCAAATTCGGCTCTAGTTGAATATCAGTGCTCACGCGGTGACTCCCTTATGTGCGCTTTGTACGCCTTCGGCTTTTCCAGTTGTAATTAGTTGAACAACTTGGGCGTGCGTGACGTCTTTTGTCTTAACTTGTGCAGCCATATTTCCGAGGTACAAAGCGGCGATGTTATCTGCAACTTGGAATACATCGTTTATGTTGTGTGAAATCAAAATTACGGCAAGACCATTGTCAGCCAGGCGGCGAACGAGATTTAGGACCTGCTCTGTTTGAGCAACACCAAGAGCGGCAGTTGGTTCATCCAAAATAACTAGCTTGCTGTTCCACAATACCGCGCGAGCAATCGCAACAGTTTGGCGCTGTCCACCGGAAAGAGAAGCAACTTTTTGGCGAATTGACTTCACCGTACGAACGGAGAGTCCATCTAAAGTTTTACGAGCAAGGGCTTCCATAGACTCTTCATTGAGGACGATGCCCTTCTTCTCTTCGCGGCCTAAGAACATGTTGTGCACGATATCCAGGTTGTCGCAGAGAGCGAGATCTTGATAAACAATTTCAATTCCAAGAGCAGTTGCATCACGAGGGCCGTGAACATCAACCTTCTTGCCTTCGAAGAAGAAATCGCCTTCTTCTGCTTGATAGATACCTGCAATGCACTTAATTAGCGTGCTCTTGCCGGCTCCGTTATCTCCAACTAGCGCTGTTACTTGACCAGCGTATGCATCGAGATCTACCCCACGCAAAACATGAACGGGTCCAAAAGACTTATTCAAATTTCGCAAGGAGAGAAGAGGCTCACTCATGGTTTCTCCTAAAGATTGGCTTAGGTAATTCTTGGTTAATTCTTGGCTTTCTAATGTCCAACTTACTACAGAAAATCCGGCCCGGGGAGATTCCCCGAACCGGATTCTGTTGCCTAACTCAAGCTTAAAAAGCCTAAATTAAGGCCGCTTCTTACAGTTTAGGAATTACTTAACTCCGTTAGCTGCACAAAGCTTTTCAAGGCCCTTACATACATCAGCCTTCTTCTGGAAGCCATCAGCAACAACAACCTTTACGTTGCGAGCTGTGATTCCAACTGGAACTAGAAGAACTGATGGAACGCTTGTAGCACCGGCAGCCTTAGCTGGGCTTCCTGTTACCTTGTTGAGGTAACCGTTTGTCTTTGCAGCAGTTCCATTGATGATTGAAACAGCAAGACCAGCTGCAGCATCTGCTTCAGCCTTGATGCCCTTGTAAACAGTGTTTGAAAGGTCACCAGTCAAAACAGCACGTAGGCCGTCAACTGATGCATCTTGACCAGATACGCAGACCTTGCCGTTTAGACCGTTCTTCTTAAGAACAGCTACAGCTGCAAGTCCAAGACCTTCGTTAGCTGATACAACTGCATCAAGCTTTCCGCCAGCCTTTGTGAGCATCTGCTCGAAGATTGTTCCACCCTGAACGTTGTCCCAGTTTGGAACAGACTGATCAGCAACAAGAACCATCTTCTTTGAAGCTACGTACTTACCGAGAACTGAAACATAACCCTGCTTGAAAAGAGTTGCGTTGTTATCGGTTGGTGAACCGTTCAAGTAAACGATACGTGGTACTGCAACCTTGTGAGCCTTTAGGCAGTTGTAGATGCCTGTGCCTTGAAGCTTGCCTACTGCAACGTTATCGAATGAAACGTAGTATGACTCTGAACCGTTAAGTGTTAGACGGTCGTAGTCGATTGTCTTTACGCCTTGCTTTGCAGCCTTGTCCTGAACAGCCTTAGCTGATGCTGAATCAAGGTTTACCATCAAAAGAACCTTAGCTCCGTTTGAAAGCATTTGATCTGCAATTGTTGCGAAAGCTGTCTTATCGCCGTTTGCATTCTGGATGTCATAAGAGACGCCAGCTGCCTTGAATGCTGCAGCCAAGAATGTGCGATCTGATGTTTCCCAACGAGCAGAAGACGCTGCATCAGGAAGGATTACGCCAACCTCGATTGATGCTGCATGAACTGATGTAGCCAAACCTGTTACTGCGATTGCAACTGCTGCAATTGCGGCAACGATTCCATTGCGCTTTGTCATGTATTCCCTTTCGGAAGGATCACATCCACGGCCAAACCTGCTTTGGCCCTTGTGATTGAATGTGAACGTACGTAAGGCTAGCCCAGCACCCTTAAATAAGCCCTATCGCTGGATAACGGTTTGATAACACTTGCCCCGGCGAGCGACTAAACTCACTCCAATGAACCCGAACACATCTGGACCCTCTGTCCAAGAAGCCATTTCATCGGGGATTACACGTGTACTTACCCTTGCCAAGGCCGCGGGCCAACTTTCTCAGGAAGTGGTCATTCCGGAGTCCATCACACTTGATAGGCCGAAGAATCGCGAGCATGGAGATTTTGCAACATCGATTGCGCTCGCTTTAGCCAAGAGCGCCGGGATGTCGCCTCGCGCAATAGCCGAACTCTTAAAAGCAGGCCTAGAAAAAGATGAGGTTTCCTCTCTATTAGATGCAATAGATATTGCAGGCCCAGGATTTATTAATCTCACGGTTGGAAAAGCAAGTCAGGGCGCAGTTGTTGCAGAAATTTTGAAGAGCGCATCAGCGTATGGCGTAGGAAATTCTCTTTCTGGTGTTTCAATCAATTTGGAATTTATTAGCGCCAACCCAACTGGACCACTTCATCTGGGACATACGCGTTGGGCAGCAGTGGGCGACGCACTTGGTCGGGTATTAACAGCAGCTGGTGCGCGAGTAAGTCGAGAGTTCTACATAAACGATCGCGGCGTACAGATGGATAAATTTGGAGCATCAATTCGCGCTAGTGCTCTTGGACAACCAATCCCTGAAGATGGGTATCACGGGGCCTACATTCAAGACCTTGCGAAAGAAATTCTCGCCACAAATCCAGAGCTTTTGAAGATGGATGAGCAAGAAGGTATCGAAGCATTTCGCGATATTGGTTATGCCCTTCAGCTTAAGCAACAACAAAGCGTGCTCGATGCATTCGGGACACATTTCGATGTCTGGTTTTCAGAGAAGTCTCTTTACGACAATGATTTCTTTAAGCACACTCAAGAACAATTGGTTGCACATGGACACGTATTTATTCAGGATGGTGCAACCTGGCTTCGAACAACAGATTTCGGAGACGATAAAGACCGCGTCATGATTAAGAGCGATGGTTCGCACGCATATTTTGCATCTGACTCTGCATATTACATTTCAAAGCGCGAACGTGGTTTTGATATTTGTTTCTACATGCTTGGCGCAGACCATCACGGTTATGTTGGACGACTAAAAGCACTTGCAGCATGCGCTGGCGATAATCCAAACTACAACGTAGAAGTCCTTATTGGTCAGCTTGTAAAAATTATGGAAAATGGCGAAGAAGTTAAATTGTCTAAGCGCGCCGGAACAATTATTACTCTTGAAGAATTAGTGGAGAAAGTTGGCGTAGATGCCGCTCGTTACACGCTAATCCGCTATCCAGTTGATACGCCAATGGTTATGGATGTTGATTTGCTTCGCAGCAGGACAAATGAAAATCCTGTCTATTACGTGCAATATGCGCATGCTCGGATTTGCGCAGTACTTCGAAATGCTGCAGACCTCAATATTCCTTACGGCCCAGATCAGATTTACCCAGAGCTTCTTGTACATGAACGTGAACGCGAATTGATTGGCGCTCTTGGTGAATTCCCACGAATCGTTGCAGGTGCGGCCGAGCTTCGTGAACCACACAGAATTGCTCGCTATGCAGAAGAGCTAGCTGGTCTTTATCACGGTTTTTATGCAGATTGCCGAGTTTTGCCTATGGGCGATGAAGCGCCAACCCAGCTTCACTCAGCACGGGCGAGCTTATGTAAATCAACTGCGCAGGTCATTGCCAATTCGTTAGCCTTGTTGGGTGTTAGCGCACCCGAGAAGATGTAAGGAAAGGAGCAATCCATATGGCATTTGCCCCTGAAATCTTCTCCGAAAATTCAAAGTTTGATTCACACCTCTCTATTGCAGGCGTATCGGCAGAGGCACTAATCCAAGAGTTTGGTTCTCCACTATTTGTAGTGGATGAATCTGACTTTAAAGCTCGCGCACTCACATTTAAGACCGCACTTGATAAACACTTTGGAAATCAAGCGGGAAGTGTTTATTACGCAAGCAAAGCTTTTCTAAACAAAGAGATTGCGCGCTGGATTGAAAGTGTGGGCATTGGCATTGATGTTGCCAGCGGGGGAGAGCTAGCTGTTGCTCTAGCCGTCAATTTTCCACCAGAGCGAATTCAAGTTCATGGAAATAACAAGAGCGAAGC
The DNA here is from genome assembly GCA_903898555.1 of uncultured Actinomycetes bacterium. Taxonomy (GTDB): domain Bacteria; phylum Actinomycetota; class Actinomycetes; order Nanopelagicales; family Nanopelagicaceae; genus PALSA-747. The sequence goes on from CAIUFY010000067.1 coordinate 15,617, forward strand.
TGAGATTGAAAAAGCGATAGTTGCCGGAGTCGGTGCAATTGTTATTGATTCATTCCATGAAATCGAGCGAGTCGCCCGGATTGCCGCCGCACACGAGAAAATTCAAAATGTTTTTATTCGCGTGACTCCAGGAATCGAAGCCCACACACACGAATTTATAGCCACCGCGCATGAAGATGTGAAATTTGGTTTCTCACTCGCTTCTGGGTCTGCATGGAAAGCAATCGAAGAAATTGAAGCGTTAAAGTCGCTAAAACTCGTAGGACTTCATTCGCATATTGGATCACAGATTTTTGATGCGCTTGGTTTTGGCGTTGCTGCTGAACGAGTAATTTCCTTGCTCGCGAAATTTCGTGATCATTATTCAGATGAACTTCCAGAACTTGATCTTGGTGGAGGATATGGTGTTGCCTACCTGCCCGGAGAAGAATCAGTCAATATTGATTCAGTTCTTGCTCAATTATCAAGCATCGTGATTCGCGAATGCGCTTCAGTAGGAATTCGCGTTCCTCGAATTTCCATCGAACCAGGTCGGGCAATTGCCGCCCCAACAACAACGACCTTGTACACAGTCGGAACGACAAAAAGTATTGAGCTCGATGGCGGCGATACTCGACGCTACATCGCTGTGGATGGTGGATTTACGGACAACATGAGACCAGCTCTTTATGACGCTAAATATCATGCAATTCTGGCCAATCGACTTTCATCGTCGCATGATGTTTTGAGCCGAATTGTTGGAAAACATTGCGAATCTGGCGACATCATCATCAGAGATATTCAATTGCCTCAAGACATTGTGCCGGGAGATATTTTGGCCGTTCCAGTGACTGGTGCATATGGTCGTCAGATGGCTAGTAATTACAATCATTTAACAAGGCCGGCCGTTATTGCCGTTATCGATGGAAAAGCCCGCTTAATTGTGCGCCGTGAGACCGAAGCTGATTTATTGGCTCTAGATATCTAATAAGTTTGCGATAATTCACCCATGCCTAAATTAGACAAAGACACCCTGTATGTAGGCCTTTTGGGCTGCGGTGTTGTTGGCTCAGAAGTCGTGAGATTGTTGGCCGAAAGCCGAATCGACTTTAAGGCTCGCTCTGGTGCAAACCTAGTTATTAAAAAGATTGCAGTTCGCGACTTGAGTACCTCTCGTCCCGGAATAGAAAAAAGCCTTTTCACGACTGATGCACTTTCCATCGTAAATGATCCAGAGATTGACGTCATCATCGAACTTATGGGTGGAATCGAACCAGCCCACGATTATTTGCTAAAAGCTCTTAACAATGGAAAGGCAGTAATTACTGCAAACAAAGCGCTACTTGCTCGCCATGGAGATGAACTAGAAACTGCTTCCGACAAGCATGATGTTGATTTCTATTACGAAGCCGCTGTTGCTGGAGCTATTCCAATTATTCGCCCCCTTTCTGAGTCACTTGTTGGTGACTATGTCACAAAGATTATGGGTATCGTCAACGGAACAACCAATTTTATTTTGACGAAGATGTTTGAAACAGGGGCTGATTTCGACATTGCTCTTAAGGAAGCGCAAGCACTTGGTTTTGCCGAGGCAGATCCAACGGCGGATGTTGAAGGATTTGATGCTGCGGCCAAGGCTGCAATTCTTGCCACGCTAGCTTTCCATCACACTGTGACCGATGCTGATGTTTACCGTGAGGGAATTACAAAACTTTCATCTCGTGATATTGCGATTGCAAAAGATATGGGAATGGTTATCAAGTTACTTGCCATTGCTGAAAACATAGATGATGAAAAACTTTCTGTTCGCGTTCACCCAACACTATTGCCGCAAACTCATCCACTTGCATCAGTTCGAGGCGCATTCAATGCAGTATTCGTTGAGGCAGAGGCTGCTGGTGAATTGATGTTCTACGGACGCGGCGCAGGTGGAGTACCAACTGCTTCGGCCGTTCTTGGAGACCTTGTCGCGATTGCACGAAATCTGATTGATGGTCGTACGGCCCCTGCAACAAGTGATTACGCAACGCTTTCAATTGCAGATATCGGGACAACGCACAC
>CAIUFY010000068.1 GCA_903898555.1 uncultured Actinomycetes bacterium
CTCGGTGCAGCCGGAATTGTTTACGGTAGAAATATTATTCAGCACGCAAAACCTGCGGCCATGACACGTGCTCTTATGTCTATGCTGCACCAGAACGCATCCGTTGAAACCGCTCTTGAAATGTTGAAGTAAATATGTCGCAGAAAATCGTTCGTGTCGGCATAATCGGTGGCGGCCTGATGGGCAAGGAACTTTTAGCTGCCACGAAGCGTTGGGATGCTCTTGTGGATCACCCTGTGCGACCTGAAGTAACCGCACTTGCCGACCCATCCCCAGCAGTTAGAGATTGGTTTATTGCCGCTGGAGTAAAGAATATTTACGAAGACTACGCTCAAATGTTGGCTGATTCAGATGTCGATGTTGTTTATATCGCCGTTCCGCATAACCTTCATGAAGAAATTTACTTGGCAACAATTGCTGCTGGGAAAGATTTCTTAGGTGAGAAGCCATTTGGAATTGATCTTGTCGCTGCAAAGAAAATAGTTGCTGCTGTTCAGGAAAGTAAAGTTTTTGTTCGGGTATCCAGCGAAATGCCTTTCTATCCTGGAGCTCAAGGAGCCATAAATTACGTCAAGTCAGGCGCCCTAGGGGAAATAGTTGAAGTTCGGGCTGGATTCCTGCACTCATCTGATTTAGATACAAAAAAGCCTATTAACTGGAAGCGCCAAGTGAAATTTTGTGGAGCTATTGGAGTCATGGGCGACCTTGGTATGCACGTTGCTCATGTTCCAACGAGACTCGGTTTGAAAGCAAATTCTGTTTATTCAATGCTAGACAAGATTGTGGAAACTCGACTTGATAGCAAAGGAAATGAAGTTCCTTGCGACACCTTCGATAATGCCGTTCTTGCGATTAAGGGTAAGTCTTCGTCCCAAGAGAGAGAATTTCCAATGATTTGGGAGATGAAACGTATCGCTCCAGGGGAAAGTAACACCTGGTTCTTCTCTGCAATGGGAATGAATGGCGGAGTACGGTTCTCAACTCGAAATCCACAAGTCCTTGAGCGATTCACATATAAAGATGGTGAACAAAGTTGGATTGAAACTCAACCGGGACACAAAGGAAATTGGCCTGTAATCACGGGTGGAATTTTTGAATTTGGTTTCCCAGATTCCCTCTTGCAAATGTGGGCAGCATTCTTCGCTGAACGCGAAGGCTTACTCGGGGATAAATTTGGCTGTGCAAGAGTTGAAGAAGTCTTGGAATCTCATAGGGTCTTTGATGCTGCTATGAAATCCCACACTTCGCGCGCTTCGGAAGAACTTGAAAACTAATTAAATTCGATAACTACCTTGTGGGCGGTTTTATCAGAACGTAAAGTTTCGAGTGCTTTGCCATAGTCATCCAGGCTGAATCGATGAGTGATAATTCCATCTGTTTTCAATCGACCACTTGAAAGAGCTGCGATTGTCGCGGGGAAAGTGTCAATCTCGGCAAAAGATCCTTTAATTGTTATCTCGCGGTGGAATACGTCGAATGCATTGATAGCAAATGTCTCGTGCGCCTCTGTCACTCCGTAAACCATCATTGTTCCGCCACTCCTCGTAAGAGGAACGCAAATTTCGGCAACTTCAGTGCTTCCAGTTGCTTCGATAACAATGTCAAAACCAGAAGGGCGTAACGCCTTTAAGTCCTCAAAAGTCTTTTTAACATTTTTTCTATCCATTAAATAGGTGGAATCTGCGCCTAACGATTTTGCTGTATCCAACTTAAATTGTGATGAGCCGGCTACGACAACCGAAGCCGCTCCACCTTTTGCAACCAATTGCGCAAGAAGCTGACCTGTTGGTCCTGCTCCAAAAATGAGGGCGCTGCTACCTGGCTTAATTCCTAACATTTGAGCTCCATGCATGGCGCATGCTGCCGGCTCAGCAAAAACAGCCTCATCAACGGATAATCCGTCGACTTTGAAGACTAAGTCTTGTGTTGCAATCATGTACTCGGCAAAAGAACCAGGCCAGTTTGTACCCAGACCTTTTCTATTGTGACAAAGGATTGGCTTGCCTTCTCGACAAAATTCACAGTCGCCACAGCTGACAACAGGATTTACAGTAATTCGCTCGCCTACTTTAAATTGTGTAACCCCATCGCCA
>CAIUFY010000069.1 GCA_903898555.1 uncultured Actinomycetes bacterium
CAGCATGGTTGAAGGCAAATGGCGGAGCTAACCTCAACCTCGGTACAGGTTCATTCGTTCACAACACTGGACAAGAAGCTGTAACACTCGGAGTTCAGGATTACTTCACTGCTTACAAGGCAAATGGACACCAAGCTGAAATCCAGAAGTTCATGGATTTCTTGTACAAGCCAGCTAACTACGCTGACTTCCTTACAGCTGCAGGCGGATTCATTCCTGCAACAAAGTCTGCTGGTGCAGTCGCTGCTAAAGATCCAGCACTTGCTCCATTCATCGCATTGCTACCACACGCAATCTTCTACCCAGGAGATATCGCAACATGGCCAGCAGTGAAGGGTGCTCTACAACAATCTGTAGGTCTTGCTGTAACAGGCAATCCGACAAAGGTTCTTGGAGATATCCAGAAGAAAGCACTTGCTGCTAAGTAATTAGCATCAGACAGGTATAGATAACTATGGCAACGGGATCAGTCCGCAGAGGGCGCTTTGGCGCACTCCCTTGGATTGGTCCCGCTGTCGTTTTAATTTTGGTGATGGTCGTTTGGCCAGCTATCGAAATGATTCGCACTTCGTTTCATGAAATTGATCAGACAGGTATTGCAAAAGGTTGGACCGGGATAACAAACTACAAAAATCTCATTCATAATCCCGATCTTCCTCAAACCGTTATTCGCACTTTTCTTTGGGTAACAGTCGTAGTAATCGTTACAGTTCTCATTTCGCTTCCAGTCGCGCAAATCCTTCATGGAAAATTCCCTGGTCGCAAACTTGTTCGTTATGCAATTATCGTTCCTTGGGCCGCATCAGTTGTTATGACCGCCATTATTTGGCGTTGGATGCTCGATGGCTTTTACGGAATCCTCAATCGCATTCTTCAAGATCTCGGAATTCTTAAGGAGCCAATTGACTGGCTTGGAAATCCAAATCAAGCTTTTATTTTCTTAATGGTTGTTGCGATTTTCGTTTCGGTACCATTCACAACCTATGTAATTCTTGCAGGGCTCACAACTATTCCAGATGACATTCTGGAAGCGAGCGCAATTGATGGAGCAAATGGTTGGAAGCGTTATAGAGAGATTATTTTTCCTCTTCTTCGCCCAGCTCTCTTAGTTTCTGCGGTTATTAACCTCATCAACGTCTTCAACTCTTTCCCAATCATTTGGGCGATGACAGGCGGCGGTCCTGGTTATTCGACAGACACCACAACCACGTTGGCTTATAAAATTAGCTTCCGCGACCAAGATATTGGTCAATCAGCAGCTATGGCGACGGTTAACTTCATCGTCATCCTTATCTTTATCTCAATCTTCTTGAAGGTTTCTAAGTGGCGGGAGGCAAGCGAATGACAATGGCCGGCTCTCCTCGCAAGCGCTTTACAGGACGCAAGGTTTCTCTGACGATTTCAGGCTGGATTATTGGCGTTGTCTTTATCGCGCCTTATCTGTACATGCTTCTCACTGCCCTTAAACCTCAAGCAGAAATTGCAAAAATTCCTATTGATTATTTGCCATCTAAATGGACCTGGAGCAACTTCACTGAAGTTTGGAAGATCATTCCTCTCCTTGGATACCTCAAGAGTTCTTTCTTTATTGCCTTTGCGGCAACAATCATTGTTCTCATTTTTGCTGTACCTGCCGCTTATTATGTTGCTCGCAACAAGTTCCGTGGCCGTACTGCCTTCCTGCTTTTAGTCCTTGTGACTCAGATGTTTTCTCCAACAGCTCTGGTCATCGGAATTTTCCGTGAAATGATCAAATTCCACCTCGTGGATACATACACCTCCCTTATTTTGATTTATGGCGCTTTCAATATGGCCTTCTCCATCTGGATTCTCTCCTCATTTTTTGCCTCAATTCCGGTTGATATTGAAGAAGCGGCTTGGATTGATGGTGCGACCCGTTTTGGCACACTGCGCCGCGTCATCTTGCCACTTGCCCTACCGGGTCTAGTTACAGCCTTTATCTTCACTTTTATTGCAGCGTGGAACGAATATGTCATCGCGCTAACATTGATTTCAACACCGGCTCGTGAGCCTCTCACCGTCGGTCTCACCACTCTTATTGGCCAGTATCAAGTTCACTGGAATTTCCTCTTTGCAGGATCTCTCATAGCAATTGTTCCTGTCGTGATCCTCTTCGCAGCTATTGAAAAA
>CAIUFY010000070.1 GCA_903898555.1 uncultured Actinomycetes bacterium
CTTATTGCACTAATGTCAAGTATTTTCTAGAGCTTCATGAATATTTTTCATACCCATTGCATGCTCTTGAACTCCCGGAACTCCAAAGTCTGCCGTCGCAGAACCCAAAGCAACAACCAAGTGATCAAATGCAATTACTTCACTGCTATCTAGTTTTACAGTTTTGTTTTTGTGATCAATTGAAATTGGTGAACCCATGCGGAATTTAGCGCCAGTCTTGCGAAGTGCCCCACGGATCGGGTATGCAACGTGATCTGCTGCAAGGGAAGCGGTAGCAACCTGATAGAGAAGTGGCAGAAAAGTTTGGTAGTTATGGCGGTCTACGACTGTGACGTCAGCATCGTGACCAATCGCTTTGGCGGCAGTCAAGCCCGCGAAACCGGCTCCAAGAATTACTACGCGAGGCTTACTCATATTTTCTCCATACCGCAGGATTTTGGTCATCATTGAATCCGCTCTGAGTCTACTGTTTGTTCTGTGCCTAACCTAAATAGAAAAATTCTTGTTACAGGCGCCTCGGGCTATGTCGGAGGCAGACTGGTCCGATCTCTTTTAGTCAAAGGGCTTCCTGTCAGAGTTTATGTTCGAGACCAGAAGAAACTTCTTCGACAAAGTTGGGTAAAACAAGTCGAGGTAGCAATTGGAAATGCCAACGATTTCGAAGCAACCCGAAGCGCTCTTGAGGGTGTAGATACTGCTTTCTACCTACTTCACTCGATAAATATTTCAACACATTACGATGAAATCGAAGCGACTATGGCGAAGACTTTCGCGAGAGCTGCGGAGGCTGCAGGAGTTAGACAGATAATTTACTTAGGCGGTATTGCAAATGATAAGAATCGAAGCAAGCACCTAGAGTCACGAGCCAACACTGGAAGAATGCTTACTGCCGGATCTGTTCCTGTCATCGAGCTTCGCGCCGGAATTATCATCGGTTCAGGATCCGCCTCATTTGAGATGCTCCGTCATTTAACGCATCGCCTTCCAATAATGACAACTCCGAAATGGGTAACAAATCGCACTCAACCAATTGCGATTCGAGATGTCCTTTACTACTTAACACAAGCTGCACTTTTGGACGAGCCTGTAGATGGAATTTTTGATATCGGTGGCCCAGAGGTCGTCACCTACGAAGAGATGATGCAGCTTTTCGCAAAAGTTTCAGGACTTCGTAAACGATTCATAATAAAAATACCGATTCTCTCCCCAAAACTTTCGAGTCTTTGGATTGGCTTAGTAACGCCAGTACCAACAACTCTTGCTCGCCCACTTGTGGGATCACTTATTAGCGAAGTTGTTGTGGATCCTAAGAAAAGCGTAGATTTAATTATCCCTAACCCAGATGAAGGTTTACTCAGAATTCGAAAAGCTATTGAGTTTGCCCTTTCGAAAACTTCGGTAAACGAGGTTGAAACTCGCTGGTCAGACGCAACGGGCCCAACTGCGCCTTGGCAAAAAGCTCAAAGTGATCCAACATGGGCGGGCGCAACTGAATATTACGATTCACGAGAGAAAATTACCGATGTCTCTGCTGAATCGTTGTGGGCTGCAATCGAAAGTATCGGCGGTGAAACGGGCTGGTATGGATCAGATTTCCTCTGGTTCGCACGTGGTTTGCTAGACAGACTTGTTGGGGGAGTTGGTTTACGTCGCGGACGCAGGCACCCAACACACCTTGAAGTTGGCGATAGCGTTGATTTTTGGAGAGTTGAGAAAGTTGTGAAACTCAGCGAACTAAATCTGTACGCCGAAATGATTCTTCCTGGAAAGGCTTGGCTTTCATTCCGAATCGAAGAGCTAGGTGACGGAACTCGAAAGATAACCCAAAAGGCAACATTCCAGCCTCGTGGGCTTGGCGGGCAGTTGTATTGGTTTGTTATTGCTCCACTTCATATTTTCGTCTTCCCGACAATGTTCAAGAATCTGATTGCCGCCGCGAAACTTTCTGAAAAATCGCTTTGATGGCAGACTCAGTCTGTGCATGAATTCAACCCAGAAGTAGAAGCCCTTGCTGATGACATTTTGCGATACTCATTATTGCGATTGCGCCAAGAACCTCCACTGGATCATGCGAAGACACCTGAAGAATTATTAGAGGTTGCTGGAAACACAATCACCGATAAAGGGCTTGGCGGTAAAGAGGCGCTTCGGATTTTCACTGATGTGTTGGCGCCATCATGTCTATCAACTGACCATCCTTCTTATCTAGCATTTATACCATCGGCTCCGAGTGAGCACGCAACGCTCTTTGATCTTGTCGTTGGAGCAAGTGCAATTTATGGCGGTTCGTGGCTGGAAGGTGCTGGCGCTGTCTTCGCAGAGAATCAAGCCCTTCGCTGGATAAGTGATTTAGCGGGTTTGCCTGAAAGTGCTGGCGGAGTTTTTGTTCAAGGCGGCACAATCGGCAACCTTTCAGCACTTGTTGCTGCTCGCCATACAGCACGCGAAAAGGCTAAATCAGAAGGCAAGAAAGTTGATCGATGGGTCATCGTTGCAAGTAATCAAGCACATTCATCTATTAAATCCGCAGCTGAAGTAATGGATTGCGAAGTCTTGTTTGCAAACGCTGACGAAGACTTAGTACTGCGTGCGAGTTCAGTGGATGCAGCAATTGAGAAGTACATGCAAGAGAACCCGAGCCACCAAGTATTTGCATTAGTCGGCACGGCTGGTTCCACAAATCTGGGCATAATCGATGATCTTGATTCACTCGGAGATTATGCGAATAAGAATGGAATTTGGTTCCACGTTGATGGCGCATATGGATTAGCAGCACTCTGCGCACCAAGTGTTCGACAACTCTTTAATGGTGTTGAAAAATGTGATTCAATGATTGTTGATCCGCATAAATGGTTGTTTGCACCATTTGATGCTTGCGCGCTCATCTACCGAAATCCTGCTTTGGGTAAAGCAGCACATACCCAACATGCTTCTTATCTAGATACGTTAGAGGATGAAAATGAATTCAATCCTTCCGATTATGCAATTCATTTAACTCGTCGTCCACGAGGACTTCCATTTTGGTTTTCTCTTGCCGCAAATGGAAGCAAGGCGTATTCCGAAGCAGTTGAAGACACAATAAATACAGCAAAGATTGCGGTTCGGTTAATCAATGAGCATCCAAATTTGGAACTCTTGATGGATCCACAACTTTCTATCGTTGCATTCACTCGCAACGGATGGAGCGCCAAGCAATATCAAGAATGGAGTGACAAGCTTCTCGATGATCAAATTGCATTTGTGACTCCTTCTGCCCACCAGGGCAAGCCAATCCTCCGTTTTGCCATTGTGAATCCGTGGACATCTGAGAAAGAACTCACACAGATACTCGCCACGCTTTAACTCTAAATCCCCAGTTTTTGTCGGGGGTAGCCCTTACTATCCGTATATGGAAAACCAAGTACTTGATCAGTCAGTCAGCTCAAATCTGACCGATTTGGAGCTACGTATTTTGGAATTCGAGCGCAGTTGGTGGAAATATGCCGGCGCCAAGGAGTCAGCGATAAAGGAGCTTTTCGACCTGACCCCACCTGCTTATTACCAGGCTCTCAATAACCTTATCGACCGTGATGACGCCCTTTTGGCTCAGCCAATGCTCGTAAAGCGCCTACGCCGCCTTCGCGAAGCCCGGACAACGGCCCGTTCCCTATCAAAATAGGCTTTCACAGTTTTCATTCAGCATAACAATCGCGTTATAAACTTTTCTTAATTATTCACATATTTCATAGGGCATAACAATCGTGTTATAAAGGCGAATATGTAGTGTCCCACCCCATTTCAGCCTTGCAATTATTACCTCCCAGTAGTGGAATTCATCCACATCACATGTCCCTTACATGTGCAAAACTCTGACGGAGGAATGAATGAAGAAAAAGAATTTGGGGCTAGTTGGAACTTTGATCGCCGCGGCGCTCGCAGTTTCAACTCTTGTAGCTCCATCCGCAAGTGCAGCAAATGAAATTGTTGTATGGGCAGACGAAACACGTGGACCTCACCTTGCTAAATTAATCGCAGCAAAGGGTGACTGGGTTCCTGGTTTCACCGTAAAGATCGTAACCTTCTCAAGCTACGCAGCTCTAGGTGACGCACTCGATAAGGCAACCGGTACATCTGGTCCAGATATTTTCGTGGGCGGAAACGACTGGGTTGTAGCTTCAGCAAAGAGCGGAAAGCTTGCTCCAGTAACACTGACTGCTTCTCAGAAGGCACAGTTCACACCAGGACAACTTTATGACCTTTCCTATGGCGGAAAGCTTTATGGAGTTCCTTTGGATATTAACAACGTCGGAATGATTTACAACACCGCTCTTGTAAAGAGTGCTCCAAAGACATTCGGAGATATGGTTGATTTCTATCAGGCAAACAAGACTAAGTTGAATCTCAAGAACGGTCTCTGCGTAACTGGTGGCGGAATGTCATGGGGCGGACTTTCAGTCTTCTCAGCACTAGGTGCAGATCCATATGTACTTACATCACGAGGTAAAGTTGATGTGAACAAGGGATTCAACCCAACAACATTCGGTGCAAATATGAAGAAGTATTTGATCGATCCATCAACACACAAGAGCAATGGTTTCTGGGCATCATCAAATACAACTTGTAACGATGACTTCTATGCAGGAAAAGTTCCATACTCAATCATTGGTAACTGGGAGTGGGCAACATATGTTGCTAAGGGATTTGCAATGAACTTGCAGCCAGTTCCAGGTGTCAACGGTGGTTACGGCCATATGTTCGGCAGCGTTAGCGGAGCATTCCTAACTTCATATGCTGATAAGCATGGAGTAGCAGTTGGAGCAAAGTCTCTTCTTGTTAACCTCTTCGCATCAACACCAGGACAGGTTGCTTACGAAGCAATCGAAGGACGTCCACCTGCCGCTAAAGGCGCTCAGGCTGATGCTGGCGTAAGCGAAGCTCAGAAGGGCTTTGGAGCAGCAGCTTCACTAGCTGGAATTCCTCAGATCGGCGCAATCTTGGATAACAAGGCTGGCGGATCTAACTACTGGGATTCAAGCGGTGACTACTGGACCCAAACACTAATCAATGGAAAAGATGCAACTACCGAAGCACGTAAGTTGGCCAAGATTTGGCGCGCTAACGTTTCAGCAGCAGCTTCACTTCTCTAAAGAAAACGCTGTAAAGCAATAGTTTGTAAAAATAGGTGACGTAGGTGGGTCAACATCTCGCCCACGTCACCTATTTCATGCTTCATTGAGCTACACGAGAAGGAACGGTAATCACCAGTGAGTGGTTTTATGCGGGGTAAGTTTGCTTTAGTCACCAAGATCATTTTCCTTGGGATCACTACCGCTATTTTGGCACTGCTGACAGAAAGTGCTTTTGCTCAGAAACAGTACGTTATCGGTTCATTTATTTTGATTGCCGCTCTCGCTCTCAACCTTGTTTATTTCACGAGTATTTCAGTTCCTTTCAAATTCTTCTTACCTGGAATTCTTTTCTTCATCGCATTCGTGATTGCACCAATTTTCTTTACCGCGCAAATGTCGGGATATAAATATCAAACTGGAAACTATCTTGATAAAAAAGCAGCCTTAGAGCAGGTAATTAACCTCGGCGCTCAACCAGATTCTCAAGGAACAACTTTCGATCTTACGGCCGGCAAAAACTCCGCGAATGAATACGCGATTCTTGTCTCGGATATAACGAATGATAAATATTTCATTTCAACCCAGAACAAGCGAGTTGAAGTACCAAAAGCATTGGCAAAATTTGATGCAAACGGAGTCGCTATTGAAGCGCCAGATTTTAAGGCAATATCAGCAAACGTCTTAGCTACGAATGATGCATATTCCAAAATACATTACATGTATGAAGGCAAATATTATATTGCCGTTCAAACTCAAAACTCTGGAGGAGTTTTTAGACAAGAGTTGAGCTACTCTGCCGATACAGGCGTTTTAACGAACACGGTAACTGGCGCCACCTACGTTGATAACCACCGTGGAAATTTTGCAAAGGTGGGCACACCAAGTGAAATTCTCAGCCCAGGCTGGCGTGCTCCAGTTTGGTTTGAAAACTACAGCAGACTGGTTACTGATAAAAAAGTTCGTACTCCATTAGTACGAGTATTCATCTGGACTTTCTCGTTTGCGCTTCTATCTGTGTTAACCACTTTTGCACTCGGGCTTCTTCTCGCAATTGCACTTAATCGCAAGATGAGGGGTCGCCGCGTCTATCGCTCGATTTTGATTCTTCCTTATGCAATGCCAAGCGTCATGAGTATCTTGATTTGGGCAGGTATGTTCGATTCTGATTTCGGCGCTGTAAATAGCATTTTGCATTCACACTTCCATTGGTTCCAAAATCCAAGCCTTGCTCGTGGAATTGTTTTGCTAGTTAATTTGTGGCTGGGCTTCCCATACTTCTATCTCATTTGTTCTGGATCATTACAAGCTATCCCGGCGGAATTGTCTGAAGCCGCAGCTATTGATGGAGCTAATCCTCGTCAGGTATTTAGAAAGATAACACTGCCGCTTCTATTGCAGATTCTCTCGCCTTTGTTGATTGCCTCGTTTGCCTTCAACTTTAATAATTTCAATATTATTTACTTGTTAACTGGTGGTGGTCCGACGCAAACGCTTAATGGCGAGATTGCCGGAGCGACTGATATTTTGATTAGCTACACGTACAAGATCGCCTTTGGTAGTCAGAGTTTCCAAGACTTTGGTCTGGCTAGCGCGATCTCTGTGATCATCTTCTTGCTTGTTGCTTCTATCTCGATGTATGGACTGCGTAGATCCAAAGTTATGGAGACCTTCGAATGAACAAATGGGTAAGAGAAAATCTTTGGCGACATGCTGTCGCTATTGCAGTGTGCCTCTTCTCGCTGTTCCCACTTTATTTAGTGATTCTTTCATCGCTAAAAACAAGCGGCAGTTTGCAAGTTGGTTCTTTCATTCCTCATGAAATCTCATTGGACAACTACCGCTTCTTGTTCCACTCGCCAAAAACCCCGTATCTTCTCTGGTTTAAGAATTCGATTGTTATCTCATCAGTCGTTGCCCTTAGCTCGGTATTCATTGGCGCCGCTTCAGCTTTTGCATTCAGTCGCTTAAAGTTCAAAGGTAAGAAACTAGGAATTCGTCTCTTGCTATTGGTGCAGATGTTTCCTGCTGTTCTTGCGATTTCTGCGGTCTATGTAATCATGGAGCGGGTTTACACATTTGCTCCAAAAATTGGTCTTGGCAGTCAAGGTGGATTGATACTTGTCTACTTAGGCGGATCGATGGGTGTAAATATTTGGTTGCTCAAGGGCTTCGTAGATTCCATTCCAGTAGAGCTAGATGAGGCTGCAAAGATTGATGGCGCCACACCAGTGCAGACTTACTGGTTAATTTTCCTACCGCTTGCTACCCCTGTTTTGGCTGTTGTTTGCCTCTTAAGTTTCATCGGAACGTTTAATGAGTTTATTTTGGCTCGTTTGTTCCTTGTGGAAATGAATGGCCGAACGATTGCCGTTGGACTTCAACAATTCATTGGTGGCCAATATGCCTCCAACTGGGGTCCATTCGCAGCCGGTTCGATTTTGGCATCGATTCCAATCGTCATCATCTTCCTTTCTCTGCAACGATTTATCGTTAATGGTCTAACAGCTGGATCTGTTAAGGGATGATTAAGCGAAAGCCAATCTTGGCTTTCTTTGTTGTTCTCTTTCTTGGCGCCACCTCCTTCTCTTCTGCAGCGCCTGTTGCCAAAACTGGCGCTGACGTTGGGCTCTCCTCTGATCTGATCTATTTTGTGATGCCAGATCGTTACAAAGATGGCAACGTTGCAAATGACAAGCTTGATGGATTTGATCCAACAAACACCGCCTTCTATCACGGAGGAGATCTCAAAGGACTGACTGGCACTTGCTCTTCAGGTGATGATGGGTTGGCCCGAATAAAGGCGATGGGCTTCACTGCAGTCTGGGTGACTCCATTAGTTCGCCAGTCGGCACCAACCGCGGTATCAGCGGGGTATCACGGATATTGGGGCGTGGATTTTCTAAACGTCGATCCGCATTTGGGTACAAACGCTGACCTCGTTGCATTTTCTGCTTGCGCAAAGAAACTTAAATTGAAATTAATTTTGGATATCGTCACAAACCACACCGCAGACATAATTCAATACAACGGAACAGAAGCTTATATTCCAAGTAACTGGGCGAATCTAAAGAACCCCAGCTGGCTCAATGACCTCAGCAATTATCACAACGTAGGAGACATGTCTAAGTGCTGGGGAGATGGAGATTGCACAACCCTCGGCGACTTTTACGGACTAGATGATTTAGCAACTGAAAAGCCCGTTGTTTATAAAGGGTGGGCCGATGTCTACGGAGAATGGATACAGAAATACGGTTTCTCCGGATTTAGAGTTGATACTTCAAAACATGTAGACACTGAATTTTTTAAGAACTGGCAACCGCTGATTTTGCAAAAGGCAAAAAGTGCGGGGATTCCAAATTTCACGATCTTTGGTGAAGTTTCAGATTCAACCTCATTTGGACTTATGACTTATGTTCGAGAGAATAAAATTCAAACTGTTCTAGATTTCCCCTTCCAAACAAATGCCACAAACTTTGCCTCGGGCCTGAGCGATGCAGCAAATTTGAATACGTTTTTTCTAACAGATGATTACTACACGAGCCCAACTTCCTCTGCGAGCAACCTGGTCACTTTCCTCGGAAACCATGACATGGGCCGCGTCGGATTTCTTTTGAATACGATGAAAGTGCAAACGCCGGCGGAGTTATTAGCCCGTGACAAACTCGCGCACGCATTGATGTATTTCTCGCGAGGAATTCCAACTGTCTATTCCGGCGATGAGGTAGGAATGACTGGAAGTAATAACGGGAATGATCAGATGGCTCGTCAAGATATGTTCCCAACAAAGATTGCTGATTGGAAAACAGAACTACGAATTGGCGGAAAACCAATTGGTAATGGAAGTTCCTTTGCGATTGCAAAGAAAAATCCAATTCAGCAATATCTTTCCATCTTGGCGAAGTTGCGGACAGCAAACCCAGGCCTTGCAAATGGTGTTACGCAAACTCGACTTGCAAAAGGATCGGTTTATGCCATTTCAAAAAAGAACTCCACGGAAAATCGCGAATATGTCGTGGCATTTAATAATGGGTTAAAACCTCAAAGCGTTGAGATAAAAACGGCAACCTCTAAGGGAGGTTGGAGCGTGCTCTTGGGGCAGAGTGCTTATCGTGCAATCGGAGCTACTTTGAAAATTACAGTCCCAGCCCTTTCAACCGTAGTTCTCAAGGCAAATGCTCTGATCGATGCTACGAGCGTGAAACGAGGAAAGATCTCGGTGGCTTTGGACGACATGACCGGCTATTACCAAGCAACAGCGAGCGCAGCATCCAGCGACCTGCTCTCGGTTGAGTTCTTCGAGAAGTCC
>CAIUFY010000071.1 GCA_903898555.1 uncultured Actinomycetes bacterium
GTGGCAAATGTCTACAACGCTTTGGAAAACTATGTCATTCGCAATGACTCCACAGCTGCAAAATTGGCTGCCCCTGCTATGACTCCTGTTGGAAACTGGGGAGCAATTCAAGGAGCAGCGAATAACTTTGACAGCACAAAGTACAACGTTTCTCTCTTCAAGCTTGATGGCACTGGTAAGAGCGGAGAACTTTCCCAACTAGTTCCTGAATACATTTCAAAGATTCCAGCTGACGTTGCTGTCTATTACTTGGTCAACGTTGCGGACGCAACAAAGACCCTTTATGCCGTAGGACCAAATTTCAATTACACGGGAAATACCGGTTCTCAGGTTTCTGCAGCTGCAACCGCTGCTGCATTGCCAACATCGCCGTTGTCAGCGGCTGCGGTAAGCGGCTGTGTTGTTGCTGGCTTCTAAGTAATTCTTATGCAGAGAACGGTGTATGACGGATTGTCATCACCGTTTTTTGCATTTCTAATAGCCTTAGTGGGGCTGTCGCTTGGATCCTTTGCATCGGTCTTGGTTGCAAGAATTCCAAGTCGTGAAAGTCTAATGACCAGATCCAAATGCCCAAATTGTTCAAGGCAAATTACCCCGAAAGAAAATATTCCAGTCCTAAGTTATTTGGTTCTTAAGGGCAAGTGCCCCGGCTGCAACTCAAAGATTTCGACTATGTATCCGGCTCTTGAATTGGGAATGGCGATTTTATATGTTGCGCCGCTCTTTATTCTTCACAATTGGACGCAATTTCTCTTATGGGTAGTGCTCGCAACATTCGGACTTCCACTTCTCGCAATTGATTTGATTCACCATCGTCTACCAGATGTATTAACAGCAAGCTTGTTTGGAAGTTCGGCCCTGGTAATTCTTGGCAGTTCGATTACACACAACCGCTTTGATCGGATTGCGCCAAGTGCAACTGGAGCAATTTCTCTTTTAGCTTTCTATTTGGCAATCATGCTTATTTCCAGAGGCGGGATGGGCATGGGTGATGTGAAGCTCTCAGCTTCAATTGGATTGATCTCGGGATATTTTGGGATGCAGGCAGTCTTGATAAGTAGCTTTGGAGCATTCACGCTTGGGTCTGTAATCGGAATAGTTCTAATACTCTTTGGAAAAGCAGGACGTAAGACAGCGATACCTTTTGGGCCTTTTATGTTAGTGGGTCAGCTAATTTCAATGGTTGTAATGTCACGAATTTAATTAAAGGCGAATACCAATTTTTTGTGAAAGCTTTAACCACTGATTTACTTCTAGATTTGAAAAAGTAAGAGACGAGAGCACGTATGTGCCAACCAGTATGTTTCCTTTGACTTGGAAAGTCGCAATTAAGTTCTGCTGAACCTTGTTTATGACACTTGTTGTCAAAAGAGCGCGAGATTCGACTTCAGAGGGGGAGACATAATTCAATTTCTTGACTACTGCAACCTTTGCTGAACATTTAGCTGAAATGGAATCGAGTTCCCGTAGGGCTTGATTTGCCCAGAATGCTGACTCGTATTGAACAGCTTCACTCGAAATAAAGAGATACTTTGAAGAGTAAAGAGGATTTGCCGCTACTTGCGTGCGAGATAGGCGGTGGGCTTCACTTGCGTAATTTCCATTACAAATCTGCATAGTTGGATCTGTGAGGGAGTAACCGTTTTGAACTGGAGTAATTTGATAGTTACTGCCGAAATCACTCGTTGCAAAAGTGTATTTAGATAAGTCTGTAGGTGTCGCTGGCAGCGGAAGTAAATTTGTTCCTGGCTTTACAGAGACTGTGACATTTGCTTGATCGCCAATTTGTTCACCTGCAATTGTGACGTTTCCAGAGTTTGTCGCAAATGACCAACCTGTTGGGGAACCGGTAGGTAAATTTGAATAACTGTAATCTCCAAGATTCAAAAGCCATGCATCGCCGGATGAATCACCTGTGTATCTACCGGTGTATTCGGTATTTGGTGAAACGGTTGCGCTTGGATTTGTTGGGGTATCAGTTCTAAAGACAGCAAGGCCTGCGTTAAACCCATACCCAGCCGGTAAATATTCAACCCAATAAACAGAACTTCCGTCGTGAATATATAGAGCTCGTAATCCTGTATTTGAACCTGCACCGTTTAAGTCGAAGGTTCCACTTTCAGAAATTGATTGAATAGATCCGTCACCAAGCTCACCTAATCTCCATTGGTGATAGACATTCAATGGCCCGGCAGTTTCAATATTGCTCATGATGTCGACGGCTCCGCCGTACTCAATATTCTTACAAGAAGCCCAGGCTGAATCTCCTGGAGTAGGGCAACTCATAAAGTCTGTATGCCCCAAACCAAGTGAATGTCCAAGTTCGTGAGTAATGACGTAAGGGATTGAATTATTTTGCAAGACAGTAATTCCAAAAGGAATTCGATAATCTCCAACAATACTTTTAGCTTCCCATACACATTTATCTGGAATCGGTGGAAGCAAAATAATTAAGTAACGAGTTCCAACACTTAGGCCTTGTGAATCATAGAAAGTTTGAGCAACGTCATTCATGTAAGTGACTGTTGGATCTCCATTACATGGAGCGGGTTTAGACATTTGAATAGGCGTTACAGAATCCATACCTCTGGAGAAAGTTATTCCCGCATGTGATTGCCAGTAAGGATTTGTGTAATCATCAAGAGATTTGCGAACTGAGGCCACATCGGTAGTTAAGGGGGCTGCTCCCGGCCAATTTACAGAGACAACGTCGACTGGTCGGCTGAAATCTGCTCGAGCGCTACTCACGAGGGCTGGGTTCAGGAGAGTTAATCCAGAAGTGGCTACTGAGAGAGCTATGGCTAGGGAGGCCACTTTCCGCTTTGTGAGCGTAAAATTTAGCTCTGCCGCAAATTTCAAGGGCCAATCTCCGTTCAAA
>CAIUFY010000072.1 GCA_903898555.1 uncultured Actinomycetes bacterium
CCTGCGCAGTACACCGCTTACATCAACTCCCTTAAGGTGGCATAACGATGACGACTTTCGCAGAACCAACTACATCGACTCCTTCCTATGGAGCGGTTGAACCAAAGGCAAAGTCAAAGTGTCGCCTCTTCGTTAAGTGGATTACCTCAACTGATCACAAGACGATCGGCTACATGTATTTGATTACCTCATTTGCGTGGTTCATCATCGCTGGAATCTTGGCTTTGGTGCTTCGTGCTGAACTCGCTCGTCCAGGACTTCAATTCTTGAGCACCGAGCAGTACAACCAAATTTTCACAATGCACGGAACTGTCATGCTCCTGATGTTTGCAACACCGCTCTTTGTCGGTTTCGCTAACGTCATCATGCCTCTGCAAATTGGCGCAGCCGACGTGGCTTTCCCGCGTTTGAACATGCTTTCCTACTGGCTCTATCTCTTCGGTGGCCTTATGGCATTCGGTGGATTCTTAAGCCCTGGGGGAGCAGCTTCATTCGGTTGGACCGCCTATGCACCTCTTGCAAATAGCCAGTACTCACCAGGAATTGGTGGAGATCTTTGGGTTATCGGATTAGCAATTGGTGGCCTTGGAACAATCATGGGTGGCGTTAACTTCATTACAACCATCTTCACGATGCGTGCACCTGGAATGACGATGTTCCGTATGTCCATCTTCACATGGAACGTACTTCTTACATCGATCTTGGTACTCCTTGCATTCCCACCTTTGGCTGCTGCCTTCTTGGGACTTGAAAGCGATCGTCTCTTTGGTTCACATATCTTCGACTCGGCAAATGGCGGAGCAATTCTCTGGCAACATTTGTTCTGGTTCTTCGGACACCCTGAGGTTTACATCCTCGCACTTCCATTCTTCGGAATTGCATCAGAGATCTTGCCAGTATTTAGTCGCAAGCCAATCTTTGGTTATAAAGGTTTGATTGCCGCCACAATCGGTATTGCAGCGCTCTCAGTATCTGTATGGGCTCACCATATGTACGCGAGCGGGCAAGTGCTCTTACCGTTCTTCTCCTTTATGACTTTCTTAATTGGTGTGCCGACCGGCGTGAAGTTCTTCAACTGGATTGGCACGATGTGGAGAGGCGCTCTTACATTTGAAACACCAATGCTCTTCATTATCGGGTTCTTAATAACATTCTTGTTCGGTGGGTTGACAGGAATTATCCTGGCATCGCCTCCAATGGATTTCGCAGTTTCAGCCTCATACTTTGTGGTTGCACACTTCCACTACGTTCTCTTTGGAACCGTAGTCTTTGCGATGTTTGGCGGCTTCTACTTCTGGTGGCCTAAGTTCACCGGTCACATGCTTAACGATCGTCTTGGAAAGATCCACTTCTGGACTCTCTTCTTCGGTTTCCACTTAACATTCCTTGTGCAGCACTGGCTTGGAATAAAGGGATTCCCGCGTCGTTACGCAGATTATTTGCCTACGGATGGATTCACATGGATGAACGAATTGTCGACCGTCGGTTCAGTCCTGCTCGCTCTTTCCATGATTCCCTTCTTCATCAACGTTTGGATTTCTAGAAATAGTCCGAAAGTTACAGTTGATGACCCATGGGGCTACGGCGCTTCTTTGGAGTGGGCAACATCTTGTCCGCCACCGCGTCACAACTTCCTTTCGATGCCTCGCATTCGTTCTGAACGTCCGGCGTTTGATCTTCATCATCCAGATATTCACACCGAGAAGCTTCACTAACGAAACGTTAAGAAAAGGATTAGGTAGAAAATATGAAAGCTGGTTGGCGTTTATTCGCAGGGCTTGCAGCCTTCTACTTCCTCATGACTGTCATCTATTGGCAGGTTGGTGGCGAAGCACTTGGTATCACAGCAATTATGCTCAGTGGCGGGTTAGCTGGTCTTATCGGCTTCTACCTCTGGTTTATCTCAAAGCGCACAAACGGTGTCTTACCTGAAGATAACCAGGATGGCGAAATTGCCGACGCGGCCGGAGAACTTGGATTCTATTCTCCGCATTCATGGTGGCCACTTCCTTTGGCCGCATCTGCGTGTGCAGCTGGCATGGGATTGCTCATCGGTTGGTGGTTAACTTTGATTGCAGTAGGTGCCTTAGTAATTAGCATCTTCGGCTTTGTTCTTGAATACGAAAAGCCAAATCCGGCACACACTGGTCAACATTAATTAATGGTTGAATTTAAAGTCCTCAACTCTTCTCACGAAGATCTTGAGGACTTTTCTTTGCCCTTTGCAAAGCTTCTCTTTGACGCGGTTGCATCAGGTGCTTCAATGGGTTATCTAGCCGATGTAACTTTGAGTCAATTAGATTCATATTGGGCCAAGGTTCTGGCCGATATCTCACGAGATAAAGGCAGGGTTATTTATGCTCTCGAGGAGAATCAAATTGTTGGAGTCGTCGTTCTAGCTTTTGAAAGCAACCCAAATGCGCAACATCGCGCAGAAGTTAAGAAATTCATTGTCAGGAGTGAGAGCCAAGGTAAGGGGATCGGTAGGAAACTGCTGAGCATCCTTGAAATGGAAGCGAAAATGGCGGGTAAATCGCTCTTGATTCTAGATACCGAAACTGATTCAGTGGCCGATTCGCTCTATCAACGCCTAGAGTGGGTGAAATTAGGAACCATGCCGCAACATTCGGCCGCGCCGTCTGGCGAGCTAAAGCCAACTACTTTCTATTACAAACTTCTCTCTTAAATTAACTCTCGCCCAACTTCTTTAACTCTTCTCCTGCAACCCGATAAACAGTCCATTCATCCATGGGAGAGGCTCCAAGAGCCCTGTAGAACTCAATAGCAGGCTCATTCCAGTCAAGTACCCACCACTGAAATCGTCCCCAATTGTTTTCTAAGCATTTGGCGGCAAGATGCTCAAGCAGTTTCTTTCCCCAGCCGCTTCCGCGGTATTGCGGGCGGATAAATAGATCTTCCAGATAGATTCCGTGCTTTCCTTGCCATGTGGAGAAATTAAGGAACCATATTGCGAAGCCGAGGACTGTTCCGTCAACCTCTACGATCTCGCAGAAGACCTTGGGGGAAGGGCCAAATAGGGCAGCGTCTAAATCTTCAATAGTCGCGATTGCCTGCTCTGGAGCCCGCTCGTAATCGGCAAGCTCCTTGATAAGTGAAGCGATTTCAGAGAGGTCTTCGGGTTTTGCAGACCTGATCATGAATTAGTGATGTCCGCCTTCAAGTTCTTTTGCTTCCGTTGCGGTTGCAGCAGGAGCTTGTTCGGCATTTGCAACACTCATGCGAGAGCGAAGCTTGTTGCGCACAGCCTTAGGCTTGGCAACTCCATTGACATCTTCTGAAACGTTTGGAATAGCACGTGGTTGCTCGTGTGAAGTCAATGTCCAAGCTTTTTCAGCGGAGATAGGTTCATGAACTTCGACAAACTCACCATGCGGCAGCATTACAAGGCGACCAGTTTCGCGTCCGTGTAGAACTAGATCACGGTCAGCGCGTTGCAGAGACAAGCAAATACGCTTTGTAATGACGAACGCTAGCGGAGGTAGAACAAATATTCCGATGCGAGACATCCACATAATTTGATTGATCGACAAATGGAAGTGCGTGGCAATGAGATCGTTTCCGCCGTTGATGAGTGAAACCATCATGAAGGTAAGAGACATTGCACCAAGAGCTGTTCTGTTAGGAACATTTCTTGGGCGATCTAGCAGGTGGTGCTCGCGCTTATCTCCGGAAATATAACTTTCGATAAATGGATACAAAGCCATTCCAGTGAAGAGAATGCCGGGAACAATTAACCCTGGAATCAAAATATTCCATGAGATTGTGTGCCCAAATGCATGCGTTTCAATTGGGGGAGACATACGAACAAGTCCATCTAGCCAACCCATGTAGAAGTCAGGTTGAGAACCAGCAGAAATTTGGCCCGGTGTATATGGACCGTAAAGCCAGATTGGGTTGATGGATGCAACGGCGCCGAGAAATGCGGTTACGCCAAATACGATTCCAAAGAATCCGCCAGCCTTTGCCATATAGACAGGCATCAATGGATAGCCAACAACATTCTTCTCTGTTCGTCCTGGACCTGGATATTGAGTGTGCTTCTGGTACCAGACGAGCATCAAGTGAATAGTGATAAGCGCCAAGAATGCGCCGGGGAGTAGAAGAACGTGAACTGTATAAATGCGTGGAATAAATACATGTCCAGGGAATGCTCCGCCGAATGCAAAGAAGGCAATGTATGAGCCAACAACCGGGATAGCTTGAAGAATGGCTTCAGCAATACGAATACCAGTTCCAGAGAGCAAGTCATCTGGAAGTGAGTATCCCAAGAATCCTTCAACAATTCCGAGTGTCACAAGACCTACGCCAATGAGCCAGTTTGCTTCACGTGGTTTACGGAATGCACCGGTAAAGAAAACGCGAAGTAAGTGAGCAATAATCGCAGCCATGAACAGAAGAGCTGCCCAATGGTGAATTTGGCGCATAAGTAATCCGCCACGTACATCGAATGAGATGTGGAGGGTGGATGCATATGCGGCCGACATTTGTACATGCTGAAGTGGCATGTAAGAACCGTTGTAAATTACATCGCGCTGTGAAGGATCAAACCAAAAAGTTAGGAAAGTTCCTGAAAGCAACAAGATAATAAATGAATAAAGTGCAACTTCGCCCAACATAAAGGACCAGTGATCTGGGAATACCTTTTTAAGGTTTTTGTTGAGCCACTTGGCTGCCCCAGTACGTTCGTCGATGTAATTAGCGACGCC
This sequence comes from uncultured Actinomycetes bacterium, assembly GCA_903898555.1. Classification (GTDB taxonomy): domain Bacteria; phylum Actinomycetota; class Actinomycetes; order Nanopelagicales; family Nanopelagicaceae; genus PALSA-747. The sequence continues at coordinate 4,728 of CAIUFY010000072.1, forward strand.
ACCAGCGATGCGTTCTTTTTGACTCATTTTGTGTTTCGCTCCCAGAAGCTAGGTCCGACAGGTTCAGTAAATGGTTGCTTTGCAATTAAATAGCCTTCGCTATCAATTGTGATTGCTAGCTGAGGTAGTGGACGAGCTGCTGGTCCAAAAATGACCTTTGCTGCGCGAGTTACGTCAAAAGTTGATTGGTGACATGGGCAGAGAAGATGTTTTGTTTGCTGTTCATAAAGAGCCACAGCACAACCCATGTGTGAACAAATCTTTGAGAAAGCGATAATTCCATCGTGTGTCCATGAAAGACGCTCTGAATCAAGATTGAATTCATTTGGGTTCAAACGGATCAAGAGAACGGCATCTTTGCCGACATTTTCCAAGGTACGTTCTTCGCCAGCCTTGAGTGCAGGAAGAACTTGTGCGACTGCGCCGACTTCTAAGTCTGAAGGCTTAATTGGGCGATCGCCTGGATCTGTAACTAGGCGAGTGCCAGATACCCAGCTCGTTGTGTTGAGTTGCTTTTTTGGTTGAGGGCCTAAGTCGCGAAGCATGACGATAGGAGTTAACGCAGCAAGTCCGCCCGCTAATCCAAGTGAACGCTTAATCAGTGTGCGACGGCCAAGACCAGCCGACCCACCTTGCTCCTTAACTGTTGCAACAAATGCTTCTCTATCTTCTTCTTCAGAGCGAAATTCGTGGCGTTCTGCCACAACCTCTGTATCTGGCATAAGTGTCTTAGCCCAATGCACTGCGCCCATACCAAGGAAGAATGTCGCCATAGCGATTCCAAGACCAAGACAAAGTTGCGCTGCATTTTGATCACCCATGATTGGAATGAAAATAACCAAATCTTGTGGCATGAAAATATAAGAACCAATCGCAAGAACCGTACCGACAGCAGAAAGCAAGAAGAGTATTGCGACTTGGCGCTCTGCCTTCTTCGCTGCCTTTTCGTCGTGATCTGCTTTGCGATGAATGTGTTCTGGTAAACCTGGATCTTGGAACTTCTCGATGTGATTGCCGTTAGTCATTTAACTATCTCGCCTTCGCTGCTAGCCACACGGCTACGCCGATAAGTGAACCCAAACCAAGAAGCCATGCAAGCAAGCCTTCGGTTACAGGACCGACACGTCCAGTTGTTGCTCCACCAAGTGCAGGCTCGTTTTGAGCTGCCTTGATCCACTTAATGATAGAAAGTTTCTCAGCAGGAGTAATTGTTTTATCCGAAAACTTTGGCATTGATTGAGGACCAGTAATCATTGCTTCGTACATATATTTCGGCTCAACTCCCATCAAGGTTGGTGCGTACTTACCTTGAGAAAGTGCTCCACCTTGAGCAGCAAAGTTGTGACACATTGCGCAGTTTGTGCGGAAAAGTTCCCCGCCTTGAGCAGTGTTTCCATCACGTTCGTAATTCAGGTTTGCCCCGTCGACCGCGCTTGGCCCAGGTGCAAGTGAAGCCACATATGCAGCAAGAGCTGCTGTTTCTTCTGCGTTGTATTTAGGAGGTTTGCGTTGAGCCTGCTGGCTCATGTCGGCCATCGGCATGCGTCCGGTGCCAACTTGGAAATCAACAGATGCGCCACCAACTCCAATAAGTGCTGGCGCTATTGAGCTTCCCTCAGCATTTAGACCGTGACACGATGAACAACCTGCAGCAAATATCTTTTTGCCTTCAGCAATTTGAGTGCTTGTCGCACCCGCTGTCATCTTCGTTGCACTTGGAAGAGCAGATGCAATCGAAAAAGCAGAGCCAATTGTGAGAAGTGCTGCGACGACAAGAACCGGTCCTGCGAACTTGTGGCGGCGGTACTTACTTACTCGAGCGAATGATGTCATTGAGGGTCTGCTCCAGTTACTTGATCAAGTAAATCGCGGAGAAAAGCGCGATCCATACGATGTCGACGAAGTGCCAGTAATACGAAACTACGATTGCTGAGGTTGCTTGCGAATGTCCAAAGCGACGAGCCTTTGTAACGCGAACAATAAGAATAAGGAATGCGATAAGACCACCAGTTACGTGCAACCCGTGGAATCCTGTTGCAATATAAAAGACAGAACCATATGCACGCGAGGAGATTGAAAGACCTTCGTGAACGAGATTCGCATATTCGTAAATTTGACCGCCAACGAAGAACGCGCCCATCAAGAAGGTGAGTGCGAACCATTCACGCATTCCCCACTTGGAGAACTTGAAAATAGAAGCGCTTCTCTTCAATTGGAAACGTTCAGCAGCAAATACACCGAACTGACATGTCACAGATGACAAGACCAAGACTGTTGTATTAATGGCTGCGAATTTAACGTTAAGCATTCCAGTTGATGCTGCCCAAATATTTGGACCTTGCACTGCGCGCGTTGTGAAATACATTGCGAAGAGAGCAGCGAAGAACATCAGTTCACTAGAGAGCCAAACAATTGTTCCAACGGCCACCATGTTGGGGCGGTTGACTCGATTTTGGCCTGCCTGGGCAGGTGCGTTAGTTGTGGTCACAGGGGGATTATTCCCGATACAGGCCTAATTCCCGAACTCAAACGAGTGGTCGAGTCTGCCTGTTGGGTGAGACGTGTCACGCGTGAAATTAGGGGGTCTTTCACTGCTTGCCGGGGTTAGACTTCTCCATTATGAGCGAAACAACAGCCGGAGCGCCCCTTCAGATTGTGGTCTATAGCCATGACCTAGATACCCGGGCCAACGTTATAGCCGCCCTTGGCCGCCAGGTCGCAGCAGATCTACCAGAGCACCGGATAACCGAGATTGCCACTGGCCCTGCTCTTCGCCAATATGTCGATTCTAAAAAGCGAGTAGATCTCTTCATCCTTGATGGTGAGGCTAATCCTGAAGGCGGGATAGGAATTGCTCGCGAACTCAAAGATGAAGTCTTTAACTGCCCTCCTGTACTACTGATTGCTGGACGCCCTCAAGACTCTTGGCTGGCTACTTGGTCGCGTGCTGATGACGTTGTACTCCATCCAATTGACCCATTTACCTTTGCAAGCAAGGCTGCTGATTTATTGCGCTCGCGCGCTGTAGTTGTCGGCTAATCCCAACTTCGCATGTCTTCGAATTTCACATGGGGAGAGATTCTTAAGGTTCTCGATACAAAAGCCGATCTTTCTACGCCTCAAGTGCATTGGGCAATGGGGCAAATCTTGCAGGGTGGCGCCTCCGTTGAAGAGATAAAGGCCTACTTAACTAAGTTAGGCGACAAGGGGGAGTCTGCTTCCGAAATCTCAGCGATGATAGATCAGATGTATGAGTACGCGGCTCCAATCACCATTCCAGATCGTGCGGTAGATATTGTGGGCACTGGTGGGGATGGCTTCAACACTGTAAATATTTCAACAATGGCTGCCATTGTGACTACCGCAGCAGGTGCGCGTGTGGTCAAACATGGGAGCAGGGCAGCATCATCGATGTGCGGTTCAGCTGATTTTCTTGAAGCACTCGGCATCAATATCAATATAAATGGAGAAGGTGTGGCAGAGATTGTTCACCGCATCGGGATTGGTTTCTGTTTTGCGCCTAAATTTCATCCCGCCCTTCGGTACGCCGCTCCTGCTCGTAAAGAGTTAGGCGTTTCTACTATTTTCAACGTACTCGGACCATTGGCCAATCCAGCAAAGCCAATTGCAATTGCAGTCGGAGTCGCGAAGTCTAAATTCCAACCGATTATGGCCGATGTTCTTGCTAGACGAGGATGCGAAGGCTTTGTTTTCCGAGGTGATGACGGGATGGATGAGTTGTCACTTTCAACAACAAGTACCGTTTATCAAGTTTC
>CAIUFY010000073.1 GCA_903898555.1 uncultured Actinomycetes bacterium
AGCGGTGACTGGAGTTCAGACGTGTGCCTTCCGATCTGGATCCGCCAAGCGATTACACGTGCGATGGCTGACCAGGCTAGAACAATTCGTATTCCAGTTCACATGGTTGAAGTTATTAACAAGCTTGCTCGCGTTCAACGTCAGATGCTTCAAGATCTTGGTCGCGAACCGACCCCTGAAGAGTTGGCTAAAGAACTCGATATGACACCTGAAAAGGTTGTCGAAGTTCAAAAATATGGTCGCGAACCAATTTCTCTCCACACACCACTTGGTGAAGAGGGAGATTCAGAGTTTGGTGATTTGATTGAGGACTCTGAGGCGATTGTTCCTGCAGATGCAGTCTCATTCACCCTCCTTCAGGAGCAGCTACATTCAGTGCTAGATACGCTCTCCGAGCGCGAGGCTGGTGTTGTAGCAATGCGATTTGGTCTAACTGATGGGCAGCCAAAGACTCTTGATGAAATCGGCAAGGTTTACGGCGTAACTCGCGAACGTATTCGCCAGATTGAATCAAAGACAATGTCGAAATTGCGTCACCCATCACGTAGCCAAGTGCTCCGCGATTATCTAGATTAATAAGTAATTAATTTGGGCAACCCAAAGATATTCATAAACCCCCGTAGCGGATCTATTCGCATTACGGGGGAGGTTGATTTTGTGGATGCAGACGGCGTACTCATTGAATCAAAATCAGAAGTGAAGCTATGTGGATGTGGGCATAGCCAAGAGAAGCCGTTTTGTGACGGCTCTCATAAGAAATTCTTAACTGATAATAAGTAGTTAGCGAAGAGTGTCGTTATTTGCAACGACAAGTTTCTCAGTCTCATCTTGAATGCGAGCCGTTACCTTCTTAAGGCCTTCGGCATATTCCTTCGCATGATGGGCACAGAAGAGAAGTTCTCCGCCATTGAGGAGCATTGCACGAAGATAAGCCTGGGCACCGCAACGATCACAACGATCGACTGCGCTAAGTGGCGTTGGTTCGAGTATCAACTGCTCTGTCATGTGGAGTCCCTTTCTGTAGAACTAGTTAGAGAACAGTAAAGCATCAGGGGTTTATTCCCGGTACCAATATTCATTCAATGAGAGATTTTTCTCCTTATTCGGACCCAATTCTCAGTAATTGGACATATTTCTCGCTCCCTTCGGCGCGTATCGCACCGGCGAGCACTTTGCGAAGATAGCCTTCCTCCCCGTGGCTACCGAACAAGTACAAGAAGAATTAAATTCCTATACCGCTAAAGATCTCGCGGTTTTGGAAGGACTCGATGCTGTTCGAAAGCGTCCAGGTATGTATATCGGCACAACCGATTCGCGCGGGTTGATGCATTGCCTCTGGGAAATTATTGATAACTCTGTCGATGAAGCACTCGGCGGACATTGTAAGAAAATTGAAATTAATCTTGAAGCAGATGGCTCGGTCGAAGTACATGACGATGGACGTGGCATACCTGTTGATAAAGAGCCAAAGACGGGGCTTACAGGAGTTGAAGTCGTTCTAACAAAATTGCACGCTGGCGGAAAATTCGGCGGCGGCTCGTACGCTGCGTCAGGTGGACTTCACGGCGTTGGCGCATCTGTTGTAAATGCTCTTGCTTCACGTCTTGATGTCGAAGTTGATCGCGGCGGCAAGATTCATTGGATGTCTTTCCAACGAGGCAACGCAGGAATATTTGATGGAGAAGGCCCTAAAGCTTCATTTACTGAAAGCAGCGGACTTCGCGTTATTGGAAAGATCTCTTCAAAGATCACCGGCACGCGCATTAAGTGGTGGTTTGACCGCCAAATCTTCCTCAAGGAAGCAGAGCTTTCGATTGAAGATATTTATGCTCGCGCTCGACAAACTTCATACTTAGTACCTGGTCTCACCCTGATTGTTAATGACAATCGCGCAAAGGCTAAGACTTCCGAGACTTTCTTCCATAAGGGCGGAATTGGCGAATTTTGTACCTTCCTTCGCCCCGACGAAGCAATTGGCGAAGTGATTCGTCTTCAGGGAAGCGGCGATTACACAGAGACCGTTCCGGTTCTCGATGACAAGGGCCACATGATGCCAACTGAGGTCGCGCGAAACATGGGCGTCGACATCGCACTTCAATGGGGTAACGGCTACGACACCACTATGGCCTCGTTTGTAAATATTATTTCAACGCCAAAAGGCGGAACTCACACGGCAGGTTTCGAACGTGCCATTACAAAGGCATTTAACGACGCTCTGCGCGCCAATAAAGTATTAAAAAACAATGAAGCTGATGTCATTAAAGACGACGTTCTTGAAGGCTTGACTGCGGTTGTCACGGTGAGAATGTCTGAGCCACAGTTCGAAGGACAGACAAAAGAAGTCCTTGGAACGGCAGCCGCAACCAAGATTGTCGCGACAGTAGTAGCCGAAGAGATGAAGAATTTCTTCAATACAACAAAGCGCCTTGATAAGGCCACCGGCAAAGCCGTTATGGAAAAAATTGCGGGCGCATCTCGCACGCGTCTTTCAGCTCGCGCGCATAAAGATTTACAACGTCGAAAGAACGCCCTGGAGTCCTCTTCGCTCCCAACAAAGCTTTCGGATTGTCGCTCAGATGACACAAATCGCACCGAGCTCTTCATCGTTGAGGGAGACTCAGCCCTTGGAACCACGAAGGCTGCTCGTAACTCTGAATTCCAGGCAATCCTTCCTATTCGTGGAAAGATTCTTAACGTTCAAAAGGCTTCGCTTTCACAGATGCTCGAAAATAGTGAATGCGCCTCAATCATTCAAGTAATTGGCGCAGGTTCTGGCCAATCCTTCAATCTAGACGATGCCCGCTACGGCCGCATCATTTTGATGTCTGATGCTGATGTGGACGGCGCTCATATCCGATGCCTTCTACTCACACTCTTTCATCGTTACATGAAACCTTTGATTGATGACGGACGTGTGTTCGCTGCAATTCCACCTCTGCACCGTATCGATGTTGTAGGCGGAAAACGTGGCGAAGTTATTTACACATATTCAGATGATGAAATGAAGAAGATAACTGCTGGCTTGATAAAGGATGGAAAGCGCTGGAAGGAACCGATTCAGCGTTACAAGGGTCTTGGCGAAATGGATGCTGATCAGTTACGTGAAACAACCATGCTTCCAGAAGCGCGCACGCTTCGTCGCATAACCATGAAGGATGCGGCTGCAGCTGAGAAGATGTTTGAGCTTCTGATGGGCAATGAGGTTGCACCCCGCAAAGAATTTATTTCTAACGCAGAAATTGATCGCGAGAGAATCGACGCCTAAATGGCGGATTTTTCCTACATCGAATCAGAACGTCTGTACATGCGTCCCTTCAAAGATGGGGACGCAGAGGCAATGCTGGAATATCACAGCAATCCCGAGATCTGCCGATACATCCCTTGGAATGTACGTAACCTCGAAGAAGTTGCGAAATCAATTTCAGAAAACAAGAGTGCTCATTTCCTGAACGTCGAGGGTGATTACCTAACACTTGCCTTATGTCGAAAATCTGATGATCAACTCATTGGTCAGATGAATGCAATGTATCGAAGCACTGAACATAAAAAAGCCGAGTTTGGTTATGTCATCAATCCAAAATTTGGTGGTCAGGGATTTGCGAGCGAAGCTGCCTCTGCTCTTATTTCCGCTCTCTTTAGTTCCGAACTTTTTCATCGCGTCATTGCCAACATCGATGTTCGAAATACGCCCTCATGGAAACTCGTAGAGCGAATTGGCATGCGACGCGAGGCGCACTACATTCAAGATTATTGGTTTAAAGGGGAGTGGACGGACTCCTACATCTACGCCACTCTGAAAGAAGAATGGCAGTCAAGCCGTTAAAAATGTACTGCGCGTAACTCCGTTTTTTGCTACAAATAGCCATGCAAAGTTTTCGCAGAAAACTCGATCCCGTTGGTCCTCTTTGGTTCCTTTATAAGGGCCATTTTGTATTTCCTGAAATTGATTTTTCAACTTTGAGCGATATTTCAGAGCTTAAACCTTCCGAGGAGTCCTTCAGATGTCTAAACAACTCTGAAATCAGAAAGTATCTCAACACAAATCATGTCTACACGCCGGTACGTTTCAAGATTCGTTGGTATCGAGCCATGAAAAAGGATCGACAAAAGAAATTCGGTGTGTAACTTCAAAAATCTATCGAGTCACCGCCATCTCCTATCATTCCGGGGAATGGAGACAAAATGCTTTGACTGGTAATTCAGCAACAGTTTTGTGCATGAAAAAGATTTTACCTTCTGTAGCAACATCGCCAAAGAAATAGCCGCTAAATTTGTGTTAGAACAAGAAGGTTGCTGATCCATATGTAGATCTGTAGAAGAAATTACGTTTGGAGTAAATTAAGCCAGGCGGGTACGTCGAGGTGTTGCAAATGCTTTTGATGTAGCAGTGAGTTCATCAGAAACCTGCTTCTTGATTGCATCCTCAGAAGAGAGAAGTTTCTTTAAGAAGGCGATTGTTTCCTTCAATTCTTTTTGCTCTGACTCAAGTTCAAGCTTGCTCATCTTGGTCAATCGACGAAGCGGCATATCTAAAATGTAAGTTGCTTGTTCATCAGAGAGTTTAAAGCCCTTAATTAGGGCCTCTTTTGCAGCTGACGCATCTTCACTTGCTCGAATAATCTTGATGACCTTGTCGATGTCGATGATTGCCTTAAGCAATCCGTCAACCAGGTTCAGGCGTGCTTCTGCTTTTGCCTTGCGGTATTCAGAGCGACGACGAACTACATCGATGCGGTGGTCAATAAATACCTGAAGGAGATCTTTAAGACCCAAAGTGAGCGGCTTGCCGTTGACTAGAGCCACGGCGTTGATCGAAAAGGCATCTTCCATCGGGGTGAGCGCGTAAAGTTTTTCGAGGACATCTTCGGCTTCGTACGCTGGTTTAATCTCGACAACAACCTTTGTGCCTTGTTGGCCGTCAGTGAGATCGATGATGTCTGAAATTCCCTGAATCTTCTTAGCCTTTACGAGTGCGGCAATCTTGTCCACAATCTTTTCAGGTCCGATGTTGTACGGAAGTTCTGTTATTACGATGCCCTGCTTGCGGCTGGAAACCTTTTCGATGGTTGCCGTTGCACGCACTTTAAATGATCCACGCCCTGTTTCGTATGCGTCAGCAATTCCTTCAAGGCCAATAATTTGACCTCCAGTTGGGAAATCGGGCGCAGGAACATGCTTCATGAGTTGCTTCAATGTTGCCTTTGGATTTTCAATCAAATATTTTGTTGCTGCGATTACTTCACCAAGGTTATGAGGAGCCATGTTTGTCGCCATACCTACGGCGATACCTGTGGCCCCGTTGACCAATAGATTTGGAAATGCTGCAGGAAGCACGAGAGGCTCCATGAGTTGACCATCGTAATTCGGGCCGAAATCAACAGTATTTTCATCGCTCTCGTTTACCAAAGCGAGCGCAGCTGGTGCTAAGCGCGATTCGGTGTAGCGCATAGCTGCAGGACCAGCGTCGAGAGATCCAAAGTTTCCGTGGCCATCCACGAGAGGCAGGCGTTGTGAGAAAGATTGGGCCATGCGGACCATCGCGTCATAAATCGCGCCATCACCGTGTGGGTGCAATTTACCCATCACTTCACCGGCGACACGAGCAGATTTCACGTGTCCCTTTTCGGGCCGAAGTCCCATCTCAGACATCTGGTGCAAAATTCTTCGCTGTACTGGTTTCATGCCATCGCGAGCATCAGGTAGCGCGCGTGAATAAATTACTGAGTAGGCATACTCCAGGAAGGATTCAGACATTTCATCGGAAACATCGATATCGACAATACGTCCAGGATGTTCGCCAGGCTTTGGAAGCGCGACTTTCACAGCCTTGCCGGCAGGACTCTTCTTATCTGGGGTTTTTGCCACGCGCGTATCTTGCCAACACATCGACCCGAAATAGGTGACCGACACCGTTCGAGGCGAAGTCAGCCTAAGGTTGTGCCCGTGCCAGCTGGATTAAACGACCTATCCCAATCCATATTTGCCTCATTGGGTGGCACAGGTCTCATCAACTCTCTTGAGCTTCCTGATTCTGATCGCACCTGCCTGCTTCTCGTCGATGGCATGGGCAATGACGTTATTGAGAAGTACGGCTCACAATTTCCAGCGCTGGCTGCAATGAATCGCAATCAGGTTTTGAATTCAACTTTTCCTTCAACAACTGCCACGGCGCTCACTTCACTTTCAACAGGCGTCATGCCAGGTATTCACGGAATGCTCGGTTACACAATTCGCGTTCCAAGAAGCGGTGAACCTGGCAGATTGCTCAATGCACTCAAATGGGATGAGCGCGTAGACCCAGCCACATGGCAATCACAACCAAC
>CAIUFY010000074.1 GCA_903898555.1 uncultured Actinomycetes bacterium
ATATGTGTTTAAAACGCGAACGATATCTAGCCCGCACTTCTGGAAATTTTTGTAAGACTTCCACAGTCTTCATGATTAGATCATCAAAATCCATGGCATTTGCAGAAGTCAATCTCCGTTGATAAACCGAATAGATTTCAGCTGCCATCTTGTCCACGAAATCAAATTCTGCCTTTTGAAATGTAGCTGGCGTTTGCAATTCGTTTTTTGCATTTGAAATTCTGGATTGAATTGCTCCAGGTTTGATTTCAGTTCCATCAAGACCTAGTTCTTTCATTATCCGCTTGATAAGTGTGGAGCTATCAGAGGAGTCATAAATGGCAAAGGATGTAGTGAAACCAAGTTTTGTCGCTTCATTCCTAAGAATTCGCACACAAGCCGAGTGAAAGGTTGAGACCCACATTGACTTCGCTCTTTCACCAACGAGCTCAGCAACTCTTTCTTTCATTTCCGCCGCTGCTTTGTTTGTAAAGGTGATAGCCAAAACCTCGTACGGAGCAACTCCCCGGCTTGCAAGTAAATAGGCAATTCTGCGAGTAAGAACTCGGGTTTTTCCAGACCCAGCACCGGCAACAACTAGCAATGGAGAACCCTCATGAATAACCGCTTCTTGCTGCTGCGGATTGAGGCTAGTTAAATCGAGTTGGGACACTGGTGGAGTGTAACCTTCGCTCTATGCCTCCTATTGATGACAGCTCCATTGAAAGAATTCTCTTTGTTACTGCGCATCCAGATGACCTTGATTTTGGTGCTGGCGGAACAATTCCACAATGGACTGCGAAGGGAATCGCCGTCTCCTACTTCGTTTGCACAAATGGAGATCAGGGCGGAGTTGACCCAACAGTTCCTCGCTCAGAAATGCCAAAGATTCGCCAACAAGAGCAGAGAGATGCTGGAAAAGTTCTAGGCGTTACAGATGTGAATTTCCTCAACTATGTTGATGGTCATTTAGAAGCAACAATAGAACTTCGTAAGGAAATTGTTCGTGCAATTCGAAAAGTTCGCCCTCAACGCATGGTTATTCAGAATCCCGAGAGAAACTGGGAAAGAATCTTTTCAAGCCATCCAGACCACATGGCAGCCGCGGAAGCAGCGATGCAGGCTGTTTATCCAGATGCCGGCAATCCTTTTGCTTTTGAAGATTTACTTAAAACTGAAGGTCTCGAACCGTGGACAGTTAGTGAAGTCTGGGTTATGTCGCCAAATGAAGTAAATCATGTCGTGGACATTTCTTCGACGATTGATCTCAAACTTAAAGCTATCCGTTCTCACGTAAGCCAAACTGCACATAGCCCAGAATTAGACGGTCGCGTACGCGAGTGGGGTACACGAAATGCGGAAGCTCACGGTTTGGCTACAGGCTCATTCGCTGAAACCTTTAGAGTTGTTGCAACTGCCTAATTTATTTAACTGAAACCTTTTCGATACCGACGGTCTGCTTTGGTGTTCCGTCGCCCCCGCCACCAAGCACGCCTTGAGCGGCAATTGCTTTAAGGATATCTAGGCCTTTAATGATTCTTCCCCAGCGAGTGTAATTAGCGCCAAGAGTGGTGTCGGCATAGACGAGGAAGAACTGACTTCCATTTGTTCCGTGACCTGTTTGTGTTAATCCAGAATTTGCCATTGCCACTGTGCCAGCAGGGTAATTATTTGCGACGGCATCTGGAAGATTCTCATTATCGTATGTGAAAAGTGGGCCACCTGAACCGGTTGCGGTTGGATCTCCACATTGCAGTACAAAAAGTCCGCTTGTTGTAAGGCGATGACAGAGTGTCTTATTGAAATATCCACCTTTAGCCAAAGTTGTCATTACGAGCACCGTTAATGGTGCATTTGCGCCATCTGCTTCGACAACAATTTGGCCGCAGTTTGTTTCAAAAGTAAATGTGCGATTCTTCACCGGCATCTTTACTGCAGGTGGCGCAATTTGTGGCTCTTTGTGAGGGTATGCATTTGTGGATGTACAAAGCGCTTTTGAAGCCATCTTCGACTTACCACTGCTCATCGTGGTTTTGGGATCTTTGGCAAATGTAGCGCTAGACATAACAAGGGAAGCAGTGAGTGAAAGCACCACTGTCGCAATTATCTTTTTCGAGCTCAACATTTACTTTCGTCCAATCCTTATTCCCACTCAATTGTGCCGGGAGGTTTGCTCGTTATATCGAGTACAACTCGATTTACATCGCGAACCTCATTTGTGATGCGAGTTGAAATCTTCTCCAGTACGTCGTACGGAAGACGACTCCAATCTGCAGTCATCGCATCTTCACTTGAAACTGGCCGAAGAACTATGGGATGTCCATATGTTCTTCCATCTCCCTGCACTCCTACGCTACGAACATCAGCAAGTAGAACTACGGGACATTGCCAAATCTCTCGATCCAACTGTGCTGATTTTAATTCATATCTAGCGATGGAATCGGCTTTTCGAAGAATTGTAAGTCTATTCTCAGTAACTTCACCGACAATGCGAATTGCTAAGCCTGGACCTGGGAACGGCTGGCGCCAAACTATCTCGCCTGGAAGGCCAAGCTGGAGGCCAACTTCGCGAACCTCATCTTTGAATAGGGTGCGTAGGGGTTCAATAAGCGTGAATTGAAGATCATCTGGAAGTCCACCAACATTGTGGTGAGATTTAATATTTGCAGTCCCAGTTCCGCCGCCAGATTCAACGACATCTGGATACAAGGTTCCCTGCACAAGAAAATCAATTGCTTCAGGTTTTGCCGAAGTTAATTCTCGCGCCGCTTCCTCAAATGATCGAATAAATTCTGCTCCAATAATTTTTCTCTTCCGCTCTGGATCGGTTACACCAGCAAGCGCATTAAGAAATTTTTCGCGTGCATCTACAATCTTGAGTTCGACTCCCGTAGCCGCAACAAAATCTGTTTCAACCTGCTCGGCTTCACCTTCTCGAAGAAGGCCATGGTCAACAAATACGCATGTGAGCTGAGCGCCGATTGCTTTTTGAACTATTGCAGCTGCAACAGCGGAATCAACTCCCCCAGACAAGCCGCAAATTACTCGACTAGATCCAACAACAGACCGAATCTTTTCTACTTCTTGTGCAACGATATTTGCACTTGTCCATGTTGGTTTGCATCCGACAATATCAATCAACCAGTGGCGCAATATTTCTTGTCCATGCTCAGAATGCAACACTTCTGGGTGATACTGAACGCCAGCAAGCAAACCAGTTTCATTTTCAAAAGCAACAATGGGGGTATCGGCGGTCTTAGCTGTTGAAGTAAATCCAACGGGAACCTGTGTCACGCTGTCGCCGTGGCTCATCCAAACATTGAATTCTTTTGGCAAATTCAAAAGCAACTTTGATTCAGAATTATGCGAGAGTCCCGTGCGGCCGTATTCCGATTTTCCTGTTTGCGTAACAACGCCACCAAGAGCAGATGCCATCACTTGAAACCCGTAGCAAATTCCAAACACAGGAATGTTGTGTTCAAATATTGCTGGATCAAGAGTTGGGGCACCTGGGGCATACACACTTGATGGTCCGCCTGAAAGGATGATTGCCTTTGGCTTTTTTGCAAGAATCTCTTCAACGGGCATAGAGGAAGGAACAATTTCAGAATAGACATTTGCTTGACGCACTCGCCTTGCAATCAGCTGGGCATACTGCGCACCAAAGTCAATAACGAGGACAGTTTCGTTATTTGATAGAACCTCAGGCACGGTTAATAACAACCTCTACGCGTTGGAATTCCTTCAAATCAGAATATCCAGAGGTTGCCATTGCGCGACGCAGAGCACCGAAAAGATTCATAGAACCATCTGCTGTATGAGAAGGTCCCGTAAGAATTTCTTGAAGAGTTCCGACTGTGCCAACATGGACACGATTTCCGCGAGGCAACTCTTCGTGAGCCGCTTCTTGTCCCCAATGCCAACCCATTCCTGGTGCTTCTGACGCTTTGGCGAGTGGAGAACCCATCATCACTGCATCTGCACCGCATGCGATTGCCTTAGCAATGTCGCCGCTCTTTCCAACTGATCCATCTGCAATAACGTGAACGTAACGTCCACCTGATTCATCCATGTAGTCGCGACGTGCTGATGCCACATCGGCAACAGCAGAAGCCATCGGAACTTCAATTCCAAGAACGTTTCGTGTTGTGTGAGCCGATCCGCCGCCGAAGCCAACGAGAACTCCAGCTGCTCCTGCTCTCATTAAATGTTGTGCACTTTGGCCTGTGGCGCATCCGCCAACAATTACTGGAACATCAAGATCATAGATAAATTTCTTAAGATTTAGTGGAGCATTTTCAGTTGCAACATGTTCGGCGCTAACTGTTGTTCCGCGAATCACAAAGATATCGACACCAGCATCCACCACAACTTTGTGAAACTCAGCTGTACGCGCAGGTGAAAGAGCACCTGCAACTGTGACGCCAGCAGCGCGAATTTCTGCAATACGAGATTTGATCAGTTCTGGCTGAATTGGCGCGGCATATAGGGCCTGCATGCGACGAATTGCTTGCTCTTGAGGAAGAGATGAAATTTCACCCAGTGCAATGCGAGGATTTTCGTGACGGGTCCAAAGTCCTTCTAGATTTAGAACACCAACTCCGCCAAGGTGGCCGATTGCAATTGCAGTCTCTGGAGATACAACTGAATCCATTGGAGCTGCGAGCATCGGTAAATCAAACTTATAGGCATCAATCTGCCATTGAGTTGAAACCTCTTTTGGGTCGCGGGTACGGCGACTTGGAACAATTGCAATATCGTCAAAAGAGTAAGCCTGGCGGGCTCTCTTACCGGGTCCGATTTCGATTTCCATAGTTACCCTTTATTTGCGGTTGTAATTTGGGGCAGCCTGAACATCAAGAACATCGTGGGGATGACTTTCTTGGAGTCCTGCAGCTGTAATTTGAATGAGGCGACCGTTCTTCTGTAAATCAGCAATTGTCGGGGCGCCGGCATATCCCATTCCAGAACGCAGCCCCCCAACTAGTTGGTGCACGACTGTGGCCACCGGGCCGCGCGCAACAACTTTGCCTTCGATTCCTTCCGGAACAAGTTTGTCTTCTGCTAAAACGTCATCTTGCATGTAGCGATCTTTTGAATATGACTTTTGCTCTCCACGAGATTGCATTGCTCCAAGAGAACCCATGCCTCGGTAGCCTTTGTACTTCAGGCCATTGATATCAATAACTTCACCAGGGGATTCATCTGTTCCGGCCAAGAGTGATCCGAGCATCACCGTATCGGCTCCAGCAACGATTGCTTTAACAATGTCACCAGAGAATTGGAGTCCGCCGTCGGCGATGAGTGGGATTCCCGCTTTTACACATGCTTTGTGGGCTTCCATGATCGCGGTGATTTGAGGCACTCCAACACCCGCTACAACGCGAGTCGTACAAATAGATCCAGGCCCAACGCCAACCTTGACGGCATCAACTCCTGCATTTATCAAAGCCTGAGCTCCTGCGCGAGTTGCGACGTTTCCACCAATAATATTTATCTCTGGAAATGCTTTTCGTATACGTTCCACAGAATCTAGAACCGCACGATGATGTCCGTGCGCAGTATCAACTACCACTACATCAACACCTGCTTCGATCAGAGCTGATGCACGAGCAAAACCATCTTCTCCAACCCCAACGGCCGCTCCTGCTAAACCTGACTTCTTCGCTTCAATGACATGTTTGACTTGATCTTCAATTGAAAGATTTCGGTGAATAATTCCAATACCGCCAGCTTTAGCCATTGCAATGGCCATTCGTGCTTCGGTAACAGTATCCATTGCCGACGAGATAACGGGTACATCAATTTCAATATTGCGAGTCAATCGCGTTCGCGTATTTACTTCCGAAGGAACAACATCTGATTCATCAGGAAGGAGGAGCACGTCGTCGTAAGTGAGCCCAAGTAGCACAACCTTTTCATTGGCACTTTCATGGGATCCCAGCATTTGGCAATAGTACTGGCAACTCACGAGTAAGAAAAAAGCGCAAAAAAGCCCCGTCGGCGTTAACCAACGGGGCTCAATTACTTTAATTAGTGAGAGTGTCCACCAGGTCCATGGCTATGACCATGTCCAGATGCTTGCTCTTCCTTGTTTGCTTCAGGAGTCTCAAATACGAGAGCTTCTGTTGTAATAAACATTGCGGCAATTGAAGCTGCGTTAGCGAGCGCAGAACGCGTCACCTTCACAGGATCAATAACGCCTTGCTTCACAAGGTCGCCATAGGTGTCATCGGCAGCGTTAAAGCCTTCATTTGGCTTCATTGCGCGAACCTTAGATACGACTACATAGCCCTCTTGTCCAGCATTTTCAGCGATCCAACGAAGTGGCTCATCGCATGCCTTGCGGACTAAGCGAACGCCAACAGCGCGGTCTCCTTCGAAGCCCAAATCATTCTCAAGTGCAGTTGCAGCATGTACTAGAGCTGCTCCTCCGCCGACAACGATTCCTTCTTCAACCGCTGCACGTGTTGCAGAAATTGCATCTTCAAGACGATGCTTCTTTTCCTTCAACTCGACCTCGGTGTGAGCTCCAACCTTGATTACGCAAACGCCGCCAGCGAGTTTTGCAACACGCTCTTGGAGTTTCTCGCGATCCCAATCGGAATCAGTTGCTTCAATCTCATTACGAATTTCAGAGACTCGAGCAGCTACCCCAGCCTTATCGCCTGCTCCATCAACGATTGTTGTATTGTCTTTTGAAATCACAATACGACGAGCGCGACCGAGAAGTGAAATATCGACCTGATCAAGTTTTAAACCAACTTCTGGAGTAATAACCTGACCACCGGTGAGGATTGCAATATCTTGCAACATCGCCTTGCGACGATCACCAAATCCTGGAGCCTTTACTGCAGCTGAAGCAAAGGTGCCGCGCATGCGGTTAACAACGAGAGTTGAGAGAGCCTCGCCTTCAACATCCTCAGCAATAATCAAAAGTGGCTTGCTTTGAGCAGCTACCTTTTCAAGTACTGGGAGAACGTCGTTAAGGTTTGAAATCTTTGTTCCTGAGATCAAAATATAAGCGTCATCAAGAATTGTTTCCATACGGTCTGAATCGGTTACGAAATAAGGCGAGATATAGCCCTTATCGAACTGCATTCCTTCAGTGAATTCCAACTCAAGACCTGTTGTCGATGACTCTTCTACTGTGATTACGCCATCTTTACCGACCTTATCCATTGCTTCTGCAATGAGGTCTCCGATCGCCTTATCTTGCGCAGAAATTGTTGCAACATCGGCAATCTGAGACTTTCCAGAAACTGCTGTTGAATTCTTCTTCAACTCTTCTGAAAGTGCAGAGACAGCTTGTTCAATTCCGTATTTCAGTTCCATTGGTTGCGCGCCAGCTGCAAGGTTACGAAGTCCTTCACGAACCATCGCTTGAGCCAAAACAGTTGCTGTTGTGGTTCCATCACCAGCAACATCGTTTGTCTTCTCAGCAACTTGCTTTACAAGTTGTGCTCCCATATTTTCAGCTGGATCAGAGAGTTCAATCTCTTTTGCAATGGTTACTCCATCATTTGTGATGAGCGGAGCACCGTATGACTTTGAAATAACAACGTTGCGGCCTTTAGGTCCAAGAGTTACCTTGACTGTGTCAGCGAGGATATTTACCCCACGCTCCATGCCACGACGAGCTACCTCATCAAATTGCAGACTTTTACCCATGTAGGTCTTCGCCTTACTTTTCGATGATCGCGAGAATGTCGCGAGCAGATAGAACTAAATATTCTTCGCCAGCAGCTTTAACTTCTGTGCCGCCGTACTTGCTATAAAGAACTACATCGCCAACTTTGATATCCATTGGAACGCGGACACCGTCATCAAAGCGACCTGGGCCTACAGCGACAACTGTTCCCTCTTGTGGCTTCTCTTGAGCAGTATCTGGAATGACAAGACCTGAAGCGGTCTTCTGTTCAGCCTCGTTTGTCTTTACAACGACGCGATCTTCAAGTGGCTTGATGGAAATTGCCATAATGGTTTCTCTTTCTAGTAGCTGGTTTTCTACCCCTCGATGGTGGCTTGTAACGCGGTGGTTAGCAGTGTCACCCCGAGAGTGCTAAAGCAGACTCTACTATGAGAATTTAGGGCCAGAAAACCCGATCCAGGCCAGAAGAGGACTCTGCAGCCAAGCCCAACGATGAGGCTGGCGCTCCGCTAGAGACGGCCAGAGAGGTCAGGGCTGCGACCATCGCCCCATTATCCGTGCAGAGGGCCATAGGAGGGATTCGCAGCTCAACTCCCGCGCGAGAGCACCTTTGAGCGGCGACTTCTCGAAGTCTGGAGTTGGCCGCAACTCCCCCGGCAATAATCAAGGTTTCGATGCCCTCGGCCTTTGCAGCCGCTAACGCTTTGCCCAGAAGTACATCGACAACAGCTTCTTGGAAGGAGGCAGCTACATCTGCAACTTTAGCATCGGGGGTTTTTTGGAGGTAGCGCGAGACTGCCGTCTTTAAACCCGAGAATGAAAAATCGTAGAGGTGATCTGCATCGTTTGTCAGGCCACGCGGGAACTCAATGGAAAGCCCATCTCCTTCTTTGGCAACTCGATCAATCGCTGGACCACCTGGAAAATCTAACTTTAGAATTCGCGCAATTTTGTCGAATGCTTCTCCCGCTGCATCATCTAGCGTTGAACCAATTACCGTGACATCCGATGCGAAGTGCGAAACTTTCAAAATTGAACTGTGACCGCCGCTCACGAGTAATCCAATGGCCGGTTCAAGATTGTGCTCAGAATTTAGTGCGTCAACTGCCAAGTGTGCTGATAAATGGTTTACGCCGTACAAAGGTTTATTGAGAGCAAGTGAAAGGCCAGAAGCCGAACTCACCCCGACTAGCAGCGCGCCAATTAATCCTGGTCCTGCTGTTACACCGAATGCATCAATGTCATTTAGCGAAATCTTTGCATCGGCAAGCGCGCGAGTGAGAACAGAGTGGATTGCCTCCAAATGCGCGCGACTAGCAATCTCCGGAACAACTCCTCCAAAACGAGCATGCTCCTCAACGCTTGATGAAATTACATTTGCAAGAAGCGTTCTTCCTCTGACAATGCCCACAGCAGTTTCATCACACGATGTTTCAATTCCTAATACGAGTGGCTGACTCATCGCAACTCCTTGCGCATCACAAGAGCTGTTAGGCCTGGGCCGTAATAGTCTTTACGAGTTGTGAGTGGGTAGAAACCGTTTGATGTATACAACGGTTGCGCAGCGTCATTGCCCACACGAACTTCTAACATCATTGCCTCAACTTTTTTGTTTCGAGCCCAATCAATAAGTCGCTTCAAGAATTCTCTACCGATGCCCTGACGTCTTAGAGCCGGATCAACCGTGATTGTGAGAATATCGGCCACATCACCCGCGATCATCACGCCGCAGTACCCAACAACTACACCAGCTTTTTCAGCCACCAGGTAATACCTATCTGCGCTTGCGAGTTCCTCTTTAAATTGGGCCATGCTCCATGGATCTTCTCCTGCGTAGACAACTTTTTCCAAAGAGGAAACTACGATCAGGTCCATCGCGTTCATCGCTCTGAATGTCACGCCTTTTGGAGTTGGGTAGGCATCAGGACGGCGAACATAAATTGGTTCGCGGATATCTCCTTTTAACCGTGACATAAATTGTGCAGAAGGGTAAAGATCGCCCTCTTTATATATTGGTGAGGTGAGGCGTTCAACAACTTGAGTTAGCGCAACTTGTGGCTCATTTATTCTTTCGCCATTTAGGTAGTGCGCCCAGAAGAACTCTTTCCTCCTTGCATCAGTTGCAACAATAAAATCGTTTGATTCAATTTGCGCGGCCATCGAATCGAGTGAGCAGACACCGCGCCATGGAATATTTCTAGCGAAGGCAAATGATTGGCCAAAAACAATCCCAACCCTGAGTCCCGTGAATGGACCTGGTCCCATTCCAATAACAACTTCATCGATAACATTTTCGATCTCAAGAAGTTGGGCAACCAGTCTAGGAAGTACCTCACCGTGGGCGATGGGGTCATCGTGATGAAGTGCCATAAGGAGCTCGCCATCGCGAATCAGCGCGACGGTAGTTCTAGTTGTTGCTGTGTCTATTGCTAGAACATTGCTCATAATTTTAAACCATTCCAACGATTTCCATGAGGGACAAGAGTGAGAATACGTTGTTCATCCTCTTCGCCAAATTCAATTCTCACTTCAAGATATTCATCGGCAATTCGCTCGACAAATCCATCTCCCCATTCGATGACGGTAATTGCATCACTAGATTGGCTTTCTAAATCAAGATCATCAAAAAGTGCCCATGGCTCCCCCACCAAACGATAAGCATCCACATGAATGAGTGGGATTGCGGCAGGGTAAGTACGTGAAATTACAAAAGTTGGCGAAGTTACACCAGATATATTTAATGCCGCGGCAATGCCTTGCACAAGACTTGTTTTTCCTGCTCCTAGAGATCCATTTAAAAGGAGGATGTCTCCACGCGTTAACTTCTGCCCAAGGGCGAGGCCAAGCGAGTGCATCTCAACGAGAGAATTCACGATCACTGGAAGGGTGGGCACTGGGAAAGGTTACCGGTTGCACGAAAAAGGGCCCCGGTTGCTTGGTTGAACAAGCAGCCGGGGCCCAATCGCGATTACTTAGTTATTAGTCCTCCTGGAAGAACTTTGGAAGTGCTGGCTGGAACTTCGAATCTACAACTGAACCGCCCATACGTCGAGCAGCGGTAGCGATTGTTTGTGGCCTTGGAAGTGATCCACTAGTTGCAGCAGCAGCTAGCAAATCAGCAACACCGATGTATTGCTTCGCAGTGAAGTTACAGTGGTTTGTTCCATTTGCAGCAGCGCCTGAAGTGTCAGGAGCACCGGTTGCATCGAACTTTGTGTAATGCGCAGGTGTCATGCCCCATATCGAAGCAAGTGCATTGGCTGGGCGCTTGGCCTTCGCCTTTGCAGCTGCTGCCTTTGCGGCTGCATATTGATCTGCGTATTGATTTGCAAGCCACTGCGAGCCACCTGCAGGAGTAATTGGATCAGCTACGCCAACCATTGTGATAGTTGGGACGTTGATCTTGCCTTGAATTGTTGCAAGCGCACGCATCTTGGCTACAGAAGCTGCATCAGCAGAAGCACGTGGTGCTGCGGCTAGATAAGCAAGCATTCCTGCTGTTGCTGTGGCGCCTGAAAGACCAGCGCTGTAAATAGCCTTTTCACTATCTACTCGAGCCGAGTAATCAGTCTTTGTGTTATCAAAGATTGTTCCGCCAGCTTGAAGCTCAACATCAGCTGTTGCTAGAACTGCGAGAACTGCAGCACTTGCACCATTTTCAAGAACTGCAAGAGCTGGTGATCCAGCAAGAGCAAAGTTCGTGTAGGCAGCTGAGTTAGGTGATCCTGGGCCAGTGCTTCCATCAAAGTGAGCACTTTGAGTTGGAAGTCCTGACATTAAACCAACTAACAAGAGAGCAGAACGTGGAGGAATTGATCCAAGCATTGCTTTAACAGGCTCTGGCGTTGTTGCAGGCCATACACCTGTTGCGATTGATGACTTAAGCGCCGTCAAAAGAGCAACGACTCTTCCGAGGTCTTGAAGTGATTCAGTCGCACTCTTGTAATTTCCACCTTGAATTGAAGGATCAAAGAATGTCTTTAGACCCCAGAGGAAATCTCCAGCCATTGTAAGTTCAGCTTCAATTGGGCTTGCCATACAAAGAGGTGCTGCAGCTGAAATAAGTTCAGGGTGCTTCTCTGCTAACACTTGGGTCATAAATCCACCAAGTGATTCTCCCCAAGCAACAACGTTTGTTGTCTTTGGGAACTGTGTCTTGAATGTGTTGATTAATTCCACATCTGTTGCAACGCCAGAATCAGCATTCCAACCCTGACGAGCAAATCCAGAACCAAAGACTGCATAGCCATGGCTAAGCAAATACTTGATTACAGACGTATCTGAACCAACCACAGGTCCTGGTTGTGGGGTATTCAAAACAGCAGGGTATCCAAGTGCTGGAAGAGCCACGTTGTAGCGATATCCATGTGAATAAAGAAATGCGGTTCCGTTGAAATTACCTGGAACCTGCATTACATATGGAGCACCATCACTTGTTAAGCCTTGGCAAGAAGTAACTGGCCCGACGGCACAAGCAGGAGCTGCATTCGCAGCCGATGGAGCTAAATTAATTGCGAATGAAGCGAGAGCAACTGCTCCCACTACTGCAATCTTCTTAGAGAGTGAAGTTTTCATTAGTTAGTTGGCAATCCCTTCTCTGGCATCGCCGGACGTGTAATCGTTGACTTCACGACAGCGCCTTTTGATGAATCTGTTGTGTACAAAACATACTTCCCAGCTCCATCTACAGGAGTTTGAGAACCGTCTGCGGAAATACGTCCAAACCAGTATCCGTTGTAACCAACGTGACTTGTCTTAGACCAACCCAATGAAGCAAAACCTGCGCTAGCAAATTTTGAACCTTGTGTGTTGAGAGCTGCAATTAACTTTGCACGCGTTGGCGTTGGGCCAGCTGCGCGAAGTGCCTGTACGGCGAGCATTCCAGCATTCATGCCTACGAGAACGTTGTTGTCGAACGTCGCGCCTTTGTTGTACTTGGCATTGATTTCTTGGAATTGCTTTACGTACTCATCAGCTGAGTCACTTGGTGATGGCAAGAATGATGCAGCAATCGCACCGTTCAACAATGGAAGTGCTGTTGGAGCAACTGCCTTGATTGTCGTTGGATCTGCTCCAACTGAACCAAGAATCCATTGCAACTTTCCTGCAAGGCCTGCCTTATAGGCGCCACCGAGAGCTGCTGCAGATGCGCTTGTTACGCCAAATACAACGACGGTATCAGCGCCTGAACCAACAATGGTCTTAATCCATGTACCAACAACTGTTGGGTCAGCTTGTGATCCTGAAGCATATGGAATCTTTGCAACAAAATTTGTTCCAACTTGAGAGAAACCTGCAAGAGCATCAATTCCGAAATCGTCATCCTGGTAGATGAGTGCGACCTTTTTGCCTGCAAACTTATCTGCAAGGTATCCGCCAATTGCCTTTGCTTCCATGAAGTACGAAGGGAAGAGTGCATAAGTTGTTGGGTACTTCTTTACGTTGGCAAAACCGCTAAAACCTGTGTTCACGAATAAACGTGGAATGCCTTTATCGTTGACAAACTTAGTTGTTGCTTCATTATCAGCAGTACCAAGTGTTCCAACTAGTGCAAAAACTTTGTCCTTAAGAATTAAATCATTTGTTACTGACTTTGCAAGGATTGGGCTGTATGCATCATCTTTAATTACGAGCTGAATCTTGCGGCCGTTAACTCCGCCGTTATCGTTAACATAATCAAAATATGCTTTCATGCCATAAGGCACCTTGTTGTAGCCAGGAGCGGCTGCGCCGGTAAGCGGAACAGTAATTCCAAGTTTGATTGTTGATGACGTGACTCCTGTTTCAGAACGAGGAGAAAACGCTTGCGCTGGTAGCGCGCTTACAGCGAGAGCCGCTACAGCAGCTACTGCTACTGCGAACGCTCCACGCTTCGTGCTTCGGTGAACGAACATGTTGTTCCTTCCAGATATTAAATCAGAGGGTTATCTGTTTAGATTTCTATTTAGTTTGTAACTTTCTTACGCTTGTGAAGTTTTGGTCCATTCGGCATAAAGATCACCGTCAGAATCAACAACACACTCGTAATCAAGCCGGGTAGATTCGCTGAAATCTTTTCCGATCCTCCCAGATGCGTAGCTACGGCATCTGTGAACTCGGGAATTCCAACGAGTACTACTGCTCCGACAATGCTACCGGCGAGGTTAGTAACCCCCGCAAGCACCGCACCAGTAACTAGGGTGAAGGAAAGTGTCAGAGTGAATGCCATCGGCGCAACAAGGCCTAATAGCATCGCTAATAACGCTCCTGCTAAGCCTGCCAACGTCGAACTAACGGTAAATGCTAAAACTTTAGATCTGCCGATATTGATACCGCTCAAGGCTGCTGCGCTCGGATTTCCGCGTACCGCCCGCCACGTTCTTCCGAAGCGACTTTGTAACAAATTCTTTATAAACCAAATTGTTGCCAATGCGCAGACCACACTTACCCAAAAAAACCACTTGTACTGGGTGAAATCGCCACCGGTCTTATTTGAAATCCATTTAGGTGCTTCGCCAATATCAAAAGACAATCCTTGCTCTCCACCAAGAATGTGAAATTGATTTGCAAGAGATGGAAGGCCTACGGCAAGTGCCAATGTTGTTCCGGCTAGGTATGGTCCTGACAATCGCGCAGCAGCCATTCCCAAAATAAAACCGCCAAGAGCTGCTGCAAGTGCGCCAACTGTAAACGCCAATAGGAATGGTAGATGCCAATATGTATATGAAAGAACAGCAGCGTATCCGCCAATTGCCATAAGCGCGCCATGTCCAAGTGAAATCTGTCCTGAATAACCAGTTAACAAAATAATTGATGAAATAGCAATTACGTAAACTGCAATTTGCGCGCCTTGATAAACGCGTAACTCATCTACAAAATTACTAAGCCCGAGGAGGAACAACCCAATTGCAAGGAATGTAAGTGCGCTTAAGGATTTTGATTTACGCATCGCGACGCCCTCCTTTTGATCCAAGAATGCCACGAGGACGCATAAAGAGAACAAGAATTAAAATTATAAATGCGGCAGAGAATGTTACGGATGTTCCAATGTATTGAAGAATAAATGCGAAACCAACACCAAGAAGCAAACCTCCAAGAACTGCGCCAATCAAACTATCTAGTCCGCCAATTACTGCTGCCACAAATCCCGAGACGAGCAAGAGATCCAAGCTGTTAGGCGAAAGATATGTCGTCGGAGTTACGAGAGCACCCGCTACAGCTCCTGCCGCTCCTGCAAATGCCCAACCAATTGTGCGAATTCGGTCGACTCTAATACCAGCAAGTCTTGAAATCTCAGGTTGGAACGATGCCGCTCGAAGTGCGAGACCCAAATTCGTAAACTTGAAAATGGCCGCGAATACGCCCATCACTAAAAGCGCTCCAATAACGATAATCAGATTTTGTGGAGAGAACGGAATCGTGTGTTGGCCAATCATGTAGCCCTTACCCGAAAGAGGCGATGTATATTGCAAATACGCGTTACCCCAGATCATGCCCGTAAGACTGCGGATCAATCCCAGCAATCCTAGAGTTGCAATAACTGGGGCAATTTCTGAGACAGAACCTTTATGCGATCTCTTCACAAGTGCCCGCATGATGACACCATCAACGAACGCCGCAATGGCTGCACCACCAAGAATCGCGAATGGAATTGAAACCCAATAATTATGAGTCATATTCATAACTTCATAGCCCAGATATGTGGACAAGATGGCTTGGCCGGCTTGCGCAAAATTAACGACTCGGGTTGATCTCCAAACCAAGACAAGAGCAAGCGCCATTAATGCATAAATTGCTCCGCTGCTGAGCCCGATTAAGAGTGTGTCTATAAATAACATCAGTACCCCAAATATGCTGCTCGGAGATTGGCATCAGCCAAAAGCTCTTTGGATTGACCTGACGTGACAAGAGTTCCAACATTTATGATGATGCCAACGTCGGCAATCTTTAGCGCACTCATCGCATTTTGTTCCACGAGTAAGACAGTCAATCCGAGTCTGTGACGAAGTTGATTTACGGCTTCAAATATCTGCTCGATTATGAGTGGGGCTAATCCCAATGATGGTTCATCTAAAAGAAGTAGATCTGGTCGAGCTATGAGTGCGCGGCCGATAGCAAGCATTTGTCGCTCGCCACCTGAAAGTGTGTCAGCAGATTGTTGGAGTCGTTCGCGCAGTCGTGGAAAGAGCTCTAGAACTTCTTCTGTTGCTATTGCAACATCTTTCTTATCTTTTCTCCAAATCCCACCAAGTGCAAGATTCTCTTTCACGTTGAGTTCTGGAATTACAGATTTACCCTCTGAAACATGAGCAACACCCGAGCGGACTAAATTTTCTGGTTTCTGCCCAAGCAGGGATTTGCCTTTCCAAGTTGCAGTCCCCTCCGAAGCTGGAATAAGACCTGATAAGGCTCTGAGCAAAGTAGTTTTACCCGCGCCATTTGAACCAATAATTGCTGCGAGTTGACCCTTTTCCACTGTAAACGAAAGCTTTCGCACAGCAACAATCGCTCCATGATTGATGGAGAGATTCGAGACTTCAAGAGCACTCATTTGGCTGCCTCGGCTCCCAGGTAAGCAGCAATAACTGCAGGATTTTCGCGAACTTCAGCGGGCGTTCCCTCGGCAATAAGTTCTCCGAAATTCAAAACATAAATACGGTCACATACATTCATCACAACATCCATATGATGCTCGACTAGCAGAATTGAAGTTTCAGATTTCAAGTTGTGAATCAGTCCATTCATCCAATCAATATCTTGAGATCCAAGACCACCTGCCGGTTCATCCAAAAGCAATATTTTTGGATCACTCATTAATGCGCGGGCTATGGCTACTCTCTTTGTGACAGGATAAGGAAGTGAATCAGCGCGCTTATCGCCGAGAGATGATGCGTAAACTTTTTCAAGAGCCAGTGAAGCTTTTTCTTCAAGATACTTTTCGTTTGAACCATCTAGTCCAAGAGCAGCACGCAAGACACTTCCTTTAGCGAATTTTTGTCCGCCAACCATAACGTTCTCAAGAACCGTTAAATCTGGAAATAATCCAACTCCTTGCAGCGTCCGAGCAATTCCCAAGTCAACAAGTTGATGGTTTTTCGGCCAAGCGTGGTCTTTTCCATCGAGGGACAACTTCCCAGATTCAACCGGAGCAAAACCAGTAAGCGCATTGAATAGTGTCGTTTTCCCTGCCCCATTAGGGCCAATGAGCCCAACAACTTCACCAGGGTTTAGTTCTATATGAACCCCTGAAAGTGCTGTTAGTCCGCCAAACTTAACGGTGAGGTCTGAGATCGAAAGCAATGACGACCTCAAGATAATCCCCAATCAACGCTGAATAGTGAGGTTAGTTTAGATAGATTCTCGGAACTCGGGAAGCAATTCGGGTAACAATCTCGTAATTTATTGTGGATGCCGCTGCAGCCCAATCATCTATTGAATAGCCCCGGTCATCGGGAGTGGCTCCAAAAACGGTGACATAGTCGCCCGCCTTTGCTTGAGTTGAAATACCAAGATCAACAACAAATTGGTCCATTGAAACGCGACCAACTAGCGCAGCTCGAACTCCATCAATCCAAACACCTGCATCTGAATTTGAATTACGAGGAATACCATCGGAATATCCAAGGACTACAACTCCCAATTTCGTGTCGTCGGACAATAGAGCGGTGCCGCCGTAACCAACCGCAGAACCCTTGGGGGCGCGTTTCACTAAACTCAATTTGCCTTTAAGAGTCATGGCTGGCTTCAAGGAGTATTTCGAAGCGTCACCAAGTGTTTTCACATCTGGGCTCAACCCATACATGGCTATGCCGAGGCGAACCATCGAGCGGTGAGCAGAAGGAAAGGCAAGTGTCGCCGCCGAGTTTGAAAGGTGCGTAATTTCTGGAACAACTCCAACGCGATGAAGATCCATTAGATACTTTTCAAATTCAATAATCTGCTCTTGGGTTGCGCTTGAATCCGGTTCATCTGCTCTCGCGAAATGCGTCCACAAACCAATGATATGGAGATCATCTTTATGTATAGCTATGAACTTTAGGAATTCGCTCCACTCATCTAAGAGTCCCCCGCGACGCATTCCAGTGTCGACTTCTATGTGTACCCGAGCTTTCTTGCCGAGTGTTTTGCTCGCCGCGAGAATCTCTTCAAGTAGCGCTATTGATGAAATTGAAAGATCGATATCGTGCTTAAGGGCGCTAACAAAATCTTCGCCCGGAGGCGTCAACCATGCAATTGTGCGCTGATAGATTCCTGCTTTTCGGAGTGCAACGGCTTCCTCCAAGAGGGCTACTCCAAGCCAGGTCGCACCTGCGCTAATTGCTGTTTGGGCAACTGGAACTAAGCCGTGTCCATATGCGTCGGCCTTAACAACGGCAAGAATTTCGGCGCTCGTAGTTTTTTTTATTGTGGCGACATTTGAATATATGGCTTTCAAATCTATTTCTGCGTAAGCACGATAAGTCATTAGGTGCGCTCCACAATAACCATGGCCGAAGCAATTCCAGCATCATGGGACAAAGTTAAGTGGACACTTGCTCCCGCTACTCGTTTCGCAACAGACCCTGTAAAAATAAAAGCTGGTCGCCCGCTCTCTTCGTTAATCACTTCACAGTCATGCCAAGCGAAAACATAACGAGCATTAAGTGCTTTTGCCAAGGCTTCCTTCGCGGCAAATCGGGCAGCTAACGATGAAACAGGAAGAATGGCTTCGCGCTCCGTAAATAATTTTTCCTTAAGAGCGGGAGTCCGAGTTAACGACTCCTGAAATCGGGCAATATCCACGACGTCGATTCCAATTCCTTCAATCACCTGCGTAGCCTAATCAAGAAGGCTGTTTTACAGAAGGAACTGCGCGATCAACGGCTATGACAAAGACCAGGAGTGATCCCCCGAGAAGAAGTCCACCAAGTAAGTCTGAAAACCAGTGAGTGTTACGCATCAGCGAAACTACGCAAACCGAGAGAGTAATGACGCCAACTAACCAATCCAATCTCATCCCCACAAAGGGCTCTTTCTGTGTGTATCGAAAAATGAGGTAGGCAAGAAGCCCCCACGTCAGAAGTGCATTTGCAGCATGGCCGCTTGGATATGAAAGCCCCGATGTATGAAGTAAATCATTGGCTAATCTCGGCTTCACTCGGTGGAAAGCCAATTTGGCCAGACCAACAACACCGTTGAGAAGTAGGAGTGAAAGAACTGCCAAATTAAATGGACGCCAAGATCTAAATCTCCAGCCAATTAGAAGGGCGGAAATGATCAGTACCGTCGCGGTGAAACCGCGCAGCCCCAAATCGTCGACGGCGAGAAGTGCATGGCTCGACATCCCGTGAAATGTGTGGCGCTTTACGTGTTTCACCCAGCGATCAAATTGATAAAGATAACCTTTAGCTAAAACTTGTTGAGTAACGATAAGGAATCCAAAAAAGAGCCAGATGGATCCTCTAATTGCTTTCCACATCTCAGCTTTTCGCTCAAGTGAAAGTTTTTCAAGCATTATTCAACCGTTACAGATTTAGCCAAGTTGCGTGGTTGATCTACATCATTGCCTCTTGCGACGGCCATTTCGTAAGCTATTACCTGCAAAGGCACCACAGCTAGAACTGGCTGTAAAAACTCATGAGTGTGCGGAATGCGAATGTTATGAGTCGCAGATGGAAGGTCTGCATCACCAATCGCAATCACGACTGCTCCTCTGGCCTTAACTTCCTGCACGTTACTTGCCATTTTTTCGTTGAGCAAAGAATTTGCAGTTGGCATAATTGCAATTACTGGAGTTCCTTCGTCAATCAGAGCAATCGGGCCATGTTTCAATTCACCGCCGGCGAATCCTTCAGCATGCATATATGCAAGCTCTTTCAACTTCAGTGCGCCCTCGAGGGCAGTTGGGTACCCGACATGTCTGCCAAGAAAGAGCATGGATGTTGAATCTTTGAATTGTCGAGTTAGCTCTCGAAGAGGTTCGACCGTTTCCAAAACCTGCTCGATTTTTCCTGGTAGTTCAGAAATTTCTGCAGCAATTTCTGCATCAAGTTCGGCAGAAAGAGTTCCACGTACACGCCCCATATGAAGTGCAATCAAATACATTGCGACAAGCTGTGTTAAGAAAGCTTTTGTTGATGCGACCGCTATTTCAGGCCCCGCATACGTGTACAGCACTGCATCGGATTCACGTGGGATAGTGGAACCATTTGTATTACATACAGAAAATATCTGTGCGCCATGAGATTTTGCATATCGAAGTGCCATCAACGTATCCATCGTCTCCCCCGATTGTGAAATAGGGATGACAAGAGTGTTTTTATCGATGCTTGGTTCGCGATAGCGATATTCCGATGCTAGCTCCACGTCCACAGAGACATCAGCCCAGCGCTCAATCGCGTACTTTCCAACCATGCCTGCGTGATACGCCGTTCCGCAAGCGATAATGACAACTTTTGTGATTGAACTTAAATCTACGCCTGCGGTAATTTCTTCGGAGAGCCCATGTGTTCGACCAATTAAAGTATCTGCAACAGCTTTGGGTTGTTCGTAGATTTCTTTGAGCATGAAATGAGGAAATCCACCGCGCTCGGCAGCCGATGCATCCCAAGAAATTTCATACTCATTGTGTGGCAAGACTTTTCCATCAAGATTTGTGACGGTAATCGAATGAGGCGTGATATCGACAACTTCATCCTGACCCAATTCCAAAGCTCTCTTTGTATGAGAAATAAAGGCAGCCACATCAGAAGCTAAGAAATTTTCTCCATCTCCAACCCCAACTACTAGTGGGGAGTTTCTACGAGCGCCAACAATTCTTTCTGGATCATCTGAGTGGATTGCCAACAAGGTGAATGAACCACGAAGTTCTTTGCAGACAGCGCGCATCGCAGCAGCCAGGTCGCCATGGTTTGTCTTGCGAGCATCGCTAAGTAAATGTACGACAGATTCGGTATCAGTTTCAGAAGTAAATACGTGGCCGCGCTTTTCTAGTTCGGTTCTTAGCTCCACATAATTTTCAATAATGCCATTATGAATGAGAGCGAGTTTTCCATCATTGTCGACGTGTGGGTGAGCGTTCTTATCGGTTGGTCCACCATGGGTTGCCCATCGAGTATGTCCGATTCCGCTATGCGAACTTGGAACTGAGTCACCGAGAGCACCTTCTAAATTCCCAAGTTTTCCCGAACGCTTTTCAATCCAAAGAGGTTCCCCTGGGGTTGTCGGTAGGGCAATTCCTGCGGAGTCATAACCGCGATATTCCAGACGTCGTAATCCTTCAAGAACTGGGGAGAGTGCGTCGGACTTACCGGTGTAACCGACAATTCCGCACATGTGAACCCTCTATCTACGCTTATGTATTGTTTCTATTGAAGTTCTGATCGTACTAGAGATGCAATCTCACTTGCGATTCTTTCGGCTTGTTCATTGCTTTCCGCCTCAACCATAACCCGCACAAGTGCCTCCGTGCCCGAGGGTCTCACCAAAATGCGCCCGCTTTCGCCCAACGCCTTCTGATGGATAGAAATTTCGTTAGATATTTTCTCAGAAGCCGCCAACTTATCTTTCTTAACATCTTTTACATTTATAAGGGATTGAGGGAATCTCTTCATAACTGCGGACAATTCTTTGAGACTCTTTCCTGAGGTCACAACAGCCTGCATCAATTGAAGTGCTGTAAGAATGCCATCACCAGTATTTGCGAAATCACGCATAATCACATGGCCCGATTGTTCGCCGCCTAAGACAAAATCTTCCGCAATCATCTTTTCAAGCACATATCTATCTCCGACTGCGGTTGTCGGAACTGCAATTCCAAGAGCCTGCATCGCTTTCATGAATCCAAGATTGCTCATAACTGTTCCTACAACAGTCTCCTTCTTGAGACGGCCTTGTTCTTTCCAGGTCGCTGCAAGAATTGCCATGATGAAGTCACCATCAATGAGATTGCCCTCGTGATCCACTGCTAAACATCGATCGGCATCCCCGTCGTGAGCGATTCCCAAATCCGCTCCAACTTCCTTCACCTTTGCAATAAGGCTTTCCATGTGGGTAGATCCACAATTTTCATTGATGTTAAGTCCTGTTGGAGAGGAATGAATTGCAGTGACATGAGCACCCGCACGAATGTATGTTTTTGGAGCTACGCGAGATGCTGCCCCGTTTGCACAATCGACAACGATTCGTAATCCGTTTAGTGGTACTGAGAGTGAGGACAATAAATGAAAGATGTAGCGCTCTTGAGCACTTTCATCCAAAATAACTCGACCTACATCTGCGCCAACCGGACGTTCCCAAGGCTCTTTGAGCTTAGCTTCGATTGCCGCTTCTAGAGCATCGTCGAGTTTTCCGCCGCCTTTTGCAAAGAACTTAATTCCGTTATCTGGCATTGCATTGTGAGATGCACTCAACATAACACCAAGATCAGCACCGCTTTCAGCCACAAGGTGAGCAACTGCTGGTGTTGGAAGAACGCCTACGCGATAAACATCTACTCCCGCACTTGCTAAGCCTGCGACTACCGCTGCTTCAAGAAATTCACCTGATGCTCGTGAGTCTTGACCAACAATTGCTTTTGGGCGGTGACCTGCAAAGGCACCTTTTTCGCTGAGTACATGCGCTGCGGCAACAGCAAGATCTAACGCTAATTCAGCGGTGAGATCGCGATTGGCTAGCCCTCTAACACCATCGGTGCCGAAGAGGGCCATTTAAATAACTGGAAACCAGTAAGAAGCGAATTAACGCTTGCTGTATTGAGAACGCTTACGAGCCTTCTTCAGACCGTACTTCTTGCGCTCGATAACACGTGGATCACGAGTAAGGAATCCTGCCTTCTTAAGTGAAGGACGATTTGCATCGCGATCAATCTCGTTAAGTGCACGTGCAACTCCAAGACGAAGGGCACCGGCTTGGCCAGATGTTCCTCCACCGTTGATGCGTGCTACAACGTCATAACCATTTTCAGCACCAACTGTGCGGAACGGTTCTGAAACTAGTTGTTGGTGAACTTTATTTGGGAAGTAATTTTCAAGTGCCTTACCGTTAACAGTCCACTTACCTGTTCCTGGAATAAGACGAACGCGAGCAACAGCTTCTTTACGACGACCAGTACCTGCGCCTGGTGCCTTGATTGCTGAACGGTTTGTTGCAGCAGCTGGTGTGCTTGTTGAGTACGAAGTAGGAACTTCTTCGTCGATCTCTACTGTTGTATCGAAGTCTGACATTTTTTATATAGCTCCTATTACTTCTTCGTCAATTGGGAAACTTGAGTGAGTTCATAAACTGAAGGATTCTGCGCAGCATGTGGATGTGTTGGGCCTGCGTAGACCTTGAGCTTTGTCGCGATAGAACGACCAATCTTGTTCTTAGGAATCATTCCAAGAATTGCTTTCTCGACAACGCGAGTTGGATCTTGATTAATCAAGTCAGCATAAACAACAGAAGTCATTCCACCTGGAAAACCAGAGTGATGGTGAGCAAACTTTTGGCTTGCCTTTTGACCTGTAAGTGCAATTTTTTCTGCATTGATAATGATGACGAAGTCACCCATATCCATGTGCGGTGCAAATGTTGTCTTATGCTTTCCGCGAAGAATTGCGGCAGCATGGCTTGCAAGACGTCCGAGGACAATTCCTTCGGCATCGATGACATGCCACTTGCGGGCTGTGGCTTGGTCACCTGCGGTAGGTGTATATGTGCGCACGAGGTCTCTCTTTCCTAATTAAATGCTTTTTCAAACATATTGGTTAGCCCCTCAGAACGAGCTAACGGGCAGAGGAGTAGGTTACTAACAGACTCCGGCTTGGGTCAAAACGAGGATTTCGGGGCAAAAACGACCCAAAATTACTTCTTTTTGAGCGTGTATCCCGATGGGCATTTTGGATTGGTGGACTTCACCGTCTTGACCGAAGAGCCCTTTACGCAGGTGATCGTCTTCTTGATAACCCTGGCCCCCAAAGTCAGGTTCAAAGTTGTTGGAGTTGGGCTTGCGGTTGGAGTAGAAGTGAGTGTTGGTTTAACAACAGGAGTTGGCTTTGGAAGTGCGGCACGAGTTCTCTTTGGTCGTGCACTGCGATATCCATCATCGCCACCTTCTTGGCCTTCAGATTCATTTTCTCCGCCAGAAAATGGAAGAGTGGTTGCAACTGGAGCGGGAGTTTTTGCCGGCGTTGAGGAAGGCGCTCCTGTTACTGCAGAACCAGCCTTCGCGATTGCAGAAGCCAGCGACTGTTTCCATGCACTTGAAATATAAGAAGCACCTGAAACAGCTTGGATAACTGCGCTCTGCGCAACCAGTGCTTCCTGAGTAAGTATTGGAACTGCATAATTTGCATATTGCGCGTTACGACCTGTGGGAATAATAGGGGTTGTTATTGCGGTGATCTTCCCCGCGTCAACAGTTATCTGAACCTGAAGTTGTCCGCCGAGTGCATTGTTTGCCGCATTTCCTAAAAAGGTTTGCGCGGCGGCGAAGGAGGGGTCTGACAGGGCCAGAGAAGTAAGAGTTGCTGCCCCAAGTGCTGCTGTCATTCTTCTATTAGATAACAACATAATTCACTCCAGTTCATCCTCGCCAGTTAACCTAGATTCCCAGGCTTCTTTGGCGATCGCGGGTAGTTGAGCATCATCAGGATAATCAACTTTGACCAATGTTAAACCACGACTCGGAAAGACATAAGAGTCAGAGACCCGAGACTTCTCTGTGAGTACTCTGCGAATCCAATCAAGGTCATACCGTTTCTCCCCCACGCAGACAGTGGCACCAACGAGATTGCGCACCATGTTGTAACCAAATCCATCAGCGCAGATATGAGCGATAAGCAAGCCGCTCTCGTCTCGATTCCAAGAAAAATCTTTTAAAGTTCGAATGGTCGTCGCATTTTCGCGCCACTTACAAAATGCTGCAAAATCATGAGTGCCTAGCAACGAGTGAGATGACGCTCTCAACAGTTCCAAATCAAGTGGGCGATACCAATCAGCAACAAAGTGGCGTTCCAGCGGAGAAATGGGGCGATCTCCATCCGCAATTTTATATTCGTAGTGTCGCGCAATCGCTGAATAGCGCGCGTGAAATCCTTCTGGCGCTTCTCGTACTGAAGTGATTCGTATATCTTCTTCCAGAATTCGGTTTAACTTGAATGCAAAGTTTGCGATATCCAATTCCTGCTCTGGAATATCTACATGCAGAACTGCGCCGGTGGCATGTACGCCTGCATCGGTACGACCTGCGGTGACGCAATCAACTTTTGCTCGAACTATCTTGCCAATTAGCTCTTCGAGCACCCCTTGAATAGTCCGGTAATTTGGCTGCTTTGCCCATCCTTGAAAATTGGTTCCGTCGTAAGAAAAATTAATCTGTAAACGACGAAACCCGCCCTCAGGGTTGAGAACGGGAATCGTCATTTGAATATTAAAGCGCTGGGTTTATTCAGCAGCCTTCTTAGCTACCTTTTCAGCAGCCTTTACGGTTGCCTTCTTTTCAGGAGTGCCTTCTGTAAGAACTTCGATAACTGCCATAGGAGCGTTATCGCCGTTACGTGGGCCTACCTTGGTAATACGTGTGTATCCGCCATTGCGATCTACAAAACGTGGTGCAATCACAGTGAATAGAGTGTGTACAACACTCTTGTTTGCGATTGTTGCAAGAACACGACGACGTGCTGCAAGATCCCCTGCTTTAGCATGGGTAATCAAGCGCTCAGCAACAGGACGAAGGCGCTTAGCCTTTGCTTCTGTTGTCGTAATCTTTCCGTGTTCAAATAGTTGCTCTGCAAGAGTGCCTAGCAACAACCTCTCATGAGCAGGACCTGCTCCAAGACGTGGTCCTCTACTTGGCTTTGGCATGTTGGTTTATCTCCTCTTCAATTCCAGAGCGACTAGATCTGTTCTGATTCGACGAGGTCATCGTCAACATCAGTACCGTAGTTGGCATGTTTTGTTGGATCGAATCCGATTGGTGAATCCTTGAGCTGTAGGCCCATGGAGTGAAGTTTTGCCTTCACTTCATCAATTGATTTTGAACCAAAGTTGCGGATGTCGAGAAGGTCAGCTTCTGAACGGCCAACGAGCTCGCCGACAGTGTGGATTCCTTCGCGCTTTAAGCAATTGTATGAACGGACTGTGAGATCAAGATCTTCGATCGGAAGAGCAAGGTCAGCAGCAAGAGCAGCATCTTGAATGGAAGGTCCCATTTCAATGCCCTCAGCGTTTACGTTCAATTCGCGAGCAAGTCCGAAGAGCTCAACAAGAGTCTTTCCGGCAGATGCCATGGCGTCTGAAGGCTTGATTGAGCGCTTTGTCTCAACATCAACAATCAAACGATCAAAGTCTGTGCGCTGTTCGACGCGTGTTGCTTCTACTTTGTAAGAAACACGAAGAACTGGTGAATAGATTGAGTCAACAGGAATGCGACCAATTTCTCCGCCAGCAACTTTGTTCTGAACAGCAGTTACATATCCACGGCCGCGCTCAACTGTAAGTTCAACTTCGAAGTTGGCCTTTGAGTTCAGTGTTGCGATGTGGAGCTCTGGGTTGTGAACCTGTACGCCAGCTGGAGCTGCGATATCTGCTCCGGTGACAACACCCTCTCCACTCTTGCGAATGTAAAGAAGTGATGGTTCATCATTATCTGATGAAAGTACGAGATTCTTAATATTTAGAACAATCTCAGTGATGTCTTCTTTAACACCGTCTAAGGTTGCGAACTCATGAAGTGCACCATTGACACGAATTCCGGTAACAGCTGCACCAGGAATAGATGACAAGAGGGTACGGCGTAATGAGTTACCAAGGGTGTAACCAAAACCAGGCTCTAGCGGTTCAATAATGAAACGTGAGCGATATTCTGAAACTACTTCCTCAGTGAGGATGGGGCGTTGTGCAATGAGCACTTAGTTCCTCCGTACGTCGGGGAGATCCGCTATTTGATCTCCTGTTATTAACTTCTATTAAATTTGTTTAACTAATTAAAGTTGTTACAAGTGATTACTTGGAATAAAGCTCAACAATCATCTGCTCTTGAACAAGTGTGTCGATCACAGGACGTGTTGGCATTGCATGAATCAAGATACGCATCTTTGATCCAACAACTTCCATCCACGCTGGAACGGCCTTGTCGCCAAGCTCTGCGCTTGCAACGATGAATGGGGTTGTATCGAGTGATCCAGGAACAACATCAATGATGTCCATTGGAGATACGCGATATGAAGGAATGTTTACCTTCTTGCCATTCACGGTGAAGTGACTGTGCTTAACAAGCTGACGTGCCATGTCGCGGCTCTTTGCAAAGCCTGCACGGAATACAACGTTGTCCAAACGAGTCTCAAGTAGAACAAGGAGGTTTTCACCTGTCTTGCCTTGAAGGCGGTTTGCTTCTTCGTAGTAACCACGGAATTGCTTTTCAAGAACGCCGTAAATACGTGCGCACTTTTGCTTTTCGCGTAGCTGCAATAGGTATTCAGATTCCTTAGCGCGACCACGGCCATGCTGCCCTGGTGGGTAAGGACGAGATTCGATAGGACACTTTGGTCCATCGCACTTTGAGCCCTTGAGGAAGAGCTTCACTTTTTCGCGACGGCAACGCTTGCAGTCTGCTCCGGTATAACGAGCCATTTATTCTCTTCCTTCCTTAAACTCGACGAGGCTTTGGTGGGCGGCAACCATTGTGTGGAGCAGGTGTCACATCAGAGATGGAACCAACTTCCAAACCAGCTGCTTGCAATGAACGGATTGCTGTTTCGCGACCAGAGCCAGGGCCCTTTACAAATACATCAACCTTCTTGAGGCCGTGTTCTTGTGCGCGACGTGCAGCAGCCTCAGCAGCCATCTGAGCTGCGTAAGGTGTTGATTTACGTGAACCCTTGAAGCCAACCTGACCTGCAGATGACCAAGAGATAACAGCTCCGGAAGGATCTGTTATAGAAACGATTGTGTTGTTGAAGGTTGACTTAATGTGAGCTTGACCAAAAGCAACGTTCTTCTTCTCCTTCTTACGGAGCTTTACTTTGCCTTTAGCTGCTGACTTAGGAGCGGCCATTACTTAGTCTCCTTCTTCTTACCAGCAATTGCCTTACGAGGGCCCGTGCGTGTACGTGCGTTTGTATGTGTGCGCTGACCACGTACAGGAAGTCCCTTACGGTGACGAATACCTTGGTAGCTTTGAATTTCAACCTTACGACGAATATCGCCAGTAATTTCACGGCGAAGGTCACCTTCGATTTTATAATTTGCTTCGATATATTCACGAAGCTTTGCCAATTCTGGCTCTTGAAGATCTTTAACGCGGGTATCAGGATTCACACCGGTCGCAGCTAGTGTTGCGTGCGCGCGAGTCAATCCAATCCCGAAAATGTAAGTGAGCGCAATCTCTACACGCTTTTCACGTGGTAGATCGACGCCGACAAGACGTGCCATATCTATTACCTTTTCTATATCCGGAAGGTCCTCCGCAATGCATCCAATGTTTCACAACATTAGTCTCGGCCTACCGGTCCGAGAGTTTCAAGTATTGCTACTTGAATCGCATCACGCGTTCTTATAAAACAGAGTTAAGAATTAACCCTGACTAGCCTTGACGTTGCTTGTGACGAAGGTTGTCGCAAATGACCATGACGCGACCATTACGACGAATAACTTTGCACTTGTCGCAAATCTTCTTCACGCTTGGTTTTACCTTCACGATATTCCCTCAGTCTTTCTGACTTGTAGCTTATTTATATCTATAGATAATTCGACCTCTTGTGAGGTCATACGGACTTAGTTCTACAATCACACGATCTTCAGGCAAAATGCGAATGTAGTTCTGTCGCATCTTTCCGGAGATGTGTGCAAGCACAACGTGTCCATTTGTTAACGTCACTCTGAACATAGCGTTCGGAAGTGCTTCAGCTACAGAGCCTTCAATTTCGATGGCGCCGTCTTTTTTAGCCAAGCAGATACCTTCTTTTCTTAAACGTTATGACCCAAGCGGGTTAATCCAGCCACTAGCTATTTATCTAGGGGCAAGAAGAGAATCTTAAGGGGAAACTCGCCATACGGGAAATCGGGCATTTCACCCTTTTGGGGGTATAAGAAGCCCTCTTGGGCCAGATTTTGGGTGACCGGGGTTACTTGGATGAGCGCTTAAGGGCAAATATTCAATAAAAATGCCCCTCCTGGAAAGAAGGGGCATTTCTACTTTAAGGGTTAAACGTGGATATCGGCTACCGCCGCAATTGCCTTTGGATTCTTCTTCTGAAGAACGATCAAGGAAATTACGCCAACTGCCATCCATGCTGCCATGAAATATGCCGCATAGGAAAGTGGTGCCGACAACGAGACGATAAAGCCAAGTCCTGGGATACCAGTGATACCAGCTGCATTGAGGAATCCTGGAACCAAGAAGAGGGCTCCTACTGCTGGAACAACGATATGGATAATTGGATGGCGTTCTTCTTTACGATGCTTTGCGTAGTAACCAATACACGCAATATTTGCAACGATATAAACAACGACGACAATCACGACAAGGCCAGTTGCAACAATTCCGAATGCAACTTGTGGTGTGTATTTAAAGCCAAGCCCAAGACCGATAACTAATCCGAGAATCAACTGGAGCAGTAGTGCGTTGCGAGGAGACTTGTACTTTGGATCAAGTGCAGCCAACTTCGATGGGAAGACTCCCGCACGACCAAATGCATATGCAGTGCGCGTAAATACGTTTGCACCTGCGTTTGCATTCGCAATTGTTGAGTTAACAATCGCAAATAAGACAAGTACGTAGAAAATTGATCCAACGCCCTTAGCTAGGCCATCCCATGGGACACCATTGTTGTAGCCAGCGAAATCCTTGAACTTATCAGGACCAAAAGAAACAGTTGCTGCATAAGTAGTAAACGCATAAACAGCGCCGATCACAACAGTTGCAATCATGATTGCTTTTGGAACATTCTTTCTAGGATCTTTGCTTTCTTCTGCAAGTGGAGCAGCAGCCTCAAAACCAGAGAATGCAAGAAGTGTGAATACTGATCCAGCGATTACACCTGACCATCCACCAAATCCCTTTGCGTTTGCGTGAGCTGTTGTGAAGACTGAAAGCGTGTTTGCGTGTCCAGCTTTGAAAATCAAAACTGCGCCTAGTAGAACGAATACTGAAATTTCGATAAAGCCAAGCCAAGTACCGACCTTGGCAGAAGTGCGAACGCCGCGGTAAACGAGTGCGCAAACAAGAAGAGTTCCAAGTGTCATGAATACCCACCATGAACCGACCGGGAATCCGTGGCTCTGAGAGTTCCATTCGCCCGCAACCGTGTAACCAAGTTGAAGCATTACAAGTGGAACGATAAGAACTTCTACAGCTGCATAGCCCCAACCGACCAAATAACCCACCCAAGGGCGAAGGCCAATTGCGCTATATGTTGCGACCGAACCAGCTGCAGGGATGTGCTTTGCAAGCTGTCCAATGCTTGATGCGGTGAAGAGAATTCCAATAAAGGCGAAAATTACAGCGAGAGGAAGTGCTCCGCCTGCAAGTGGTGCTCCGAAAGGAATTGACGCTGCGATTGCAGCTCCTGGTGCCATGGAGCAGATGGATTGGAATACAACTTCGCGTAATCCGATCGCATTGCCCTCTAATTTATCAACTGACTTACTCATCACTCTCCTGTTTCATTCTCGTTTCTTCCCCTTGGGAATTTCCCAAGGAATATCATTAAAGGCTTAAACCTTTTGCCCGTTCACGAAGTTGTGCGTGCATTCCACCGAATGCTGAAACCTTTGGCAATAAGTTCTTTTCTGCCATCACGACAACGCTGTAATTAGAATCAACAACATTTGCGATTGGCGCTTTTGTTATTTGAGATAACAATTGATATGAATCCATCTGATGTAAGTTATAAAGATCTTGGAACCAGCGAATCATTTCTAACTGAGCAATACGCCAAGAATCTTCCATTGGACGCGAAGATCCAACGGCCATGTAGTGGGTATCATTTTCAATACGAGGCCAGGCTGGTGCCGCGCCCTTTATAAGTTCAACAATAATTATTGCGTCCATTGCGCCTTCTACCGCTGTTCCGCAAGCCTCACCTTCGCCTTGGCGATAGTGTCCATCGCCAATGGAAAAGAGAGCGCCTTCTACATTTACTCCAAGATAAATAGTGGCACCCGTTGTGACTTCGGGAGAATCCATGTTGCCACCAAAACGTTCAGGAACTAGAGCAGAACGAACCTCATTTCCGGCGGGTGCAACTCCAATAGTTCCAAACATTGGATTCATTGGAAGCTCTACAGAAAAATCTCCAAAACGAGATTCGAATCCAACTGTGTTTTTAGTCGAGTCCACTTGATAAACCCATGTGACATCCGGCAGAGCATCTTGCAACATCGCTGTGCGGTCGGTAGAAGTGAGGCCTCCAAAAAATGGAATCGTGCTCGAAATTCCATAACTTCGAGCCGGCTTCATATCTACAATGTGAACGGCAATTGCATCCCCTGGTTGGGCACCCTCAACA
Organism: uncultured Actinomycetes bacterium; assembly: GCA_903898555.1. Classification (GTDB taxonomy): domain Bacteria; phylum Actinomycetota; class Actinomycetes; order Nanopelagicales; family Nanopelagicaceae; genus PALSA-747. The sequence continues at coordinate 31,078 of CAIUFY010000074.1, forward strand.
TAGAAGGGTCCGCTTTGGGGATTCACGTATCTAAAATCTACTTTCTCACTGGAAAGATCATCGATTGAAGTTATTGTGTTGTTAAAAGCATCTTCAGTCCAAATGCGAATTGCAGTTCCTGGCTTAACGCGACGTATCGCTGGATTTCCGCCGAAGGTATAAACAAGTTCATCACGGGTGGGTTTAAATTCAATGATTTCCATTGCCAAAGCGTAGGTGACTAGTCATGCATATTGGGGCTTTATTGATTAGGCTTTTGAAAATATTAATTACTCGAGAGTAGAACTAATCTCAATTCCAAGGCGGCCAAGGCGCTCTTTTCCACCATCATGGGCGGTAAGAACAAAAGGCTTTCCGTCAGGGCAAATCGCAAATGAATGCTCGAAGTGTGCGCCATTAGATTTGTCGGCTGCGATAACAGTCCAATCATCCGAAAGAACTTGAGTGCGGGCAGAGCCACGCGTGATCATCGGTTCAATCGCAAGAGCAAGACCTGCTTTCAATTCTGG
>CAIUFY010000075.1 GCA_903898555.1 uncultured Actinomycetes bacterium
AGGCAAGAATTTCATCAAGCCCATCGGTATCCGGTAGGAATGGTGCGAGGGCTGGGAGGTCGTCAATCGAGTTAACCCCTACCTTCTCCAGAAATACGGAGGTAGTTTTGTAGAGAATTGCCCCAGTTTCGTGTTCAATTCCAGATTCCTCAACCAATCCCCTGGTAACTAGAGTCTTCATGACGGCTTCAACATTTACCCCTCGAATTGCGCTCACTCTGGCTCTTGAAACTGGCTGGCGGTATGCAATAACTGCCAAGGTTTCAAGTGCTGCCTGGGTAAGTCTGGACTGTTGGCCATCAAGAACGAACTTTTCAACAATTGGTGATTGATCTGGATGGCTGTAGAAGCGCCAACCTCCCGCAATCGCCCGAAGTTGAAAGCCACGTCCCTCGGAATCATAGGATTGCGCCATCTCTTGGAGTTCTGCAATAACTTCTTCTGTCGGAACCTCAGTAATTTGGGCTAATACAATCTCAGAAACGGGCTCGTCGACAACCATGAGTATTGCTTCCAACGATTTCTTAAGTTCTACTTTAGACATTTATTCCTCTTCTGTCTCATCATCTAGAGTTCCCTGAGGAACATCGAACTCATCACTTACCTGAATTTCACCTTCTGCGCTGCCGGCCCAGGTAACTTGAAGTTCACCTAGCGCTACAACTTGCTCAAATCGCACGACTCCCTCTCGGTAGAGCTCGAGAAGAGCTAAAAATCGGGCAACAACCATCAGCGTAGATTCCGCATCGGCGATGAGAGACCTGAAGCTTGCTCGGCCGTGCTTTCGTAGAACGTCGACTATTTTGACCGCTTCTTCCCCGACATTCACAATCGGGCTGTGGATGTGCTCTGTGCTGAGGGTTAGGGGAACTTTAGGAGCCAGGGCTCTCTGGGCCAAAGCAGCAAATCGTGCAGGCGTAACGCCCAGTAAGACTTCTGGGAGAAGTTCTGCAAATTGGGGATCCAAAGCGACTGTTCGGGGGAAAGTCTTCTCTTGGACTTCAAATCTAGCGCTGAATATCGAGGCAATCTCCTTGAAGGCTCGGTATTGAAGCAAGCGAGCGAAAAGAAGGTCCCTAGCCTCCAGAAGTGCTAAGTCAGCCTCATCTTCAATCTCACCAGAAGGTAGTAATCGCGCCGCTTTCAGGTCTAAAAGGGTGGCTGCGACGACCAGAAACTCTGTTGTCTCATCCAGGTCCCAGCCCGCTTTCCCGCCCTCTACGCCCTTTATATAGGCGATAAATTCATCTGTAATCGCTCCCAGAGCCACCTCTGTGACATCCATTTTATGCTTGGAAATGAGCTGCAGGAGAAGGTCAAAGGGACCTTCAAAATTACTTAGGTGAAGAGAGAAAGCGCCTTCATTGGTCGGTGAATCCTGCACCGGCTCCAAAGCGCTCTCATTCATGCGCGAAACATACTGGAATCGGAACTTGCATGAGCACTCGCACCGCCGTAGTGTCCGGCGCATGGCTAAAGTTTCTTCGCAGGTTTCTCGCTACGACGCTAAGTCGACAAATCGAGATGAGGATGTCGTCACGACCTCAATAATGCTCGGGAAAAAAGAGATAACAATTCCCGAAGTCCAGGAACTCACACAACATGGCAACGCCCAAGTAATTTCTGTTGTCAACCAAAAAGGTGGCGTTGGAAAAACAACTACGACCATCAATCTTGGAGCAGCGCTTGCTGAACTTGGTCGTCGCGTCCTGCTCGTTGATTTTGATCCACAACATTCCTTGTCGGTGGGCTTGGGAGTTTCCACTCGCCAACTAGACGGTTCAATTTATGACCTCATGATGGATGAATCCAACAGCATTGAAAAATTTCTTTTGAAAACAAGCGTTCCGGGCATGGACATGATTCCAAGCCACGAAAATCTCGCCGCAGCTGAAGGCGGATTGATGAATGTGATTGCACGTGAGAAAGTATTGAAGAGAGTGCTTGCGCCCGTCATCGATTACTACGATGTTATTTTGATTGATTGTCAGCCATCTCTTGGATTGTTGACTGTAAATGCCTTGACCGCATCAGATGGTGTGATTGTTCCCCTTGAATGTGAGTACTTCGCACTTAGAGGCGTGGCCCTTCTCGCAGACATCATTGGAAAAGTTCAGGACAATACAAATCCCAATTTGAAACTAACTGGAATTCTGCCAACAATGTTCGACCGTAAAACCGTCCATAGCAAGGAAGTTCTTGAACGTATTTCTGAGGCATATCCTTCAGAAGTCTTTGACACGATTATTAGTCGTACCGTTCGATTCCCAGAAACAACTGTCGCTGGTGAACCAATTACTACCTATGCAAGCAGTTCAATTGGAGCATCAAGCTACCGTCGACTCGCTCGTGAAGTTATTGCTGTTGGAGGTTGCAAGTGAGTCGTCGCGTAAGTTTGCCTGGAGCAGATGAGTTATTTCGAACAACTACAACTCTTTCGGCTGTCCCTTCACAACCATTAGCAACTCCTGCGCCAGCTGCCGACGAGATTTCGGTAAGCACTCCCCTTGCGCCTGCAACTAAGAAGGCAGTTCGTCAAACCTCGCGTCGCAGAGTGAATTCTTTTGATCGCTCAACTTCTGGTCGCGAAAGACATGATGAAAAAATAACTGTTTATCTTTCTCTTGAAGAGTTGTACGACCTCGAACAAGCGCGCTTAGCAATTCGTGGGGACTTGGGAATGGCTGTTGATCGCGGTCGAATTGTTCGCGAATCACTTTCTATAATTATTGCTGATCTTGAAGCAAAGGGCGATCAAAGTATTTTGGCTCGTCGCCTTCGAGGCCGCTAAAAAAATCTAGCTTTTCTATCGCTTTTCTATCGCTTTTTCGCTCTAGGGTGCGCCTGGGAATAGCTTTCGCGCAATTTATCTATTGTGACCAATGTGTATATCTGGGTAGTCGTAACGGAAGAATGTCCCAATAACTCCTGCACTGTTCTGATATCTGCTCCCCCATCCAATAAATGAGTAGCAAATGAGTGTCGCAGCGAGTGTGGTGAGATTTCGGTTTTCAATCCAGCTCGTTTTGAAGAGTCTTGAACAATTGTCCACGCGCTTTGACGTGAAAGTTTTCCGCCACGAGAATTTAGGAATACCGCGTCGTTGCGCTTTTCTTTTAAAAGAGTCGGCCTTAGTCGAATCAAATATTGATCTAGTGCGGTCTGCGCAAATTTTCCGACTGGGACGACTCGAAACTTATTTCCTTTTCCAAAAAGTCTAATAGAAGTAATCTCTCCGCCATCTAGTTTCGCTACGTCAGCCATCGATAGATTTACAATTTCAGAAACTCGTCCACCTGTCGCGTAAAGTAATTCAAGGAGTGCTCGGTCTCGAAGGGTTATCAATTCTCCCTCTATAAGTGAACTATCGATGAGAGATGTGACCTCTTCGATTGAAAGCGCTTTTGGTAGACGCTTTGGAATGCGCGGAGGTTTGAAATCTTTAATAGGGTTAAAGAATTCCCCCTCTTTTGAAGCGAAATCGAGATAATTGCGAATTGCAACAACTGCCCGAGAGATTGAACTCTCTTGCAAACCTTTCTTTCGCAGATTTGCGACGTGATCCTCAAGCGATACAGGCGTCACTTCTCGAGGATCAGGATTTTCCAAAATAAATCGTGAGATATCTCGCTTGTAGGCCGAAAGCGTATTCTTGCTCAGCCCTTTCTCGACACCTAAGTGCGCAAGAAACTCTTCCTGATAATTTGAATTAGCCATTTCGCTTGATTGCAGCCGCAATCAGGCCAGCAAATAAAGGATGAGGACGAGTTGGTCGTGAGAGAAACTCTGGATGAGCCTGCGTTCCAACATAGTAAGGATGCAGCTCTTCCGGCAATTCAACGAATTCAACTAGATGAGCATCTGGAGAGAGACCGGAGAATCGCAATCCCGTTGCCGCAATTCGATCGCGATACTGGTTGTTCACTTCGTATCTGTGTCTATGCCTCTCGCTAATTTCTGTTGCGCCATAAGTTTTCGCGACAACCGAATTAGCTGCAAGAACTGCTGGATAAAGTCCCAGGCGCATTGTTCCGCCCATGTCACCACGCCCCGCCACAATATCTTCTTGACTAGCCATGGTTGAGATAACTGGATCTGGTGATTCGGGATCAAATTCTGCCGAACTTGCCAATGGAAGTCCTGCAAGATTTCGCGCAGCTTCAATTACCATGCATTGAAGTCCAAGGCAGAGACCCAAGGTTGGAATGCCATTCTCGCGGGCATATCGCAGTGCACCTAATTTGCCTTCAATTCCGCGCACTCCAAAACCACCAGGAACGCAAACTGCGTCCACCCCGGATAGATTCTCTTCGGCCCCTTCTGGGGTTGCACATTCATCACTAGGGATCCATTTGATATTCACGCGTGCATTATTTGCAAAACCGCCAGCCCTAAGTGCTTCGGTTACCGAAAGATAGGCGTCAGGAAGATCGATATATTTTCCAACAAGAGCAACGGTGACTTGATGCGCAGGAAAATGAACTTTCTTTAACAGTGCGTCCCACTCTGTCCAGTCCACATCAACTTGAGGCAAGCCGAGACGGCGGACAATGTAACTGTCTAGCCCTTCAGAATGAATCACCTTTGGAATATCGTAAATCGAAGGGGCATCGACGGCAGCAACAACCGCCTCGATATCCACGTCGCACATCGATGAAATCTTTCGCTTGATACTGTCAGGAATTGGGCGATCTGAGCGAATTACTACACCGTCGGGCGCAATACCAATCGATCGAAGAGCTGCCACTGAATGCTGGGTTGGTTTTGTTTTCAGTTCTCCACTTGGGCCGATGTATGGAACGAGTGAAACGTGCAAATAGAAGACATTATCGCGACCGACATCTTGGCGAATTTGACGGGCAGCTTCAAGAAAAGGAAGAGACTCGATATCTCCAACAGTGCCGCCGATTTCCGTGATAACCACATCTACTTCCGGTGAAGCCATCGCTCGAATTCGATCTTTTATCTCATTGGTAATGTGGGGAATAACTTGAACGGTATCTCCAAGGTACTCGCCTCTGCGTTCTTTGTTAATTACGTTTTGGTAAACCTGTCCTGTTGTGACATTTGCGAATCCGACCAGATTCGTGTCGAGAAATCTTTCATAGTGACCAATGTCTAGATCGGTCTCAGCACCATCATCGGTCACAAAAACTTCGCCATGTTGGAAGGGATTCATCGTTCCAGGATCAACGTTGATGTATGGATCGAGTTTTTGCATCGTCACACGATTTCCACGGGCACGTAAAAGCCGTCCCAAACTAGATGCTGTGAGGCCTTTGCCGAGACTTGACGCTACTCCGCCAGTCACAAATATGTGCTTTGTTACGTGTTCACCATGATTACTGCTCATGGGAGATTAACTTATCACGCTTTCACTCACCATTCTCAAAAGCTCTTCTGCGTGTGTCTGAGCCGTTACCGAATCCTCTTGTCCCGAGAGCATTCTGGCTATCTCCTTGCGCCGCTCCTCTAAATTTAAGGCCGTTACGGAGCTTTGTGTGATTGAGCCCGACTGATCCTTCCTAACAACTAAATGATTATCGGCCCAGACTGCAACTTGTGGCAGATGTGTAACGACAATTACTTGCGCAGTCTTTGACAAGATGGCCAACCTGCGACCAACTTCAACTGCCGCTTTGCCCCCAACCCCGGCATCCACCTCGTCGAAGATATAGGTGCCGACAGGTGATTTGTGCGCAAGAACTATCTCGATAGCTAACATCAAACGAGACATTTCTCCACCTGAAGCGATTTTAGAGAGGGGCAGTAGCTTGGAGCCAACATGTGGCGAGAAAAGAAAGATAACTTCATCGACACCGAAATGTGAGTAACTACTCTCCTTCTCGTAGTCACTTGGTGTCACCTCGATTGCCACAGAAGCATTAGGCATTGAAAGTGAATCCAACTCCTGCGTCACTAAAGCACCCAGCGATGTTGCAACAATTTCTCTTGCGCTGTGCAGATTTTGAGCGCTCTTTTTCATGGCGGAAAACTGTTGCTTCAACTCACGCTCAAGCTCGGCAACTCTCTCTTCGCCGCCATCTAAATCAGCAATCTTTATCTCTGCATCGGCGTAATCCGCGATAATTTTTGCAAATGCGATTTCTTTATCGTTGCCAGTGCCGTACTTCTTTATAAGCGTATTTATGGATTGTTTGCGCAACTGTAGGTATTCAAATCTAACGGGGTCAGCTTCCAGCCGGGCCAGATAACTCACTAATTCGCTAGCAGAATCCTCAACAGAATAAATAAGCTCCGCGAATTGCTCGATGTGCAGATCAAGTGCGTTATCTTTCCCGGAAATAGAATCTAACGCCTTTTTCGCTGACTTTAGATTATTCAAAGTTCCAGTTTCATCATTTTCTAGGATATTTAGAGCCCGAGAGAGTTCAACATGAATCTCTTCAACACTTCCAAGGCGATTAATTTCGTTATCAATCTCCGTTAATTCACCAGGTTGTGGCATAACTGCCGAGAAATCGGATACAAACTGCTTAAGAACAGATATTTGATTTTGAGCGGAGGAAGATTCTCTCTTTAATTTTGAAATACGATCTTTGAGTTCTGAATATTTTTGAAACTCTGCTGCATACAAGTTTATTTCGGAGTTGATGGCCCCATAGCTGTCCAGAAGTTCTCGTTGCACATTCTGCTTGCTCAATCGAAGCGAGCTTGATTGTGCGTGAATCTCCAACAAATCAGCGCAAATTTCATGCACCTTACTTGTTGTTGAAAGTATTCCGCCCATGGTGATTCGAGATTTACCTTCAGTTGAAACCGAACGGGCAATTGTCAGAACGTTATCGTCGACCTCCGCTCCGGAATCGATAACTTTCTCAGAGGTTAACTTGTCTACTGTGAATTGAGCCGAGACAACAGAACGTTCGGCATCAGATCTAACAAAATCAGAATCAGCGCGCGCACCAGTGATCAATCCCAAAGCAGTAAGAACCATTGTTTTTCCAGCACCGGTCTCACCAGTAATCGCAGTAAAACCTGGGGAAAATGAAATGCTCGCGCTTTCAATGACACCTAACCCCTTGATAGCTATTTCATCGAGGGTGGGACGGAATTTCTCTTTACTCGCCACGCCAACCTTCAACAGGTAATTTGAATTTTGCAACGAGGCGGTCAGTAAATGGAGAATCCTCGATGTGAGCTAAGGAAACTGTTGAAGGATCGCGAGTAATGGTGATGCGATCGCCGGCCTTCAAATCTGTTCGCCTAAATCCATCAGCAGATAAAAGTGCATCATCAGATTCAACGTCAATTGCAATAGTTGACTCCGGAGAGATAACCATGGGCCTAGAAAAGAGCGCATGGGCTGCAATCGGCAATAACACAAGAGCGGGAACCTCAGGCCAAACAACTGGTCCTCCGGCGGAGAATGCATAGGCAGTTGATCCAGTTGGCGTTGAGCAAATTACGCCGTCACATCCCCATCGCGAAAGTGGACGATTATCAATCTGCACAAATAGGCCAATCATTGCGCCAGGAAGGCCTTCAATAACCACTTCATTAAGTGCCCAACCGCTTGATGTTTCAACTCCAGCTCGAGTCACTACGTATCGCACGACTAGGCGCGCTTCAGATTTGTAACTCTTGCTTTTTATTGCTTCTACGATTTCAGCGATTGTTGGTTTCTTAATCTCAGCCATGAATCCGACGCTTCCAAGATTAATTCCCAATATTGGAACATGGGTATCACGACACAATTGAGCCGCGCGAAGAATGGTTCCATCACCACCTAGGACAACCGCAATTTCCGCGCCTTCGGCTGATTCCCGACTTACCTCAAACCCAGCATCCACCAGCGCTGCGTTCAATGTGTCAGCATATGTTTGTGCATCAACTCTTGTTGGATGAACCACAAGTAAAACTTTGCTCATTGCGGTCCCAATTCTATTGCTCGATTAAGTGCTTCCTCAGATATCTCAGCACTTCCCCTCCGCAGCCAGAGGAAATATTCAACATTTCCAGATGGTCCGGGCAGAGAGCTGGCAACAACGCCATTGCAACCTAGGCCCATATCGTAAGCGGCATCTGCAACTTCTCTTACTGCAGATTTGCGAAGTTGGGGATCTCTAACAACTCCCCCGGCTCCAAGTCGTTCACGGCCCACCTCGAATTGAGGTTTAACCATAACCAGGAAATCGGCCGCAGTTCGCGATACCGAGACAAGTGCAGGCAATACCAGCGTTAAAGAAATAAAGGAAAGGTCGGCAACTATTAAATCTACCGGTTCGCCGATTTGCTCAATTGTTAAGTGTCTGACATTTGTTCTATCTAATACAACTACCCGTGGGTCAGTTCGCAATTCCCAAGCAAGTTGACCGTAACCAACATCAACTGCAATAACTTGCGCAACATCTCGTTTCAACAATACGTCAGTGAAGCCGCCCGTTGAAGCACCGGCATCTAGAGCCCGCTTTCCTGCAACGTTAATTTCGGGAAAAGCGTCAAGGGCTCCTGCCAACTTATGACCGCCGCGAGAAACAAAATCATTTCGTTCGCCCTGCAAAGTAATAGAGGTTTCTGCATCAACTTGTGTTGCCGGTTTTGACGCTGGGATTCCAGTAACCAGAACAGTGCGCGACTCAATGAGGTCGGCAGCGTGATCTCGCGATCGCGCCAATCCCCTGCGAACTAATTCAGCATCCAGGCGAGTTTTCACTTAACTCTATATACCTTCAACAGTCGAGAGCGCGCCTTCGAGTGCTCCATGAATTAGGTCGAACTCGGCGACATGATCATCGAGTGGGAGTTCCTGCACTCGAGCAATCCGTTCTTTAATTTCTACGATATCCATGTACTTAGGTTATCCAATTACTAGTTAATTTGCCCTTTATAAGCGATGGATTTCATGTGCTTCAACTTGCCAACGGCTTGCAAGACCCGAAGGTGCTTGCCAAAATCTCCTGCGGACCGCTCCATGAACTTCCACCCAAACATTCTCCTTGAGAGAAGCCGCCTTTCGTCTTGAGGAGGAAGTCCACGCAGCCACATCTAACGTATCTACTTCCCTCTTCTTTGATTTCCCCAAATTCCTATCAACGACGATTCTAAATTCAACAACCTTGTCACCGCTAGGAAGGACTTTCTCTAGAGCCGTCGAACTCACACGACCTCGCAGCTTTACCTCATTGCATGGTTCAACATTGCATGGCTCAACATTGCATGGCTCAACATTGCATGGCTCAAGGATCTGGCCTCGATCTTTAACGATATTTCTATTCTTTCTCGTCATACTTGTCATACCTGTCATACCTGTCATAACGACTCCGCTATCTCTATTACGTGCAATAGGTGCATGAGTGCGTAAAGATTCACTATTTTGAAAGTTGAATCCGAGTATTAGCGCCGAAATGTTAAGAAGTATTTATGTGGATGGAGAAACAAAAAAGGCCCCATCAGTTTTCACTAATGAGGCCTTTATAAATGAAGTCCGGCGGCGATCTACTCTCCCACAAGGTCCCCCTTGCAGTACCATCGACGATGAGAGGCTTAGCTTCCGGGTTCGAAATGGGACCGGGCGTTTCCCTCTCTCTATGGCCGCCGAAACGCTTTCGAGTTTCAGCGTATGTTTTTCAACATACATAGGACGAGATATTTAGTTATCCCGACCGTAACTCGGGAACCACACAGTGAACGCGAACATTTTTATTTTATAAAAAGGTTGTAGTTAAATCCTCGGCCTATTAGTACCGGTCAGCTGCACACCTTGCGGCGCTTCCACTTCCGGCCTATCAACCCAGTAGTCTCCTGGGGGCCTTACCTGATAAATCAGTGAGAAACCTTATCTTGAAGCGGGCTTCCCGCTTAGATGCTTTCAGCGGTTATCCCTTCCGAACGTTGCAAATCGGCCGTGCTCCTGGCGGAACAACCGACACACAAGAGGTTCGTCCGTCCCGGTCCTCTCGTACTAGGGAC
>CAIUFY010000076.1 GCA_903898555.1 uncultured Actinomycetes bacterium
GAATGGCGAAGATTAGGAGCAAGTTCTTGCCGTGAGAGGCGTTCACAAGAAGGATGGAAAGTGAGTAGGCAGGGACAAAGAATCTGATTGGCCATTTGAGTCCGTATTTATCGAGAAGCGCAGCTCTTGCACCCGTGGTGATCGACCCGGCGATGCCATTGGCCCCAGCCGCGAAACCTGCGACGGCTATTGAATGAGTTTCGTGATAAACCTTGAAGTAAAGACCGAGCCCAATCATGCCGTAGGCAAAACGAGCTGGAAAAGCGGCAATTAGGAGTGATTTTGCGCCAGGAGTCTTTAAGAAGAGCAGGTACTCGCGCATATCCACACCCTACCGGAACGCTCGGATTCGTTTTGACCCCCCACGCGCTCCGCAAGTACCCTAGGGCACTCGGTTCAACAGGAATCGGCCTTTCCAGTCTCTGTATAGGGGACGGGGGAGCTACCTACTACATCTATCCACCTACGGAGCAACTTGAGCACTCAGATCACAATCAACGATGTCGGAACAGCAGAAGATTTTCTCGCGGCAATCGAAGGAACAATTAAGAATTTTAACGACGGAGACTTAGTCTCAGGAATAGTCGTACAAGTAGACCGCGAAGAAGTACTTCTTGATATCGGTTACAAGACTGAAGGCGTAATTCCTTCACGCGAACTTTCTATTCGCCACGACATCGATCCTTCAGAGATTGTAAAACTTGGTGATCGCGTTGAAGCACTTGTCCTCCAGAAGGAAGATAAAGAAGGTCGCCTAATTCTTTCCAAGAAGCGCGCGCAATACGAACGTGCATGGGGAGAAATCGAAGGCAAGAAGGAGCGCGACGAAGTTGTTACTGGCGTCGTGATTGAAGTTGTTAAGGGTGGCTTGATCGTTGACATTGGTCTTCGCGGCTTCCTACCTGCTTCACTCGTTGAAATGCGTCGAGTCCGTGACCTTACCCCTTACATTGGTAAGACAGTCGAAGCTCGCATCATCGAACTTGATAAGAACCGAAATAACGTTGTTCTTTCACGTCGTGCATACCTCGAGCAGACACAATCAGAATCACGCACAACATTCCTTAACCAGCTCACAAAGGGCCAGGTTCGTACCGGTGTTGTTTCCTCAATCGTTAACTTCGGTGCATTCGTTGACCTTGGTGGCGTAGATGGACTTGTTCACGTTTCAGAACTCTCATGGAAGCACATTGATCATCCAAGTGAAGTTGTTGAAGTTGGCGATGAAGTTACTGTTGAAGTTCTAGAAGTTGATTTTGAGCGCGAGCGCGTTTCGCTTTCACTCAAGGCAACTCAAGAAGATCCATGGCAGGCATTTGCTCGCACACACACCATTAACCAAGTTGTTCCTGGTGAAGTGACAAAGCTTGTTCCATTCGGAGCGTTTATTCGAGTATTCGAAGGAATCGAAGGCCTTGTTCATATCTCTGAGTTGGCAGAACGCCACGTAGAGATTCCAGAGCAGGTTGTTCAGGTAGGCGATTCATTGTTCGTCAAGATCATCGACATTGATCTTGAGCGTCGCCGCATCTCGCTTTCTCTAAAGCAAGCTAACGAAGGCCATGAAGTAGAGGTCGAAGCATTCGATCCTTCCCAATATGGAATGCCTGCTCGTTATGATGCTGAAGGAAACTTCATCTACCCAGAAGGCTTTGATGCTGATTCACAAGAATGGCGTCCAGGATTTGAAGCGCAACGCGAAGAGTGGGAGCGTCAATACGCTGAAGCTCAAGCCCGATTCCTTGCTCACAAGAAGCAAAAGGATGAGGCACGAGTCGCTAACGAAGCAGCTGAAAGCGCTGAACCTGTTGCTGAAACTCCTGCAGAATAAGAAATCTATAAAGTTAAAGGCCCTGACTAACGTCGGGGCCTTTTTCGTCGGTGTTTCATTTCTGTCACAGGAAGTGGATAGGCTGTAACCGTGCTTATTGTTGCGTTGACCGGGGGAATTGGGTCAGGGAAATCTCACGCTGGCCAGTATTTCGCCCAGCTCGGAGCAATCGTTGTAGATTCAGATCAACTCGCTCGAGATGTGGTCGAGCGTGGAACTCCAGGTTTTGAAGAAGTCCTACTTCGATTTGGGGATGAAATTCTTTCGAATGGCGAAATCGACCGAAAGAAACTTGGTTCCATTGTTTTCTCGAATGTTGAATCGCGTGAAGATTTGGAAGCGATAATCCATCCGCTAATACAGCAGGCTTTCTCTGATGTTGTGGAAGCGGCTGGCGAGGCCGATATTGTCATTAATCAAATTCCACTGCTTGTCGAAACCTCTGGCGCTGACCGCTTTGATCGGGTGATTACAGTAATTTCCGATATGAATCTGCGAGTAGAACGTCTTAAAAAGCGCGGTTTACTTTCGAGTGAAATTGATCGACGTATTGCCGCGCAAGCCACAGATGCGCAGCGAATTGAAATATCTGACTACATAATCGAAAACAACGGCACCGAAGATGATCTTCTGCGAGAAGTTGAATCAACATTTGAGGAACTTAAGCAGGAAAACAAAGAATGAGACCGATTTCAGATTTACAACGGACTGTAAGTCCATTTGAAGTTATTAGTGATTACATTCCTTCAGGAGACCAACCTGCAGCCATAGCGGAAATGGCGCGGCGAATCGAGGCCGGCGAAAAGGATGTCGTCCTACTTGGAGCTACCGGTACAGGAAAGTCTGCAACAACTGCTTGGTTGATCGAAAAGTTACAAAGACCAACCCTCGTAATGGCACCTAACAAGACTTTGGCAGCTCA
>CAIUFY010000077.1 GCA_903898555.1 uncultured Actinomycetes bacterium
GCCGCTTACCGCAGCCGCTGACAACGGCGATGTTGGCAATGCAGCAGCGGTTGCAGCTGCAGAAACCTGAGAACCGGTATTTCCCGTGTAATTGAAATTAGGTCCTACGGCATAAAGGGTCTTTGTTGCGTCCGCAACGTTGACCAAGTAATAGACCGCAACGTCAGCTGGAATCTTTGAAATGTATTCAGGAACTAGTTGCGAAAGTTCTCCGCTCTTACCGGTGCCATCAAGCTTGAAGAGAGAAACGTTGTACTTTGTGCTGTCAAAGTTATTTGCTGCTCCTTGAATTGCTCCCCAGTTTCCAACAGGAGTCATAGCAGGGGCAGCCAATTTTGCAGCTGTGGAGTCATTGCGAATGACATAGTTTTCCAAAGCGTTGTAGACATTTGCCACATCCTCGGAGCAAGCTTTTGTGCGCGCATCGGATGAAGTTCCTGACAATGCAACAACAACGATTGCTGCCAAAATACCCAAGATGAGGATCACGACGAGCAATTCAATCAACGTGAAACCGGCATCGCCATTTGCACGTTTGGCTTGAAGCCTAGAAAGTAGTTTTGTCATGATTTTTCCTCTGTCTCGGATTCGAACTAAAGAGATGAACAGGCCTTGGGGGCAGTGCCAATTCTATGGCCTGCTAAGTCAATTACATGGATATCGAAGGGGTCGCCTGGATTGCTTATCGCGTTTAAGTAAGCGCCGGCAGCCGGAATTCCAGATGTATCGCCCGAATTAACCGCGAAGGAGACCTGAGCCGTACCTGCTCCAGATGTGGTCACCGCATTTAAGGCCACGTGCGTCCCATCAAGGCTCGAGGAAACACCCGCTACTACCAATTTTTCGTCCTTTGCTATATCTAGGACGTAATCATTTGCGAAAGTTAAAGTGGCAATTCCATTTGAAACTGAATAATTCACGACTGAAAAGCTTCCCAGCTTCAAGCTGAAATTTTTTGAGTAAGACTCGAGAGTCGATTGGCTTACATAATTTGGCTCAAGTGCCGTAATAGATCCTGGCATATAGCCGCCGTGATCGGTCTGGTAACTAGCAACACCTAAATCAACAGCCTGAAACGCGGCCTTACAAGAATCTTGAATGGAATTACTTCGAGCTTGATTCAAGCCAACATATGCAATTCCTGAAAGTATGCCGATAACAGTTAAGACAACCAAAAGTTCAATGATTGTAAAACCTTCGTCATTTCGTCGAGTGAATTTCCACATTCTTAGTGCCGAACCTCAGCAACAACTTGTGTTCCACTAGCTGGGTCGACTACTACGTCAAAGGTTTGCTCGATAATTTTTCCACTTGGACCTGCGAATAGCACCCGGTTGACCTGGTTCTTTGTAGCATCCGAGCTTGGAACAACGCTGCAAGAAATGTTGATTCCATGAAGAGTTTGTGGCAATCCGCAGTTTTCAGCATTTTGAGCCATTGATAGTGCTCGACCTTCTGAGGCGGCTTGCGTGTAGCTTTCAATAACTTCAGATGTTGCTGCCGAAAAATTGTGAGCGCTTTCTGCGTTTGAAACCGATTGCGAATTCGCCGTCATTAATTGATCGACTCCTCGACCTTGGGCATCGGCAGAAAGTTGGGTAATCATCATTACTGAACCTAGAACCGAACCAACGCCTAAGACAAAAATTAGAACAAGCCCGAGTGCGTATCCAGAGTCAGATTTCAATATGCGCTTCATGCCAGAGTCCTTGCTGCAATAATTATTTGAACTGAAGTCGAAGCTTTCACCGCTGGATTGCTTGCGGGAATTGTGAAGACTATTCCAGGATTTGTTACAAGAGAAGTGAGCATTGAATCCTCATCACATCTTGCAGAAGTAAGGCTTCCGCCGGCAGGGTATGTTGCGCAGAGAACTGCCTCGTCCCAATGAGTCGACGTTGCGATAGGAAGATTCTTTCGAACCAGCTGTTCTGTTCCTGTGGGATTTCCTGCAGTTGGACAGGCTATGCGCCAAAGCGAACCAGAATCAGCGTTTGTTCTTACTTCGTAACCAACCATGTTCCCATTTGCATAAGCAAGGGTGACTAGTGGTCGAACAGAATTAGATGAACTTGTTGTGCACTGTGAAGTCGCAGGAAGAGCGCCTGACTTTGATGGGACCAGGAAGCCACTTGCAGATTCCATATCGGTTGTAACCATGCGATTGGCATTTCCCGAATCCACCGATTTCATGGCAATAGCTTCGGTATAACTAGCAGATGTGAAAGATGCTAGAGCCAATTGGGTACAACCCAAAGCCAGCAAACCAGTTAGACCTACAGAAACCAAGATTTCTGCAAGGCTTAGGCCTTCATCCTTTCGCAAAATTGTTGCGATCTTCATTTTCTTCATCATGCTGCTGCCTTGGCAATAACTTTATGAAGTGGTGAACCATGAACGATGGTGCTGACAAGAACTTGTTGAGTGTTTACAACAGAGGAAAGATTTACGAATCCGCCATCAGATGCTCCTACAGCAGATGAGTCAATAGTGAATGTTGATGATGTCACGTTGGAAACTGGAAGCATCGATCCGTCGAATGCAGGATTTGAACTTCCCCAGATGGTTACAACGGAATTCGTGTTCAGCGGCCCGCCGGAATAATTGTAAGTCGCCGTTGTTCCATTCCCCGTTGCGCTTGAAATTGTCACAGCAGTAGCCGAATCACATGTTGTCCATGACGCGTTTGGATTGATAAGAACTTTGACAAGGGCGCTTGTAAGCATGATGCTCTTTGTTGCGGTCTGCTGGTTGTCGCGAGCGGTAAATGAATAACTTTCAGTTACAGCTTGATTTGTACTTCCAGAAATAACTCCGGTGTTTGGATTCAAAGAAAGGCCATTTGGCAATAAGGGTTCTACGGCCCACGTAACGCTTCCACTTGGATTTTGAACACTCAATCTCGCAGAGTAGTGATAAGTCTGAGTTCCAAAGTTGGCCATGACGGGAGGTAGATCCGAAGTGATGATTGCAAAACTATTTCCACTTGCCTGAAGTGTTGGCACCGGGTGTGCAATTGCATACGGCTCAGGATTGGTAGAAGAACAAGGTGTAAAAGGCTGAAGATCAATTGATTCAGAAATGGTATTTAGATTTTGAACTGTTTGACCAACAAGCGACATTTTGTCAGCGAATGGTCTTGCAACTGCAATTGATGAAACCATAAGAACGCCGATAATGCCCATGATGACAGTAGAAATAACTACTTCCAACAGGCTATCGCCACGCTCTTTTTCATTCATTTCTTACCCACGAACTCCACTATAAATTCCATACATCGCCGAGACAAGAGCAATAGCAACAAATCCGACTCCTCCGCCGATGACAATCAGCGTTGCAGGCTCTAGAAGCGCGGTGAAATTCTTTAGTCGGTGATCAAGTTCATCTGAATAAAATGATGCAGCTTGGCTGAGTTGTGAGCCAAGTTGTCCCGACTCTTCTCCGATTCGGAAAATTTGAACCGCAGCGGCTGGGAAGATATTTGCTCGCTCGAGTGGAGCAGCAAGACCTTCGCCTTGAATCACGCGCATGCGAGCCTGACTAATTGCATCTTCGAAAACACGGTTTCCAGTGCTGCTACCCGCTAATTCGAGAGCATCTGGAAGTGAGACTTGTGTGCGCACAAGGGTGGAAAGTACGCGGCAAAAGCGTTCTAGCGCAACTAATTCAATGAGCGAGCCAGCGACTGGAAGTTTGAGCATGATTTGGTCAAGCTTTAGTCGACCTTTAGGTGCCCGACGCATAAAGAACAAACCAATTCCAGCAAGGATTCCCACTACAACGAAAGCCCACCACCAGTTTTGAACAAAGTGAGTAATTGCAAGCAACATGCGCGTTGTCAAAGGAAGCTTGACGCTTAAAGAATCGAAAAAGACCTGGAAGCGTGGGAGTACAAAGACTGACAAGACAACTACTGCCAAAAGCGTAAGTGCGATTAGAACAGCTGGGTAAACCATTGCTGATCGAACGGCGCGCTTGCTACGTAGGTCGCGCTCAAGATATGAATTAAGAGTGGAAAGAGCCTCAGTGAGGTTTCCGCTGCGCTCTGCA
This sequence comes from uncultured Actinomycetes bacterium, assembly GCA_903898555.1. GTDB lineage: Bacteria > Actinomycetota > Actinomycetes > Nanopelagicales > Nanopelagicaceae > PALSA-747. Next base: position 4,051 of record CAIUFY010000077.1, read on the forward strand.
GAGTTGAGAATCGCGCTGTAATAACGAGGGAAGACATTTGGATATTGCTTCACAGCATCGCTGAGCTGGGCGCCACCTTCAACGTCCATAAGAATCTCTTCAAGAATCTCAGCCATGCGCTTGTTTTCAGTTGTTTCAGAGAGAATTGAAATGCCCTTAGCAACTGGAATTCCGGCTTCGGAAAATGAAGCGAGTTGGCGAGTAACTTGAAGCAGAACTTCTAATGAAACTGGGCGACCAAATTCCATGTCATACCAACGCTTGCTATTTGCAACCGAGATATTTGAAACACCGTTGCGCTCAAGTACAAAACGAGCCTCGGTACGGGATTTGGCAGACAGGCTACCTGTCGTTGTGGTTCCATCGATGCCGATGCCTTTATAGGTGTACAAACTTAGAGCAGATTCTGCGACAGCAGATTTGCCTCTCATTACCTTGAATGAAGACTTGTGATTAAGCAAGGTCATGTGCCACCGCCAAAGTAAGGGCCTCGTCGAGAGTTGTAACGCCTTCCGATGCCAAGCGAACTGCTTCATACTCCATGGAAGTCATTCCTGACTCCATAGCTAATTTTCTAAATAATGAAGGCTGTGGGCGGGTAACCATGATTTCGCTCATCGCTTCATTTGATTCAAGAATTTGGAATGCAGCAATACGCTCGCGGTATCCGGTGTTGCGACATGCTGCGCAACCCTGGCCTTTGCGAAGGGATTCTGCTGAAAGCTTGTGGAGTTTAAGAATCTTGCGCTCTGCAGCTGAAGGTACATACTCCTCAGCACATTCTTCACAGATGCGGCGAATCAAACGTTGAGATATAGCGCCACGGAATGCTGAAGCCAAAAGGTGGGCTTCGATATCCATCTGAATCAAACGGTAAATTGCGCCGACAGCGTCAGTTGCGTGGATTGTGCTAAAAACAAGGTGGCCGGTAAGTGCGGCTTGAACAGAAATTCTGGCTGTCTCTACGTCACGAGTTTCGCCAACCATGATGATGTCTGGATCTTGACGAATAACGGCACGAAGCTGAACTGCAAAGCCAGCATCATTTGCCTCGTGAACAGGAATTTGCGTGATGCCCGGAACTACGTATTCGACGGGATCTTCAATTGTTACAACGTTTTTGTGATCAACAGCGACAATCTTTAGCGCTGAATGCAAAGTTGTGGACTTTCCACTTCCTGTTGGTCCAGCCACAAGAATTAATCCGTTATTTGCTGAGAACATTCTTTCAAAAGTTACGAGTTGACTTGGGCTCATGCCAAGTTCGGAGAGTTCAACTGTTGGGCGATTTGAATCAAGCAAACGCATAACAATTTTCTCGCCGTTGATTGTCGCAACAGAAGCAACGCGAACGTCAATCTGGCGACCCTGGAAGCTTGTTGTGAATTGTCCATCTTGTGGGCGACGGCGTTCGACAATATTCATCTTCGCCATAACTTTTACACGGCTCGTAATGGCCGCAGCCAGACGCGGAGGATATTCCGCGTACTGAGTCATGCGACCATCAATACGAGCTCGTACTAGGAACTTATCTTGATAAGGCTCTAAGTGAATGTCACTGGCACGTTCAGCAATCGCTTGATCAATTACTTGCTGCACAAGATCAGAGATCGGTGCACCATCGAAATTGTCAGCAATTGCTGTCGCGTCCAGTAAGAGTGACATTTTTAGCCAACTAAGATTTCAGCACGTCGGCTGCTTGCAAGTCCAGCTGCGGTCTTTGTAGAAGCCGCTGGTACCTTTGAAGAGAAGCCCTTAACGTTGATCTTTACCTTTGGAAGTTGCTTTGCAATGTATGCCTTAACAGCATTTCCGCGAGCAACAGCCAACTTGGTATTTGCAGAACCAGCACCAGTTACGTCAGCGTGACCGTTAATCTGAATTGCTGTTACACCCAACTTCTTTAGGCTCTTAACAAGAGCATCAAGTGACTTCTTATCACTTGCGCTGATTGTTGATGAACCATTTGCGAAGTGAATGATTCCTGCAGCAGCAACTGCACCTGTCTTGTACTTAGGTGCAACCTTTGTTGAGTATGTAGATTCGTGGCCAACTGCCTCAATCTGCAAGCCAGATTTTAGGCTGCTGATTGAACTTGCTGGGACTGAACAAGAAGTTTTGCTTGTGTTACAAACTAACTTAGTACCGAAGTAAACGTTGTAGTAAGTAACTTGAGATGTGCTTGCGTTCCATGAAATCTTTGCGGACTTCAAGTTAACAAGGTTGAAGAGAGGCTTAGCAGCAGGTGCTGGATCTTCTTCAACACCGATGTAAAGCTCAACTGCTTTCCCATTGACTGTTGCAACAACTGGGAATGCAATGTGGCCAGTCCAACCCGCGATTGAAGTAACTTGAACTCCATCGTTTGTGAGGTTGAGTTTGAGCTTTGCAGAAAGCGATGCTTCCACTCCATTTGTTAGCTTGAGAGCAGTACCAGAATCGTGAGTAATTGCTACAAGCTTTGTGTTGCCGGCTACATCAACAATGCTCTTATAAAGAGCGTACTTATCGATTTGCACTGCTGTTGTACCAAATTGCTGTACAGGAGCTGGTGCTGGAGCTGGAGCCAAAGGCAAAACGATTGCCGCAGCTGGTTCTTTTGGTGTGTATGCATAAGTCTTGTAATCAACTGCCTGCCCAATTACTTGGGTTCCCGTCAATGACTGCCATGAAATCTTGCCGTCATTATCTGCAGTAGCACCTTCTTCGGTTGTGCCCTTCGAGACACCTATGCCAAAGCCAGCACCGTTAAGTGCAGTTGTTGCATCTGCCTTAGTTTTGTCAACGATATTTGGCACAACATTTGTTGTGGGAGCGACATAAACTGGAGGTGGTGGAGGATTTAGAGTCCAAGTTGCAGTCAACGTTACATTTGCCGTTGACATCACGTATGGGGTACC
>CAIUFY010000078.1 GCA_903898555.1 uncultured Actinomycetes bacterium
ATTACTCAGCACATTGGTGCCTACCAAATCCACCACGTTCATGATGGCGTAGAACGCGCAATTACATTTATTGATACTCCTGGTCACGAAGCTTTCACAGCTATGCGTGCTCGCGGTACAAAGGTCACGGATATCGCAGTTCTCGTGGTTGCTGCTGATGACGGCGTTATGCCACAGACAATTGAAGCGCTTAATCACGCTCAAGCGGCTGATGTCCCAATCGTTGTCGCGGTTAACAAGATTGATAAAGAAGGAGCAAACCCAGACAAGGTTCGTCAACAATTAACTGAGTACAACTTAATTGCTGAGGAGTACGGCGGAACGACCATTTTCGTAAACGTTTCTGCAAAATCAGGTGAAGGCGTCGATGACCTTATTGATTCCATTCTCCTTACTGCAGATGCAGCGCTCGATCTTCGCGCAGTTGCAAATGACGTTGCACGTGGTGTTGCCATCGAAGCCAATTTGGATAAGGGTCGCGGTCCTGTCGCAACAGTGCTTGTTCAACGCGGAACTCTCCACGTTGGAGATGCAATTGTTGCCGGCGGTGCTTATGGTCGCGTTCGTGCGATGTTGGATGAGAACGGCGATGCTGTAACAGAAGCTGGTCCATCTCGCCCGGTACAGGTACTTGGTTTTACAAGCGTCCCTGGTGCTGGAGATTCATTTATCGTTGCAGAAGACGATCGAACTGCACGTCAGATCGCAGAGAAACGTCAGCTTGCAATGCGAAATGCTATGTTGGCAAAGACTCGCAAGAAGGTCTCACTTGAAGACTTTATGGAGCAATCGAAGGTCAGCACGCTTAACCTCATTATTAAGGGTGACGTATCTGGTTCCGTTGAAGCTCTGGAAGATGCTCTTATGCAATTGGATGTTGGCGCTGAAGTTGATCTCCGTGTTATTCACCGTGGTGTTGGTGCAATCACGAAGAATGACGTCACTCTCGCATCTGCTTCAACAGCGGTCATTATTGGTTTCAATGTTAAGCCTGAACCACAGACTGCAATCTTTGCTGATCAAGAAGGCGTTGAAGTTCGCTTCTACACCGTGATCTACAAAGCAATTGAAGAAATTGAGGCATCTCTTAAGGGACTTCTCAAGCCCGAGTTCGAAGAAGTCGTTCTTGGTAATGCAGAAGTGCGTGAAATCTTCCGCTCCAGCAAATTTGGCAATATTGCCGGATGTTTGGTTCAAGATGGAATCATCAAACGAAATGGCAAGGCACGTGTTATGCGTGGTGGAACTGTTGTCGGAGACAATCTTGCAATCGAATCTCTTCGTCGATTCAAGGATGATGCAACAGAAGTTCGCGACGGATACGAATGTGGTATCGGTCTTGGATCCTTCAATGACATCCAAGAAGGAGACACAATTCAGGTATTTGAAATCCGCGAAAAGAAGCGCGACTAATGGCTTCCAATCGTGTGTTGAAAGTTGCCGATCGCATCAAGGAAGTGATCGCGCAACTGCTTGAGACGCGGGTTAAAGACCCTCGACTTGGGTTCATCACTATTACGGATGTACGAGTAACTGGAGATTTGCAGCAAGCTTCAATTTTCTACACGGTTTTAGGTGATGACGAAGCTCGCTCATCAACGGCTGCAGCGTTAGCATCGGCAAAAGGAATGCTTCGAGCAGAGGTTGGACAAGCACTAAACCTCCGAATCGTACCGTCGCTTGAATTTTTTGCTGATGGACTTCAAGAGAGTGCTTCGGCAATGAATGACCTCATGAGTGAAGTTCGCCGCAGAGATGAAGAGCTTGCAAAATTACGAGAAAACGCGAAACCGATTGGTGAAGCAGATCCTTATAAGGTTCACGAGTAATTCATGAACGGTTTCTTGGTTATCGATAAGCCAAGTGGGATGACTAGCCACGATGTGGTTGCAAAAATTCGTAAGCGCTTTGGCACAAAAAGGGTTGGTCACGCGGGGACTCTAGATCCAATGGCAACTGGCGTACTCGTCATTGGTCTTGGAAATGCAACAAAACTGATGCAATACGTTGTTGATGGCTCCAAGAGTTACGAGGCGACTATTGCACTCGGTGCGGCTACTCACACAGATGATAAAGAAGGAAACGTAATCTCGGTTGCAAACCCAGAAGTTTTGAAAAAAGTAACTGAGGATGAAATCCGCACAGAAATCAATAAATTTGTTGGCAAGATTTTGCAACGGCCAAGTTCGGTATCTGCCATTAAAGTAGATGGAAAGACCGCCCACCAACGAGTACGCGATGGCGAGACAGTTGATTTACCGCCACGCGAAGTAGTGATTTCCAAGATTGAGATTCTTTCAATTGAATATCTCGAAGAAGCCATCCTGGTAAGAGTCGTCGTTGATTGCTCGGCCGGAACATATATACGTGCAATTGCACGCGATCTTGGTGAAGCCCTAAGCGTTGGGGGACACCTGACTGCCTTGAGAAGATCTCTAGTTTCCCCCTTCTCAATTAGTGAGGCCGGGGGAATAGACGACTCAGCGATAATTGAGACCGCCGAAGGAATATCTCGAATCCTTCCAATCCGACTTTTGGACTTTGAAGAGATGAACGAAATTTCCTTTGGTCGAAGTATCGGGAGCAATCCTGCTGAAGGTATTTTTGCTGCACTTTCTCCGGCAAATTCATTTGCCGCCCTTCTCGAGAATAAGGAATCTTCTGGAAAGGTTATGGCAGCACCAAAGCTTGTTGCTGTGCAAGAATAATCAAATGAAGACGACTTCTGTTGCAATAGGAATCTTCGATGGCGTTCATGCAGGCCACCAACAGATTTTGGCTGAGGCTGCTCGTCATGGCCGCGTTGTCGCCCTGACTTTTTACCCCCACCCGACATCAGTCTTCGCCCCAGAGCGCACGCCAAGTTCCTTAATATCTTTAGAAGATCGAATTTCTCTTCTTGAAGAGAATGGGGCTGCAGAAGTTGTTGTGATGGAATTTACAAAGGAATTCGCAGCAAAATCGCCAGAGGAATTCATTCAAGATGTGCTGGTAAACCAATTACATGCGACCCATGTGACAGTCGGATCAAATTTTACTTTTGGGCATAAGGCATCGGGAAATGTTGCAACGCTTCAAGAACATGCACAGGGATTCGAAGTGAGCTCTGTTGAATTACGAGAAGATCGAGGCTCTGCAATTTCCTCGACTCGTATTCGTAATTTGGTTGTTGATGGTGACATCGAAAGAGCAAACGAGTTACTGACGCGACCATTTTTCTTGCGAGGCCCTGTTGTTCATGGCGAAAAGCGTGGACGAACAATTGGGTACCCCACTGCAAACCTAGGTCTTCAAGACCATGCAACGATTCCCGCCGACGGTATTTATGCAGGATGGTTGAGCGTTGGTGACCATCGCTGGGCAGCTGCAATATCGATTGGCACAAACCCAACATTCCCTGGCGTTCGAGGTAGACAAGTTGAGGCATATGCGATTGACCAAGAAGGTTTGGATTTGTATGACCAAACAGCGACTCTAGAATTTATTTTGCGGCTCAGAGATACACTCAAATTTGATGGACTCGATCCGCTCTTGGTTCAAATGGCGAAAGATTGTGACGAGGCAAAAAGGGTTTTAGGTCGCTAAATCCCGCCTGTTTTCTGCCCGATTGCTCTCGATTTCGCTCCGCTCAGGGCCGCTGGTAGCCTTTGCCTGCTAGGTAATCTAGTAAAAAGCGAGATAGTGCGCCTTCGTGAGTTACACCGAGGCCCTCGTGACAGTTCAGAGGAGTTCCACCATGGCACTTGAGCCATCAGAAAAAAAGTCAATCATTTCTCAATATGGCGCTTCTGCGACTGACACAGGAAGTCCTGAAGTTCAGGTCGCACTGCTATCAAAGAGAATTGAAGAAATAACCGAACATTTAAAGACAAACAAGCATGATCACCACAACCGTCGTGGTCTCTTGTTGATGGTTGGTAAGCGTCGTCGCCTCTTGCAATATCTCGCAAAGACCGATGTAACACGTTACAGAGCGATTATCGAAAAGCTCGGTATTCGCCGCTAATTAAGTAAACGCCTCACCAAGTATTTATCTGCACGTTCCTAAAGGAAATCGGTCCTCGGTAGTGGTTTATGGGCAATGCCCCATGAACTTCGATCGAAGATCCATTCCCTGTAAGTATTTGCCGACTGGGTGAGACGAGAAATGGAGTGACCCATGGAGGGTCAAGATGTGAAGTTCGCCGTTGCAACAATTGATAACGGCAAGTTTGGAAAGCGCGAGATTCGTTTTGAAACAGGACGCCTCGCAAAGCAAGCAGCAGGAACTGCTGTTGTCTATTTAGATGATGATTCAATGTTGTTGTCCGCAACAACTGCAGGTAAGTCACCTCGCGATTCATTCGACTTCTTCCCACTTACAGTGGATGTAGAAGAGCGCATGTATGCAGCAGGAAAGATTCCAGGTTCATTCTTCCGCCGTGAAGGTCGTCCTTCTGAGGAAGCAATTCTTACCTGTCGTCTGATTGACCGCCCATTGCGTCCGTCATTCATCAAGGGACTTCGTAATGAAGTTCAAATCGTTGTAACTGTTATGGCGTTAAACCCAGATCATATGTACGACGTAATTGCTATTAACGCTGCATCAATGTCAACTCAGCTTGCAGGACTGCCATTCTCTGGCCCAATTGGTGGAGTTCGCGTAGCTCTCATCGAAGGTCAATGGGTTGCATTCCCAAATCACAGCCAACTCGACAAGGCAACTTTCGACATGGTTGTTGCAGGTCGCGTGACAGCTGACAATGACGTTGCAATCATGATGGTTGAAGCTGAAGCAACAGTTCAGACAATTAATCTAATTAAGGGTGGCGCACAGGCTCCAACCGAAGAGATTGTTGCTCAAGGACTTGATGCTGCAAAGCCATTCATCAAAATTCTTTGCGATGCACAGATGGAATTGGCGAAGGTTGCTGCAAAGCCAACCGGCGAATTCCCTGTTTTCTTGGATTACCAAGAAGATGCATTTGCTGCCGTTGAAGCTGCTGCAAAAGACGATTTGGCTAAAGCCCTCACAATTGCTGGAAAGCAAGAGCGTGAAGAAGCCCTAAGCACAATCAATGCAGTTGTAACTGAAAAGCTTGCAGCTAATTTCGAAGGTCGCGAAAAGGAAATTTCTGCGGCACTTCGTTCAGTCACAAAGAAGTTGGTTCGCCAACGCGTACTTCGCGACAAGATTCGTATTGATGGTCGCGGTCTTCGCGATATTCGTCCGCTTACTGCTGAAGTTGAAGTAATTCCTCGTGTTCACGGTTCTGCAATATTCGAACGTGGTGAGACACAGATTCTTGGAGTAACAACTCTGAATATGCTTAAGCTCGAGCAACAGCTCGATACTTTGAGCCCAGAGACTTCAAAGCGCTACATGCATAACTACAACTTCCCTCCTTACTCAGTGGGCGAGACCGGCCGCGTTGGTTCACCAAAGCGCCGCGAAATTGGACACGGAGCACTCGCAGAGCGCGCCTTGCTTCCAGTTCTCCCAACTCGTGAGGAATTCCCATACGCAATTCGCCAAGTATCTGAGGCTCTTGGATCAAATGGCTCAACTTCGATGGGATCTGTTTGTGCATCGACAATGTCGCTGCTCAACGCAGGTGTTCCACTTAAGGCAGCTGTTGCAGGTATTGCAATGGGTCTTATCTCTGATGAAGTTGATGGAAAGATTGAATACGTTGCCCTCACCGATATTCTCGGCGCAGAAGACGCATTCGGCGATATGGACTTCAAAGTTGCAGGAACAAAAGATTTCGTAACTGCTCTACAACTTGATACAAAGCTTGATGGAATTCCTGCTTCTGTTCTTGCTGGCGCACTTCACCAAGCAAACGAAGCTCGTCTCCACATCCTTTCGGTCATGAACCAAGCTATTGATGCTCCAGACGAGATGAGCCTTCTTGCTCCTCGAATCATTTCAATCAAGGTTCCAGTAGACATGATTGGTGCAATCATCGGACCTAAGGGCAAGATGATTAACCAGATTCAAGATGAGACAGGTGCAGATATCACCATCGAAGATGATGGAACTATCTATATCGGTGCTCTTGAGGGGTCTCAAGCTGAAGCAGCTAAAGCAATGGTTGAAGCAATTGCAAACCCAGTAGTTCCAAAGGTCGGCGAACGCTTTAACGGAACAATCGTGAAGCTCGCAACATTTGGTGCTTTCGTTTCTCTCGTTCCAGGCAAAGATGGCTTGCTCCACGTCTCGCAGATTCGCAAGATGCATGGTGGAAAGCGCATTGAAAACCTTGAAGAAGTTATGAAGGTCGGAGATAAGGTTGAGGTAGAAATTGCCGAAATCGATCCAAAGGGTAAGTTCTCATTGGTCCCAGTACTTGCCGATGGCACAGTGCCAGGAGCTTCTGAGGAAAAATCTGAATAATTGAAAAAAAGTGTTCTGCCTAGCGGATTGCGAATCGTTACTGAAGAAGTAAATACGGTTCGCTCCGCTGCGGTGGGCATTTGGGTAAATGTTGGTTCCCGTGACGAGACTCCATCTGTTGCGGGAGCTTCTCATTTTCTAGAGCATTTACTATTTAAAGGCACAAAATCGCGTACTGCTATGGAGATTTCTTCCTCAATTGAAGCAGTTGGCGGCGAAATGAATGCATTCACGAGCAAGGAATACACCTGCTTTTACGCTCGAGTAATCGATACAGATTTAAAACTTGCGGTAGATGTCATTTCAGATTTAATAACTTCATCAATCGTTGCCGCGCAAGACGTGGATTCTGAAAGAAACGTTGTTCTTGAAGAGATTGCAATGCGTGATGACGATCCTTCGGATCTCATTCATGACCTCTTCATGGAAACTTACTATGGAGATAATCTGCTCGGTCGTCCAATCCTCGGAACAGTCGATTCAATTAAGAGCATGTCGAGAAATTCAGTTTTTAATTATTATAAAAAGAAATACTTACCACGCGACTTGGTAGTCGCGGTCGCAGGAAATGTAAAGCACAAGCACGTTGTTGAGTTAGTTGAACGAGCAATGTCTCAAGATGGTTTTCTTGATGTAGCTCCAGAAACTCCAAATATTCGACAATCTCCCACAATCAAAGCCGCCGGCAAAGGTTCAGTAGGTTTGATGTATCGCAAGACAGAACAGTCGCACCTTCTCATGGGGGTCGATGGCGTTTCACGTACAGATGATCGTCGTTTCGCATTGAGTATTCTCTCTTCTGCCCTCGGCGGAGGAATGTCTTCACGTCTCTTTCAGGAAATTCGCGAGAAGCGTGGTCTTGCTTATTCCACTTATTCATACGTTCAACAATTTGCGGGATCAGGCTCACTTTCATTTTATGCCGGCTGTGCTCCAAGCAAGACTGAAGAAGTTGTAAAAATCATCCGCGAGATCACTCATGAAGTCGCACGAACAGGGCTAACTGATGAGGAAATAACTCGAGCAAAAGGCGCGGTTTCCGGTTCCCTCGTATTGAGCCAAGAAGACAGTGGTTCAAGAATGAGCAGAATTGGTAAGAGCGAATTGGTTTATGGCGATGTGATGAGTTTTGATGAAATTCTCAAGCGTATTGCCGCCGTAACCCCAGACGACATTCGCGAAATTGCTAGCGCAATACTGCCTCAATCTTCTACGCTTGCCATCGTGGGGCCATTCAAGAATGAATCGAAATTTGAGAAGGTAATCGCATGAGCAAAATAAAGGTCGGTGTTCTCGGAGCAAAAGGGCGCATGGGATCAGAAGCATGTAAAGCAGTTGCTTCTTCACCTGACTTGGAGCTAGTTGCCTCCCTTGACCTTGAAGATTCGTTGGATCAGCTCATTTCAACTGGAGTCCAAGTAGTCATCGATTTCACCCATCCTGATTCGGTAATGGGAAATTTGGAATTCGCAATCAATCACGGAATTAACGTTGTTGTTGGAACAACTGGGTTTGACGAAGAAAAATTAACTCAGATTAAAAAATGGCTCTCATCTAATTCAAATACTGGCGCGCTAATTGCGCCGAATTTTGGACTTGGCGCAGTCTTGATGATGCAGTTTGCTGCAAAAGCTTCAAAGTACTTTGAGTCGGCCGAAATTGTGGAACTCCATCATCCAAACAAGGCTGATGCCCCCTCAGGGACGGCCGCGCGAACTGCCGAACTAATCACTGAGGCTCGGACCTCAGTAAACAAAGAAGCGATGCCTGATGCGACTTCATCAGAAATTGCTGGCGCCCGAGGCGCGCTCATAGGTGATGTTCACGTTCATTCGGTTCGCCTTCGCGGATTAGTTGCTCACCAGGAAGTCATCTTGGGGGGATTGGGAGAAACCTTAACTATTCGTCATGACTCAATCGATCGCACTGGTTTTATGCCTGGCGTTCTGCTTGGAGTGAGAAAAGTAGTCACGCATCCTGGGCTAACATTTGGCTTAGAGCACTTCATGGATTTAAATTAAGGGGTACAAAATGTCACAAATTACAATGTACGGAGCTGAATGGTGCGGAGATTGCCGCCGCTCTAAGAAATTTCTAGATTCTAATAACGTTGCATATACCTACATTGATGTTGAAGCAGATGAATCGGCTTCCGAGAAAGTTATTGAAATAAATGGCGGCCAACGCTCTATTCCTGTAATTCTTTTTGAAGATGGCACTCACATGACTGAACCTTCAGATAACGATTTGAAGGATAAGCTTGAAAGTCTCTCTATCCTCTAAGCAAAACGATAGACAAGAGCTGAAACCACAGCAGCACCAAATACCGCGATCGGAAACGGTAATTTCGCGATGAAGGCTGCAATTGCAAAGCTAACACCAGCCATTCGGTGATCAACCACAATTTTTGTCTTGTCGGTAAATGTTTGTATTGCAACTAGAGCGCTTAAGAGAGCTACGGGAATTAAGAGATTAATACGCTGTACCCGAGGATGCGCGAGCCACGATTCTGGAACGGAATGTCCAAGATACTTAAATAGAAAGCAAGAGGCGCTTGTCCCAAGTGCGGTAATCCAATAAATACTCATGCTCTCCACCCCACAAAAGCAGCAAGAAGAGATGTTGCGATTATTGGCACACCCGCAGGAACAATCGGTGCAAGTGATAACGCAAAGATAAATGCAAGAATTGCAAGATAGTAACTTCGCTTGCCTGTTAGTCGAGGCCAAACAAGTCCTACAAATGCTGCGGGGACTAAAGCATCTAATCCGTAAGCTGCGGGATCTTTAAGGAGACCTGCGCTAATTGCTCCGAGCAACGTAAATATATTCCAGAATATAAAGACGCCAAATCCAGTCCACCAGAACCCAATCTTGGAGTCATCTTCATTATTTTGAGCAAGTGCTACGCCCGTTGATTCATCGATTGTAATTTGAGCCGCAATAATTCTTTTTACTCCACGTACATTAAGTAAAGGTGCCATTCGAACTGCGTAAAGTCCGTTACGTGTTCCAAGGAGCGCTCCTGTCGCGATTGCACTGAACGCGCCTCCACCTGCGCCAACAACACCGACTGCTGCGAATTGTGACGCGCCAGAGAAAGTAAGAAGTGAAATTGCGCAGGTTTGAAGAACAGAAAAATGGGCTGCGACGCTTGCCGCGCCAAAGGCCGCTCCATAAACTCCAACGGCAAAGGAGAGGGAGAGGGAGTCGCGCTTCACTGACACGCCGGTATTCTGCCCTAATCCAACGGCTCTAGGGTGCCAATAGATAGGGTCGCACTTATGAGCGAGCATGAGATTGTTTTCCGAGATGACGTAACGGTAGAGCTAATTAAGGCCAGCGCGAGCGACAGTGACGTGATTTGGGCGGCTCGAGTTTCGACAGCGGGAGAGAATTCGCGAACAAGTGGCGGCGGCGAGGATGAGTCAGATGCCAAGAAGGATATTGGCCTCATCAATTATTTGGCTCGTGAGCGCCACGGCTCACCTTTCGAACACACCTCGATGACCTTTTTCATCTCGGCTCCGATTTTTGTTTTTCGCGAGTTTATGCGCCACAGAATTGCTTCGTACAATGAAGAGAGCGGTCGCTATCGCGAACTGCGTCCAGTTTTTTATGTTCCATCAAAAGAGCGCAAACTTGTTCAAATTGGAAAGACAGGTGCGTATGAATTTATCGATGGCACTCCTGAGCAATACGAATTAACTGTCAATGCAATTAAGGAAAGCTGCACCTTTGCATATGAAAATTATCAAAAGATGCTCGATGCCGGCGTTGCTCGGGAAGTTGCCCGGGCGGTATTGCCTGTCACCCTCTTTTCTTCAATGTATGTAACCATGAATGCAAGAGCACTTATGAATTTTCTATCCCTGCGTACAGCTCGCGAGGGATCTCACTTTCCTAGCTACCCTCAACGTGAAATCGAGATGGTTGCCGAGAAAATGGAAGAACATTTCGCACGACTTATGCCTATTACGTACGGTGCCTTCCAAAAATCTGGACGCATTGCACCTTAATCTCAGGTAACCTACAACCATGCATCCCACCACCAACATCGAAGCCCCATTTGGGCGCCTCATAACGGCAATGGTGACCCCATTCAAGAAGGACGGGGAGATTGATTGGGATGGAGTAGCAACTCTTGCAGCCCACCTGGCTGATACTGGGCATGATGCAATTGCCGTAAATGGCACAACTGGCGAAGCTCCGACGACAAAGAGTTCTGAAAAACTAGAAATTATCAAAGTAGTAAAAAGTACCGTGGGAGATCGCGTCAAGATTCTTACCGGCGCTGGAGATAACGAAACTTCTTATACTGTTGAACAAGCCAAACGTTCAGCTGCCGCAGGTGTTGATGGTTTGCTCATTGTTACGCCGTATTACAACAAACCCCCACAAGCTGGAATAGAAGCACACTTCCGTGCTGTCGCCGCAGCAACCGATATGCCAATAATGATGTACGACATTCCGGGCAGAACTGGAGTCGAGTTGGAACCCGACACCATTTGCCGTTTAGCTGAAGTTAAAAATATTGTGGCTCTAAAAGACGCCAAGGGAAATCCAGCGTCAACATCCTGGGTAATCAAACGTTCAGGTATTCCCGTCTATTCAGGCGATGACATTCTTAATTTACCTCTTCTATCAATTGGAGCGGTCGGATTTGTTTCTGTTTGCGGTCACACCGTTGGAAATGATCTACGCGAAATGCTCGATGCTTGGTTCTCAGGCAACGCAGTACGAGCACTTGAAATTCATCAAAAACTATTACCGGTATACACCGGAACCTTCCGCACTCAAGGTGCGATTTTGACTAAGGCTGCACTCACAATGATGGGTCTGCCTGGCGGATTTACTCGTTTGCCACTTGTCGATGCCACCGATGCGCAAATCGCGCAGCTGCGGGAGGATCTACGAGCAGGCGGAGTCCAACTTAAATAATGAATCACCCACATCCAGACCTTCCATACCCTTCCAAACTTGCTAAGAACACTCTCCGAATTGTCGCGCTAGGCGGCCTAGGAGAAATCGGTCGAAATATGACCGTCTTTGAGTACGAAGGACGGCTACTTATTGTCGACTGCGGCGTACTTTTTCCTGAAGAGAGTCAGCCGGGTATTGATTTAATTCTTCCCGACTTCTCTTACATCGCCGATCGTCTTACTGATGTTGAAGCCGTTGTACTGACTCACGGCCACGAAGATCATATCGGTGCGCTTCCATATCTTTTACGTGAGCATGCAGATATCAAAGTGGTGGGTTCAAAACTAACTCTTGCATTTGCAAATGCGAAACTAAAGGAACGCCGGATTACGGCGCCTTTAATTGAAGTCCAAGCTGGAATGGAAATGAAGTTTGGCCCATTTAACCTTGAATTCGTAGCAGTAAACCACTCGATTCCTGATGCGCTTGCTATTGCAATCAAGACTCCAGCCGGCAACGTTCTTGCCACCGGCGATTTCAAAATGGATCAACTTCCTCTAGATGGACGCATAACTGATTTGGTTACTTTTGCACGGTTGGGCGAAGAAGGAATTGACCTCTTTATGGTCGATTCAACTAATGCTGACGTGCCTGGTTTCACAACATCTGAGCGCGACATCATGCCAACACTTGACCGAGTCTTTAATCAAACGAAGAAGCGTGTAATCGTTGCTTCGTTCGCCTCGCATGTTCATAGAATTCAACAGATTCTCATGATTGCTGAAAAACACAATCGCAAGGTTGCCTTTGTTGGTCGTTCAATGGTTCGCAATATGAAATTAGCGGAGGACCTTGGATACCTGGATGTTCCAGCTGGGTTAGTTGTTGATTCAAAAAATATTGAAGAGTACGGTGACCGGATTGTCCTTATTTGCACCGGCTCACAAGGAGAACCCCTCGCAGCGCTTTCGCGCATGGCAAATGGAGATCACCAGATTCAGGTAGGGAAGGGCGACACAGTTGTTCTTGCCTCATCTTTGATTCCTGGAAATGAAAATCCAGTATTTAGAATTATTAACGAACTTGTTCGCTTTGGAGCGGAAGTTGTTCACAAAGGCAATGCAATGGTGCACGTTTCTGGCCATGCTGCTGCAGGAGAATTGCTTTACTGCTACAACATTGTGAAGCCAAGACACGTTATGCCTATTCACGGCGAGTGGCGTCACATGCGCGCCAATGCAGAGTTGGCAATCAAAACAGGTGTTCCGCGGGAAAAGACCATAGTTGTAGATAACGGCATAGTCGTTGATATGCACGATGGGTATGTAGATGTTGCCGGAGCTGTTCCAGTTGGATTTGTCTACGTTGACGGACAGAGCGTTGGCGAAATCACTGAAAGTTCTTTGAAGGATCGTCGAATATTGGGCGAGGAAGGATTTATTTCAGTAGTGGTAGTGATTGATTCGCAAAGCGGAAAAATTGTCGCCGGTCCAGATATCCATGCACGTGGATTCACAGAAGATCAGGCAATGTTCGATGATGTGAAGGGGCATATTGAAAAAGCCCTCGCAAAAGCTGTTGCGAGTGGGATCAATGGAACGCATCAATTAACTCAAGTTGTTCGACGCACTATTGGAAGTTGGGTGGGAGAAGAACACCGCCGTAAGCCAATGATTGTGCCAGTCGTCATCGAGGTTTAACGGCGCGCCTTACCAAGTAAGGGTGGCGTAATTCTTTAGGCTTAGCAGCATATGGCTACACGTAAGAAAGCAAAATCATCAAGCAATTCAAGGAAAAAGAAATCCCTCCTTGGATTGATTCTCCTTGGGCTCAGCAGCATTTGGCGTCTCATCGCCAAAGCACTTGGAAGTGCGATTCGTTTCGTATTTAGGGGAGCACAGGACTTAGATCCCGAACACCAGCGTGATGGTTTTGCATTCCTTGTAGTTATCTTCTCTCTTATTTCCGCCGCCGGAACTTGGTTTCACCTCAACAATTCCGTCGGCAACATCATCCGCTCCGGACTCTTTGGCGCAGTCGGTGTAGTCGCTTACTTATCCCCACTAATTTTTCTCTATTTTGCATTTAGATTATTTCGAACTCCTGATGAAGGTCGCGCCACTGGCCGAATAACTATCGGGACGATTGTTCTACTTTTAACCTCCACCGGTCTCTGCCACATTTTCAATGGATCTGTTGGATACATGGACGTGAAATCAATGCAAGGTGGCGGCGGCTGGCTCGGGTACGCCGTAGCAACGCCTCTTGTGGGATTAATGACGAACATTTTGGCTGTCCCAATTCTGCTTTTGCTTTTCATCTTTGGTTTGTTGGTAGTGACTGCAACTCCCGTTTCTCGCGTTGTTGACCGAATTAAGATTGCAATTCATTGGTCGCGAACAAGGGCGTCAGATGCTCGAGCTGCTCGCGAGGCAGAGGCTGAGGAATTTGAGATCACAGATACTCCTGCATTCGATAGCCCTCTGATCCAAGACTTCACGAATGTTCAAGAAGACGAAGAGCTTGATGAAGAAGAATTTGATAAAGAATTTACTGTCGAGGTCCCATCCCCGGATCGCCCAGTCCCAACAAAGGTTGTTCCGCCGTCTGGTCCTGCTCACCAATTGCTCCTTGCTGCAGATTCAACGTACACACTGCCTCCAATGGATTTACTAAAAACTGGTCCAGCCAGCAAAGGAAAATCAAAGGCAAATGAAGTCGTCGTTGCTGCCCTTACTCAGGTTTTCTCTCAATTTAATGTTGATGCCACCGTCACAGGATTTATGCGAGGGCCAACTGTCACTCGTTACGAGGTAGAGCTCGCTTCCGGTGTAAAAGTAGAAGCAATTACTGCACTTTCTAAGAATATTTCATATGCGGTGGCCAGCGGTGATGTAAGAATTCTTTCGCCAATCCCAGGTAAATCCGCGGTTGGTATTGAAATTCCAAACACAGATAGAGAAATTGTTTATCTGGGAGATGTCTTGCGTTCTCCAGTTTCCATGAATGACCCACACCCTATGGTCGTTGCTCTTGGAAAAGACGTTGAGGGTGCTTTTGTTTGTGCAAACCTTGCAAAGATGCCGCATCTTCTTGTAGCTGGCGCAACTGGCGCAGGAAAGTCATCGATGATTAACTCGTTGATTGTCTCAGTCCTAATGCGTTCTACCCCAGATGAAGTGCGCATGGTGATGATTGATCCAAAGAGAGTAGAACTTAATTCATACGAAGGCATTCCGCATTTGATTGCTCCTATTATTACAAACCCCAAGAAGGCAGCAGATGTTCTTGCGTGGGTTGTTCGGGAGATGGATCAGCGATACGACGATCTCTCTGCATTTGGTTTCAGACATATTGATGATTTCAATAAAGCTGTACGTGCTGGAAAAGTCAAGGTTCCAGAAGGAAGTGAAAGAATTCTTGAACCATACCCATACCTTTTGATTATTGTTGACGAACTTGCAGATCTGATGATGGTTGCAGCTCGCGAAGTTGAAGAGTCAATCGTCAGAATTACGCAGCTTGCCAGAGCAGCTGGAATCCATCTTGTTCTTGCAACACAACGACCAAGCGTGGACATCGTCACGGGACTTATCAAGGCCAACGTTCCTTCCCGTCTATCTTTCGCCACATCTTCACTTGCAGATTCTCGAGTTATTCTAGATACACCTGGAGCTGAAAAATTAGTTGGACAAGGTGACGGACTATTCTTGCCAATGGGTGCAAGTAAACCTGTGCGAATTCAAGGCGCATATGTTTCTGAGAGAGAAGCAGAAGCTGTCGTTCAATTTGTTAAAGGACAATTGCAACCTGTGTACCGAATTGATCTAAGCGCTCCAATTAAATCAAAAGTCGTTGAAAATGATATTGGCGATGATATGGATTTGTTACTACAAGCAATCCAGTTAGTTGTAGGTACCCAATTCGGATCTACATCTATGCTCCAAAGAAAATTACGAATCGGTTTCGCAAAAGCTGGTCGACTCATGGACTTAATGGAGAGTCGCGGAATTGTGGGACCTTCAGAGGGCTCAAAGGCTCGTGAAGTTTTGATTAACGCCGAGCAAATGCCAGACGTACTCGAGGAGATCCAGGGATTCATTTAGGCTCAAATGGGGGGTGGCTGGGGTGATTTACCCGGTCCCAGGCTCAGCTAGCCCAAAAAGATTTGCCGAATTCTTGTAATTCGTTTTAGGCTTCGCACCTGAAAGATTTCAAATTCCCCATTTGATTGAAGGTCCGAATGTCCGTTGGCACTTATCTGCGCGAAGCTCGAGAGGCTTCGGGATATTCCGTTGAGCAAATTTCCGCAAAGACGCGATTGCGCGTCTCTTTAATTAAAGACCTTGAGTCAGATAATTTTCAATCCTGTGGCGGTCACGCTTATGCGCGTGGACATATTCGCACAATTGGTCAATTGGTAAATGCTGATATGGACCAACTCATCGTTGAATTTAATTTAACGAGCGGTGAAGAAAATCTAGATCGCACGATGATTGATTTACTCACAGAAAATAGCGCAACCCCATCGAAGCCTGCGCGAAATTTCCCACATGTTTCTTATAAATTTATGGCGACAAGTGCAGCAGTTGTGGTCGGACTCATGATTTTGGTGCCAACAGCGAATTCAATGTTTAGTTCTTCGGCAAAATCTACTCATAAAGTTTCTACGGCAAATCCGTCAAGCAAGGTAGCTGTTCCAGCAACTCAGGCGGGAACCACTGTTACGAGGAAGCAGCAGAGTTCGGTTGCGGCGGTACCCACCACCGGCAGCCTTCTATTCTCTGCTGATAGTGGAACCACCTGGATTGCTGTTACAGATTCGTCTGGCAAGAATCTATTTACTGGAAAGATTTCTCGTGGTCAGAGTCAGGCATTCGACGCCTCACAGCTTCTTTATGTAACTCTTGGAAATTCGGGTGCAGTTTCAGTAACCCTAAATGGAAAGAGCCTTGGAACTCCAGGCGCGCTTGGTGAAGTGAAGTATCTCCAATATGGTCCAGGAGCAACAGACATTTCAACTACAACACCTGGCTAGCAGTCATTGATAGGACGCAAAGAGTTCTAAGCCGGTAGAGTGGTGCCAATGAGCACTCAAGAATCACCTAAACTTAAAGAGCGCACTGTTGCTCTCGTAACTATGGGTTGCGCCCGCAATGATGTGGATTCGGAAGAGTTAGCCGGACGACTTGCTGCCGATGGTTGGGTTCTAGTCTCAGATCCGGCAGAAGCCGATGTTGCAGTTGTAAACACCTGTGGATTCATTGAAAGTGCCAAGAAAGATTCTGTCGATGCACTTCTAGAAGCACATGCGCTCAAAGGTCACGGTAGAACTCAAGCTGTTGTTGCGGTCGGATGCATGGCCGAACGTTATGGAAAAGAGCTGGCCGATGCGCTCCCAGAAGCGGATGCCATTCTTGGATTTGATGATTACGCAGATATTTCTTCAAGACTAAATACCATAATTAGCGGCGGTCATATTCAAGCGCATACGCCTAAAGACCGACGCACCCTGCTTCCGATTACTCCCACAGATAGAGAAGCCCCAAAAGCTCCACAACGCACTCGCCTGGATAAGGCGCCAATTGCTCCGTTGAAAATTGCTACAGGTTGCGATCGTCGATGTGCTTTTTGTGCAATTCCTATCTTCAGAGGGGCATTTGTCTCTCGCAGACCAACTGAAATTCTGGATGACGCGCACTGGCTTGCAGGTCAAGGAGTCTCAGAACTCTTCCTCGTGAGTGAAAATACGACCTCTTACGGTAAAGACCTTGGCGATATGAAGGTCTTAGAGAAGCTTCTTCCCGAAATTGCTGCCATTGATGGTGTTGAACGAATCCGTCTCTCCTATCTCCAACCAGCCGAAATGCGCCCATCATTGCTACAGGCAATGGTCTCAACTGAAAAAGTTGTACCGTACTTTGATCTTTCCTTTCAGCATGCAAGCGGAACAGTCCTTCGTCGCATGCGCCGTTTTGGCGATGGTGAGAAGTTCTTACATCTCATCGAGCAAATACGAGCGCTTTCACCTCAGGCCGGTATCCGATCTAATTTTATTGTCGGCTTTCCAGGTGAGACCGAAGCGGAGTATCAAGAGCTTTTGGATTTCATAAATGAAGCGCGCTTAGATGCAATTGGTGTCTTTGGGTATTCGGATGAAGATAAGACTGAGGCATTAACACTTGAAGGCAAGTTAGATCTTGACGTCATCCATGAGCGCACAGAAGGACTCTCAACCCTTGTGGATGAACTACTTCTCCAACGTGCTGAAGAAAGAATAGGCGAACGCGTCCGAGTCCTGATCGAGGATGAGGAACTTCAAGAAGGTCGCGCCGATCACCAAGGTCCAGATGTAGACGGATCAACATTTATCCAATCCAGAAATAAATATCGAGTCGGAGAGTATGTCGACGCAGTTGTAATCGATGTTGCTGGTGCAGACCTGGTGGCGCAGCCGTTATGAAAAAGAATTTCAACCTTCCCAATTTCTTAACAGTCTTGCGAATCGTTGCCGTCCCTTTTTGTGCGTATGCACTTTTTAAGAACGGTGGAAACGAGAGGCATTGGCAGCTCATTGCCTGGTGTGGTTTTTTTGCTGTTGGATTAACTGATTTCTTTGATGGTCGAATTGCTCGTTCGCGCAAACAGATCACCAGTTTTGGAGCTTTTCTAGATCCAGTGGCAGACAAAATAGCCATAGGAACCGCCATGGTTGGACTTTCGATGCTTCACAAACTTTGGTGGGTTGTAACAATCGTAATTCTTACCCGCGAAATTTCAGTCACACTTCTTCGTTTGATTGTCATACGAGATGGCGTAATTCCTGCAAGCAAAGGTGGAAAGCTAAAAACTCTCTTCCAGGGATTCGGAATTGGTTTCTATATTCTTCCGCTTCCTTCATATTTGCATATTCCACGCGACATCTTCATGGCCGTGGCGGTTTTACTAACTCTAACTTCCGGGTATGACTATTTTAAGAAAGTCCTCACGAAGTGAATCCACTCGCGCAAGATCTTGTAAAACAGCTCAAGAAGCGCAAACAGACGCTTGTAACCGCCGAATCAATCACCGGCGGAGGGCTGGCTGCCTGCATAACCGAAGTTCCAGGCTCTTCTGAAGTACTTCTAGGCGGAATCGTTTCCTACAGCGATAAAAGTAAAACAAAATTTCTTGGAGTCACAACGACTCTTTTGAAAAAGGAGACTGCCGTTTCTGAGAAGGTGGCCATCGCAATGGCTGAATCTGCAAGAGCGCAATTTAAGAGTGACTATGCAATATCGACAACTGGTGTGGCTGGCCCGGGAAAGGCTTATGGGCAAAAAGCTGGCACGGTGTGGGTGGCAATTGCCTCAAAAAAAGAGGTTATTTCTGTGGCCCTCTCACTTTCAGGTGACCGTGAAGCCGTGCGAAACGCAACTATTAATAGCGCGCTTGCCACTTTTGCGCGTATTCTTTCCTCGTGACTTTACTTCGTACCCACCTCGGTTCCACCTTGCGTTCTGCGCGCGTGGCTCAAGGACGGACTCTGCGCGAAGTGGCCAAGTCGGCTCGAGTTTCCCTCGGTTATTTGTCGGAAGTTGAGCGTGGCCAGAAGGAAGCTTCCTCTGAACTATTAAATTCGATCTGCTCCGCTTTAGACCTCTCATTGGGCACGGTTCTCGTTGATGTTGCCCGTGAAATTCGAATTTCTGAAACTCCTGCACTTATTGTTGTGGACGAAGCCGCCGCTTAAGGTGTCTTCGCTTGCGACCAATCGAGAAATACAAAACACAAATGGCAACCCACCAAAGATCCCGCGAAGCAATTCTCGGTGGAGCAAAACGTGTAATTGCTGAGGTTGGTTCATATGAATCCAACATGATCAATATCGCTTCGCGAGCTGAAATCTCTCGCGCAACAATTTATAACCACTTCGCTGATCGCGAAGAGATGATGATGGGAATCGTAGAGGCCGAGATTAATCGCCTCACGGAAGTTGCGATGAGCGCTGAAAGTAAAGTCGAAGCTCTATTTTCGCTATCGAAAGAGATCTCATCGGATCCGGCACTTGCCAAAATGGTTGAGACCGATCATGACGATATCGTGAAACTTATAACAATTTCTGATCATCCGCTGTGGATAGCTGTTCATCGCAATCTCGCAGATATTTTTGGTGCAAACGAAAATAATGTTGGACTAATTCTTCGATGGCTACTCGCGCAATTTACCTCGCCATTGACGGAGCCCCAGTCAAGAGCGCAGGCCGAGAAATTGGCATCTCTTCTTTAAATGCGCATAACCGAACTTCGCTCTCGTCTAAGTGATTACTTCTCGGATCCAATGACGTATTCACAAGATATCGTTCATTCCGAACTAGGTGGGCAAACGGTCAATCAAGCAATTGAGATGGGTATGGAAGCAGGAGATATCTGGAAAGCCGTTGTTCGGCATAATCCGGAAATGCCTCCTAAATTTAGATGAGCAACTTCTCTTCAGCTTTCAATCGTCTTTGGTCAGCAGCGATTGCCAGTAACTTTGCTGATGGTGTTCTTCGCGTTTCCATCCCGCTAATAGCAGTTAAATTAACATCAGCACCAGTATCGATTTCTGCGATCTCGGCGCTAGGAATGTTGCCATGGCTGCTCTTCGCAATTCCTATTGGTGGATTGGCAGATCGAGTAAACCGTAGAACGTTTCTAGCAATAGCCCATGCCACTCGAACCCTGACAGCTGCGTCGATTTCTCTTGCCATAGCAACAAACCACTTAACGATATCGTGGCTATTTCTTGCCGTCGCGATTTTTGGCACTTGTGAAGTTGTTGCAGACACGACTGCGCAGACTCTCATTCCTCGTCTTCTTGCAAAGAGCGAGCTTGAACGCGGAAATTCTCGCCTTTACCTTGCCGAAACAATTGTGCAGGATTTCATCGGAGGCCCTACTGGCGGTTTCCTCTATGGAATTTCTATCGGAATTCCTCTCTTCGTCTCCAGTGCTGGTTACCTAATTGCTGCATTTCTAATCTTGACGATTCCGCTGCAAGCCATTCACGATGTGCGCGTAGAGGGAGAAGAAAGAAAGCCTCAAGAGCCGTTTCTAAAGAGCATAAAATTTGGAATTCAATATCTGTACAACCACAAACCAATGCGCCATCTAGTTTTAATGACTACTAGCATTGGGTTCTGGTTCAATTTCGGAAGTGCAACCATAGTTCTCTTTATTCTGCACACCTTGCACTTAAAGCCGGCGTATTTCGGATTAGCTATGGCGATTCAAGGAAGTGGTTCGATTGTTGCCTCGCTAAGCGCCGCGAAGATGTCGACGCGTTATGGACGTGGTCGTGTTATGGGTTTGAGCATGTTGGTTCAATGCTTGCTCTGGATTGCAACAGCATTTATGACAAATATTGTCCAGTTCGTCTTGGCTGGCATCATTATGACCGGGCTTGGAACGTATTGGAATATTTTGATCATGGCTACGTATCAAGAACTAATTCCTAACCACCTCTACG
Organism: uncultured Actinomycetes bacterium; assembly: GCA_903898555.1. GTDB lineage: Bacteria > Actinomycetota > Actinomycetes > Nanopelagicales > Nanopelagicaceae > PALSA-747. The sequence goes on from CAIUFY010000078.1 coordinate 20,791, forward strand.
GACGAATCCACGGAACTCGAAGAACTTTAGTCTGGGGGATGATGCCATTTGGGTCTTTGCTCGGGGGCTATGTCTCGACTTTTGGTCTACGTATTCCAATCTTCATTGGTGGTCTAGTGGGAGCGCTCATCGCTGCTTTTAACCTCAATTTTCTGAAGCGTCTCACTGAATTTGCGGGTTCAGTGGAACATGAAATCGTGGAAGAATAGCCAAATGCCGAAAATCCAAGCACCATCAATTGCTGAGCACCGCGAACTGCGCCGCCATCAGTTGATTGCCGCAGCTATGGAGTTAGCTATTTCTGGTGGAGCTGAAGCCGTTACTGTTTCGGCCGTTGCGCAAAGGGCAGGATTATCTCGAAGCTCTATATATGAATATTTTTCAAGCTCTGCCGACCTAATTGCAGACTTAGTTGTTGAGGAACTCGACTACTACACAGCAAGACTTGCAGAAGCAATAAAAGGATCAACAGATCCCTTTGAGAAAATTGCACTCTGGATAGCTGAAGGCCTTCGATATGTCGAAGACGGAAGACATATGCTTGTTAAGAGTTTAAACACAGTATCAACGCCGGATTATCGCAAGGAAGAAGTGGCAATGGGCCACCGAAGACTTATCTCCCCATTGCGGCAGGCTCTTGCTGAAACTGGAATTAAGGAAATTGCCTCCGCAGGAGCATTTCTGCAGAGCGTGACAGATGCTGCAAGTATGAGAATTGATGCTGGAAATGACGCAGAGCTCGAAATCCAGAACGCAGTTGCATTTGCGCTGGCTGGACTCCGAGCTCTGGCTCGTTAATTAATTTATTTCTTAATTGTGACTACAAAACTCTGATTTAGAGCGCTGTAATTATCTGTGCCTTTCGCCGATGCGAAGACACGGCAGTTTCCTGCTCGGAGTGCTTTGACGGAAAATCCGTTGACTGAACAATTCTTAGAAGAAGTCTTGTAAGTCAAAGTTTCCCCAAAGTTTGTAATCTTTGCCGCGACAAAACCCTTGCCTGTTTTGAGGGTTGTATTTCCAAGGTTTGCAGTTTGAATTCCAGGAATCACGTTAAACGGGAAGTGCGAAGACTTACTTCCAACTGTTGCTGCAATGTCGCACTGTCCTGCACCCTTCAACGCGGTGACTGAATTTCCAGTCATAGGACACAAATCAGGCGTGTATGACTTGAAAGTTACAGGAGCGCCTGATCCAGACTTGGCAGAGAAAGTTAGTACCTGACGATATGCAATATTGCCTGGAATATTTTCCTCGACATCGATTCCATTAATTTTCACTGACAAAGAGTCAGTAGGTGCCGCTGGAACAATTGGGCCAGTTGTTGTGGGTGTAGTACTAAAGGTGAATGGAACAAATTGATCTTCAGAAAGATCAGTTGACTTTGAATGATCGAATTCAAACCAGAGTCCACATTGCTGGTGGGCACAGTCAGCGCCCCACGCATTGCCATTATCGATTGTGAAAGAAATTACGGCACTTGGCGCAAATGATGCTTGCGTATCTGTGCTGATCCAAAGAGGGGCTTTTGTGTTCGAAGAAGTTGGTCGAGCTCCAGCAGCAGGTTGAACAGCTTGGAAGACATAAAGCCCGGCCGTTGTTGGAAAGCTTCCTAAAACAAAGTGAAGAGTTTCACCAGCTGCGACAGTAGGCGTTCCCGAAACAGGTGCACCGGAAGCCTCAGTAAACATGACTTTTGTTCCCGCCGCGTGTGAAGCGGGAGCGAATGAAAATCCCAGAACTAAAGCTGCAAGGACGGAAATAGAGCGACGCATTTATTCTCCTGTGTTTGATTATTTTTTAGATGTGAATGAAAGTGGAACTGATAAATCGTGAGAGCGGTCATCGCCTCGAGTGTGGTCGGCTCGGACGTAGACTGCGCATTTAGTTTTTCGACAATCAATCTTTCCAATCATTGGAGAGACTTTTATGGTCACAGTAAATCGACCACCAGGTAAAAAAGGTTTTGCTAGACCCACGCCGTACGAAGGGGGGTTAGAGGAGATCCAAATAGAAGCACCGCTCGCGCCGGTTTCATCAACTCCACCACCGCAAGGGGAGGGAAGTACGCCGGCTTTTACGACCGTGCACAATGCGACATAAATTCCAACGGTTTCATCGAAATGCTGACCGGTGACGATTAACTTGTCGCCACTCTTGATTCCGGACACTTTTGAGACTTTGAGGATTTCACCGTGAGAGCCAGTAACTGCGTGTGCTGGAGTCATGAGCATTGTCGCCAATAGCGCACTGGAAATTGCAATCCGTTTAAGCACGGGAGAAATATAAAACCCCGACTAAAAATACTTATCCGACAACCTAGCCTCACTCGTCGGCTAAAGGTTTGCCATACTCTGCGGTGTGAAGAAGCCCCTGCTCTTAGCGCTCATTTTGAGCCTGGCGGTCAGCGGATGCTCTACAAAGACGGTGAGAGTGTCGGACATTACTGCGACTGATATCGCATTGCCCCTAATTCATACCTCTGAAATCCCAACGGCGAGTCGTGTCGTGGCACTTGCAAATGGAAGCGCGGAAATCGTCGCCTCTCTCGGGTACACCTCAATATTGGTTGGGCGCGATGTCGCTTCCAGCATTCCAGAATTGAGCGGCGTTCCAATCGATAATCCATCACACAATGTTTCGATTGAAAAAGTATTATCTCAAAACCCTGATTTGATATTGATTGATGCAAATACTTCGCCACAATCTTCGCTAGATACATTACGCAAAAGTGGAATAAAAATCGTCAAAATTTCTAATCCATTTAATTTGAACGATATAGTACAAAAAGAAAAAGAAGTTGCATCGGCTATTGGCGCCCCGCTCGCAGGGCTCCAGTTATCTTCACAAATTCAATCTTCAAGTTATGCAAAATCTGCAATCAAAGTTGCTTTTCTATATGTTCGAGGAACTTCGGCAATATATTTAATTGGCGGAAAAGGTTCGGGAGCAGATTCGCTGCTAAGAGCTATCGGCGTTAATGATGTCGGTGCAGAAAAGTTGCCGCATCCTTTCAATGCCATGACTGCCGAGGAATTAATATCCATGCAGCCTGATGTTCTTCTTCTCATGACAAAAGGACTTCAGTCGGTAAATGGCATAGATGGTTTGGTTCAACTTCCAGGAATCGCCCAAACTCCTGCCGGTAAGAAAAGAGCGGTCGTGACAGTTGATGACTCGCTACTTCTTTCTTTCGGCCCGAGGTCGGTAGCCTTACTTCCAAAGTTGCGCGCAGCGATCATAAAGGCGGCCAAATGAAGAAGTTTTGGATTTCAATCTTTATCGCAACCCTCCTCTGCATCTTCTTTGTCCTCTCACTCCGTACTGGAATTTTGCATCTCTCTCACTCCGTTTTTTCACTTATCGGAAAACATGACTCGACGGAAGCTGTAACAGTTTGGGACGTGCGCTTTCCTCGCGCAATGGGAGCTCTAATTATTGGCGCAGGTTTGGGAGTCGCAGGTGGTTTGGCTCAGGCGATTTTTCGAAATCCCCTTGCTGAACCAACCCTTATAGGACTTTCTAGCGGAGCAACTCTAGGAACAATTACAGTGATTGGTACTGGGATTGCTTCGTACGGTTCAATTATTAACGCGCTCTTTGCTGTGGTTTTTGCAATTGGGGCGGCTTCATTTGTACAACTTCTTGCACCAAACAAGGGAAATGGATTCTTGCTGACAGGTCTTGCCATATCGGCAGTCCTTACTGCAATTGCAGGGTTGGTCATCACCATTTCTCCGAAACCCGGAATTCAATCTCTTGCTTTTTGGAATTTTGGATCTCTCACTTTGCTTAACAATTCGACGATTCTCAAAATTGCGCCATTTATTGTTGTGGGCCTAGTTCTTGCATTTATTTTGGCGCCATCCCTTGATGGATACAGCCTTGGAGAAACTACTTCACACTTCCTCGGTATCAATCCGAAGAAACTTAGATTCTTAGCGATTATTTCTATGGCGCTTCTCGTTGGTGCATCCGTAAGCGCTGTTGGGGCAATTGCATTCCTGGGATTGTTAGTGCCACACATTGTTAGGTTATTGATTGGTCCTGCCCATAGGGGAATGTTATTGATGAGCGCTCTTGTTGGAGCAACTCTTCTCTTGCTTGCGGACTTATTGGCTAGGACGGTTGCGGTGCCGCATGAAATTCCACTTGGACTGTTGACTTCCTTGCTTGGTGCCCCTGCACTGATTATTTTACTTCGCCTCCAACGTTCTCAGTGGGTGGATCATGATTGAGATAAAGCAACTTTCATTCTCCAGACCTGCCAAAGATATTTTCAAAAACTTCAACACGTCGATATCTCCTACTGGCGCAACGTTGTTAACTGGCGCAAATGGGTCAGGTAAAACAACACTTATAAATCTCATTGGGGGAGTACTGAAGCCAACTTCCGGAAGTATTTTGATCAATGGCTTGGACATTAAGAAACTATCTGCAAGAGAGCAGTCCAAAATTCGTTCGGTTGCCCCACAGAGAAGAATTTTTGATCTAGCTTTCACAGTCTCTCAAATCCTTGAAATAGTTTCGAGCCAGGAACGTGCATCGCATTACACCGACGTAATTGAAGCCCTTGAAATAGATCTCATTGCAGATCTGAAAGTCACTGAGCTTTCACTTGGTCAACAACAAAGAGTCAGCGTGGCCCTTGCCTTGATTCAAGAAGCCTCCTTCTATCTTCTTGATGAACCCCTCAGCGCCCAGGATGTAAACCACCAGGATCGAACCCTGGATTTGCTCACGATGATTGCAAAAGAGCACGGCGTGCTCGTCGTTGCTCATAATTCAGCAGC
>CAIUFY010000079.1 GCA_903898555.1 uncultured Actinomycetes bacterium
ATGTGCGACGCCTTATTCAAAAGCCGTATCGACCTCGTGGTTGAGCGAAGAGCAGCACGTCGCCGCAACAGAAAACGTGATGTGGGTCGATCCCACTCCCTGGATATGTTCAACTGACCCGTGCTCACCCCTCTCGGGAAAATATGTCATTTTTGTCGACAAGGGTCATCTGACTGCTTCTTTCGCTCGAACCCTCGAGTCACCGCTGTGGGCAAAAGTAACTTCATATTAGAATTCCGAAACTATGAGAATTCTTGCGATTCAGAACGATCCCACTGATCCACCTCATCTCGTTGGAGAGTGGCTTGAAGAGCAAGGCCATGAAATCGTGCTTTTGCAAGCATTTAGCGGCGAAGAAGTCCCCGGAATGGTGCCGGATGGAATAGATGCCGTCATCCCTTTGGGCGGATCAATGGGCGCACTTGATGATCACATAGCAGCTTGGTTACCCGCCGAACGTAAGTTGTTGGCTGATGCAGTTGCAAGGGATATCCCGATATTCGCAATTTGTTTAGGTGCCCAACTGTTGGCTGAAGCTCTTGATGGAAAAGTTAGTCGTGCAGAAGTAGGAGAAATTGGAATCTATTCAATTTCACCGAACCAGGCTGCAATAAATGATCCGATTTTTAATTTGAGCGCCGACGTTCTTGTTACACAATGGCACGAAGATCAAGTAACCCAACTTCCAACTGGCGCGGTAACTCTGGCTTCAAGCGCGCTCTGTCCTAATCAAGTATTTCGCATTGGCTCCAAGACATACGCCACTCAATTTCACCCAGAAGTAGATAGTTCAATTATCAAACTTTGGGAAGACGATGCGGACAATGCATTTCTTGAATCAGGAAAAAGCTCTGTTGAGGATGAAGTGCGTAATGCTGAAAGCGAACTTGCCCGAATTTGGAAGCCGGTTATTCAAGGCTGGGGAAAGCTAATTCAGCAATAACTCTTATTGCGCTGTCATTCCACCATCGGCCGAAACGATGGAGCCAGTCATAAATGAGGATTCATCAGAAGCCAAGAAGAGAACAAGGTTTGCAATCTCTCGCGGAGTACCCGGGCGACCAATCGGTTGGAACGAGTCAATAGTCTTATATACATGATCTAGTCCACCAAGCATCTTTGCATGCGCGTGATTGATTGGCGTATCAACCCACCCAGGGCAAATAGCGTTGCAGCGCACGCCAGTCTTGGCATAATCCAAAGCAATTCCGCGAGTGAACATCACGATTGCACCTTTAGAAGCCGAGTAAACACTGAGGAAGGGTTCTGAAACCAGCCCATTAACGCTGGACATGTTTACGATCGAACCGCTTCCTTGTTTGAGCATCGCCGGCAAAACTGCGCGCGTTAAATACATTGCACCTTTAATATTTACAGAGAGCGTGCGATCGATAGTTTCATTTGATACTTCATGGAATACGCCAGGCAGATTTACTCCAGCATTGTTGACCAGAATGTCAACGGTTCCAAATTCTTTGATTGCATCAGCAACAACGGCATCACATTGTTGAAAGTCTGAAATATCGACTGCGGCTGCCCGGGCAATTCCACCAGATGCGTGAATCTTTTGAGCAGTCGCTTGCGCTGCCTCAGAATTGATGTCAGCACAAATTACCTTTGCACCCTCTTCGGCAAGGCGAATTGCACTTGCTTCACCAATACCCGAACCGGCGCCTGTAACAATCGCAACTTTGTTTTCGACTCTCATTTGTAATTCCTCACTTTTTCAATATTCAAATATCTTGTGTAAATAATAGAGCCGCCACGCAGATTGCGCAGCGGCTCTACTTATTTCTTCTTACATTTTAGTCAAGGGTACGAACTGCGCCCTTGAAGTGGTTCTTAGCGCCAAGTGCCCACCAGATAAGTGCTCCACCGATAACAACGAGGAACCCAACAGGTGTGTAGTTTGCAGCCTTGATATCGAAGCCCTTACCCCACCAAACGCCAGCAGGTGTTGTAGGCATGATGAAGTAGATTGAAACGAATACGATTTCTAGAACCGCAACAGGAGCCATCCACTTCCACTTCTTTCCAAGATTCCATTCGCCTTGCACGAAGGAATCACCCTTGCGCCAGCGTAGATAGATTGGAATTGCGAATGATCCAAAGAGACCAATTACAGCCATTGATGTAACAGCGAAGAATGCCACTGCAGACCAGAGAGCTGGAATTGTCACGATAACCGCTGCAGCTCCAAGTCCGAATGCTGCGTGGGAAGGATTCTTGTTTCCATCTAGCTTTGTCCAGTACTTGTGTCCTGGTACTGCCTTGTCGCGAGAGAACGCGAACAACATACGTGAGCCAGCAGTTACGCAAGACATTCCACAGAAGAATTGACCGAGGCAAGTAATGATCATGATTATCTTTGCCCAACCGCCAGGAACTGCGGAGTCAATGAGTCCAAGTACGCTTCCGCCACCCTTTGTTATACCTGCTTCATCAGTAGCTGCGAAGAGGAATGAGAGAAGAAGGATCCATCCAGCAACTGCTGAATACGCAATCGACTTCCAAAGACCTTGTGCTGCTGCCTTGCCTGCTTGACCAGTTTCTTCAGAGACGTGTGCCGAAGCATCAAATCCTGTGATTGTGTACTGGGTAAGAAGGAAGCCAAGAGGCAGAACATAAATCCAAAACGCACGGTGTGAGAATCCACTGTTATTGATTTGGTGAGTGAAAACCCAATGCGCTGTCTGGTGATGTGTAGGGATAAGTACAAAAATCGCAATGATTGCAGCGACACCAAAGACGTGCACCCAAACGTTGATTCCTTGTAGCTTGTGAATAAAAGTAGCGCCCCAAATATTCATCAAGATGTGAATAAGTATGGTTACGAAGAAGACGAGGAAAATTGTCTTCAAGTTACCTGGGTCAAACGCGCTTGTGTACTTGCTCATTGCATATGTGAAGAAGTTAGCAAAGCCATAGTCAACGCCAGCTGTGACAGTGACTAGACCAATAAGGTTTAGCCAACCTGTGATCCAGCCGTGAATTGGCTTACCCAAGTTAAGTGCCCAATAATAAATTCCGCCTGCAGTAGGCATAGCAGAAACTAGCTCGGCCATTGTCAAGCCGATGATCATGATTAAGCCGGCAATTATTGGCCAACCTACAGAGATCGCGACTGGACCGCCGTTATTCCAAGCCTGTGCAAAGGTCGTGAAGCAACCGGAAAGGATTGAAATAATCGAGAACGAGATTGCAAAGTTGTGGAATCCGCTCCACTTTCTATCAAACTCCTGTTTATAGCCGAGCTCAGCAAGTTTCTGAGCATCAGCATCATTCGAATTAACCATTGTGCAAGGTCCAGCCTTTCTAGGTGGTTATTACGGGTGAAAGAATTGTGCAGTGAGTCACTCTCAATTGCTAGTACCAAAGGGGAAAATTAATCCTCTGTTTACAAGAAAGTTGGGGAGCCAAACTCAAAAAACCATTGTCGCCCCGAGCTCGAGCGAGTAGCCTCCTGTACTCACAGCATCAAGCTGCCCTGCTGAGCCTGAAAGGAGCCCTTGTGCTCTCGTTGGAAGATCTTCGCCGTGATATTGAAGCCGGTCGCATCGACACGGTCGTTGTTGGCATAACCGATATGCAGGGCCGACTCCAGGGAAAGCGTATTCACGCGCCCTTCTTTCTGGCTGACACGCTTGCCAATGGAACCGAAGGCTGCAACTACCTCCTGGCAGTAGATATAGATATGAATACCGTTCAGGGATATGAAGTTTCCTCATGGGAGACGGGCTATGCCGACATGATGATGGCAATCGATCTAGACACCCTTCGCTACCTACCTTGGCATGATGGCACCGCGATGGTCGTGGCAGATTTACTTGATCACCACAGAGATCCAATCACGGTCTCACCTCGCCAGATCTTGAAGAAGCAACTTGATCGCCTAGACAAGGCCGGCATGGTGGCTATGTGCGGAACTGAGTTGGAATTTATCGTTTTCAAAGACACATATGAAGAGGCTTGGGACAAGGCGTATAAAGATTTGACCCCTGCAAATCAGTACAACGTGGATTACTCACTTACCGGCACCGCTCGAATTGAAAAGCTTTTGCGCTCGATTCGCCTTGGAATGGCCGGCGCTGGGCTTGTTGTCGAATCCGTTAAGGGTGAATGTAATTTCGGTCAGCATGAAATCGCTTTCCGTTATTCAGACGCACTCACAACATGCGACAACCACAGCATCTACAAGATGGGCGCTAAAGAGATTGCATCTCAGCAGGGCTGCTCACTCACCTTTATGGCAAAGTTCAATGAAAAAGAAGGATCCTCTTGCCATATCCACCTCTCTTTCCGCGATAAAGCAGGCAACGCTGTAATGGCCGGAGATGCTGGCGATGGAATGAGCGAACTTGGCCGCAACTATCTTGCTGGCGTCCAAGCTCATCTTCGTGAACTCTCACTTCTTTTCGCACCAAATATCAATTCGTACAAGCGCTACCAACCAGGAACTTTTGCGCCAACAGCAATTAAATGGGGTCGCGATAACCGAACATGCGCTCTTCGTTTGGTTGGTTCTGGCCTCGGACTTCGAGTTGAAAATCGCGTACCTGGTGGGGATGCCAATCCATATCTTGCAGTAGCCGGAATGGTTGCCGCAGGTCTTGATGGAATTGAAAACAAATTGACCCTAGAGCCTATTTTCACTGGAAATGCATACGCACTTGAAACTTCTCGCGTACCAACATCACTTCAGGAGGCTCGCGACATTTGGGCAAATAGCCAGTGGGTTCGCGATACATTTGGCGAAGATGTGCAGAAGCATTATGCGCATATGGCAGATACCGAAATTGATGCCTACTCGCGTGCTGTAACTGATTGGGAACGTTTTCGTAGCTTCGAACGGATGTGATTTAACTGAGTACATATACAGTCATTAATCCAGTCACAACAAAGGCAGTTGCAGAAATTGCAATGGCTGATGTGGCTCAAACTGATGCGGTAATTCTTAAGGCAGCAAAAGCCTTTGAGTCATGGCGCAAAGTAAACCCAGGAGATCGAGCGAAGTTACTTCGTAAATTTGCTGCATTGGTTGACAGTCACAATGAAGAACTTGCTCAACTTGAAGTTCTTAATTCTGGACACACAATTTCAAATGCACGCTGGGAAGCGGGCAACGTTCGAGATGTACTCAACTATTACAGCGCAGCACCAGAACGCCTATTTGGTCGCCAGATTCCAGTTCCAAACGGAATCGACATTACTTTTAAAGAACCTCTTGGCGTCATTGGAATCATCGTTCCATGGAATTTCCCAATGCCAATTGCGGGCTGGGGCTTTGGACCGGCGCTCGCCGCAGGTAACACTGTCGTCCTAAAGCCAGCAGAAGTAACGCCAATGACTGCAATCCGATTAGGCGAATTAGCTCTTGAGGCTGGAATCCCTGAAGGCGTCTTCAATGTCATCGCAGGCAAAGGAAGCGTCGTCGGCGATCGCTTTGTTACAAACCCACTTGTTCGCAAGATTGTTTTCACTGGTTCAACAACCGTTGGAAAAGGAATTATGCGCGGATGTGCTGATCAAGTGAAACGATTGACACTTGAACTTGGCGGAAAGAGCGCAAATATTATTTTTGCTGATGCTGATGTTGAAAAAGCAGCAGCGAATGCTCCAGGAGCGGTATTTGATAATGCTGGCCAGGATTGCTGCGCTCGCTCACGCCTATTGGTGCAGAGTTCTGTCTACGACAAGTTCATGGAGAATTTTGAAGTCGCTGTGAAGAAATTCCGCTGCGAAGATCCAAGTTTGGATACAGCAGAAATGGGACCTCTAATTACAGCAAAGCAACTTGAAACTGTTCGCGGATATGTACCAGAAAACACAAAGGTTGCCTTTCAAGGTTCTACCCCTGAAGGTCCTGGCTACTGGTTCCCAGCAACTGTTCTTGAGGTTACTGATGTTTCCGAGCGCACATACCGTGAAGAAATTTTTGGACCCGTTGTTTCAGTTATTCGATTTGAAGATGAAGATGATGCAGTTCGAATTGCGAACGACAGCGAGTTCGGTCTTTCTGGATCAATCTGGTCACGCGATATTGGCAGAGCAGTAAGAGTTTCTCGCGCTGTTGAGGCCGGAAACCTCTCTGTAAATTCCAATTCCTCAGTTCGCTACTGGACGCCATTTGGTGGTTACAAGCAATCAGGCTTGGGCCGCGAACTTGGTCCAGATGCACTTGATGCATTCACTGAAACAAAGAACGTCTTTTTCGATACACAACTTTAAGAAGAAGCGAGTTTATTTATGTGCCGCCTTATGGGTTATGTTTCCACGGAAGAGAAATCTCTCGCAGAGATAGCAGGTTCCTCATTTGATGAGTTTGCCGCCCTGTCATCAAAACATTGTGACGGATGGGGAATTGCATCTGAAAATTCTCGCACTGAAACTATTGAGTTGGCCGTTGAACCAACGCAAGCTGATCACAGCGATAAATTCAAAGAACTGACTCATGGCTTAAAGAGTGATGGAGCCTTACTTCATCTTCGATGGGCAACCTCTGGACTCTCGGTTAAAGAAGGAAATACACATCCATTTATTTATGGAAAGTATTCCTTTATTCACAATGGCGGAGTTGTGCCTGCAGATTCACTGGATCCCTATGTCGATCCTGCGCTCTTGGAACTTGCTCGTGGTGAGACTGATAGCGAGAAGTATTTCTACCTCATCATTACTGAAATAGAGAAGCACGGGGAAGTGGCTGGAATTCTCTCGGCGCTAAATATCATTAAAACTAATCTTTATTCATCAAGTCTTAACGCGATGATTCTTACGCCGGACACTTTCTACATCGTCTCTGAATTTCATCAAGATCGTCGACCTAAGGGCGAACCAGATGATTACTATGACTTGTTCTATCGCAAGGATGAGAATGGCTTCTTAGTTGCCTCATCGGGCTGGGATCAAGCCGGCTGGACCCCGATTACAAATCATCAACTGCTCGAAGTTAATCGAAAGAGCTTTGGTGTGGTCATCCACGCAATCAATTAATTGATATTTAGCTACCAAATCCTGCGCTCAAATCCCAAATAATGAGATTTCGCATGGTCATTCCTCTCGGAAATTGAACTCTTGGTCTAGGGCTCCCCGGTTGCCCTGACAGAAGGTTGGGGCGAGTTAATCAGGGAGATTTTTTTTGAAATCACGTTCTTTTAAATTTAAGTTCGGCGTCACCGCTGTAGCTGCTGCAACTCTTATTGCAGTTGCATCAACAGCTTCAGGCGCAGCAGTTGCTTGGACCTACACAGGTGCAACTGGTCCATCGCATTGGAAGACTATCGATCCAACAAACTACGCAGCTTGTGCAGATGGATCGGCACAGTCACCAATCAACATCGTAAATCCAGTTCGCACAGATCTCGTAAACCTTAAGTTCTCATACGTTAAGGGCGAAGCAGGAATCTTCAACAACGGTCACACCGTTGAAGCAGAACCTCTCGGAGCTGAGAAGAGCACCGTCACAATCGGCGGCGTTGCATACACATTCGCACAGTTCCACTTCCATGCTCCAAGCGAGCACGAAATCAACGGAATGCATTACCCAGTTGAAGTTCACTTTGTTCACAAGACAGATGCAGGCAAGCTTGCAGTTGTTGGCGTCTTCATCAAGGCTGGCAAAGAGAACGTTGAATGGAAGGCATTCACAGACAAGCTAACAGTTGCAACTGCTGATCCAGAAGCAACAAAGGTTGAACTCGATTGGGCAAAGCTTCTCCCAGCTGCTTCAAAGACAGTTCGCTACGACGGAAGCTTGACCACACCTGGTTGTTCAGAAGGCGTGAAGTGGAATGTATTCACAACACCAATTCAAATGTCACAAGCACAGATCAACCAGTTCCTTGAGGCTTACTCAGGTAACAACCGTCCAGTACAACCTCTCAATAACCGAGTAGTTGCAGTGGATTCAACACCTACTAAGTAACAAGAAACGCTCTTAAGGCCCCATCGGTTTACCGGTGGGGCCTTATTATTACCTCATTCAAATAGGGGGAGATGTAATTGGTTCAGAATAAGAAGGCAAAGCTTGGAGTTATAGCAGGAGCACTTTTAGTTGCTTCAACTACCTTGTTTCCGGCGCAAGCTGCTAATTCCGGGACGCTTATTATCAGCGTCAACCAATCCTTCACTTCGCCAGTTGGAACAGCAGTCGTTACTGGCATCATTGGTGATTACGGCACGATTGAAGGTGCCGGCACAGATGGAAAGCCATCCAAGTTATCTCCGTCGCCTGATGCATTAATCAAACTCAAAAAGGGAACAATTCTTCTCGACGGCACAAACCTCAACAAAGCAACCACCCAGAGCCCATTTATTCAAAGCCAAACATGTTCATTTTCAGTGAGCGGCAGTTCAGTTCCTTGGGACATTGTTAGCGGAACAGGCGCCTACAAAGCGATCAAGGGAACGCTGACAGTTACGTTAAACCTTGGCGGCATCACACCGAGATTTAAGACCGGTGCGAGCAAGGGCAAGTGCGACTTTTCAAACAAACTTCCACCGGTGGCTAGTTACTTCACGATTCTTGCGGCGGGAACTGTTTCCTACTAGTTTCGTAAAGGAAATAAATGGACCGGCTGTTCTGCTGCATTGTGAACAGATTCGGAAGCAGATCGAAGCGCTTCCTTTTTAATTAACTTTGGTGGGTTGTGAGGGACTCGAACCCCCGACCCAGTGATTAAGAGTGGGTAAAAACGTTCTACGCCCGTTTTTACCTAACTTCGTGACTGGGTTATCACCCACTTACTCAGTCACCTGCTCTACCAACTGTCCTTCGGGTAGAACTATCACATTAATAAGCAAGAATTTCAATCAACTCAAAGGGTTTAAATCTACCTCTGACCATCTAGGTACTATCTTGCCGTGCATTTTTCCTGAATACTCATCGCGTGAAAAAGACTGCAGCTTTTCTGGCCCTGATACTTGCTTTCTCTTGCAGCCCGAGAGCTTTCAGCATTGAATCGGTTCAAAATATAGAGCCTACTTATTCTTCGCCTTCACTTGATTCAAAAAATAGCCCTATAACTTATTACGCCTCTGATTTTGAGTCTGCGCCATCCACGTCTCAAGGCAATTTTTTCAAGATTATCTACTGCTTTAGTTATATCGGCACACCCGAAGGTCTGGCACCATATTGCCCTGCAACTCCCTTTGCTAAGCGATTTAATAAAATCGTTGTAAATTTCCCTAAGCAAGTGAAAATAGCAAGCCTGACACCACCTGCGATAAATCTAAGCGGCGCTGGAAGCGGATTTGTTTGTTCCAATAATTCACAGTTTAACTTCAAAGTAGATGAAGATAAACATGCAATTTCCTTCTCTGGATTTAATTGTCAAATTGAAAGCCCTTTTGCTCATTCTGGGTTTGGATTAGGGGGCTATATTTCAATTACAAGCAATGCTGCCCTTCCCTTTGTCTTCACTATTTCTTCGACGTTAACAACCACTGATGGACAGTCAATTGTTATCAAGCAAGCAGGAAAACAATATCCTCTTCCAGAATCCCCGCCAGGATTTTCTTTTCCTCACGGCATTCCATGCGCAGCAGTTGTGGCCCAGGGTTCGCATTATTGTTTAACATACATGCCATGAGAAAGTGCCTATTTGGAGCCATCCTGCTAGCCATGGTTCTGAGAGATACGACTTCTTTTTCTTGATGTGTTTTTGAAGTTTGATAACCCCAGAGCGATTCCAACCGTGGGGTTGCATATCAATCACAACATGCAGGAGTCGCTCGCCTTTGGCGACTTCTAAATTGTCCACGTGCTTATTATCGAGGAGTCCAGGCGATTTAGGCGCTTCTCCTCCAAAGAATCTTTGCGGACTAGCCTTAGATTTCCTCTGGGTCGAAATTCCTCTGCTTCATCGTGCGAATTGAAGGCATATATGCCATTTCGGGTCTCAGCTCAGAAGAGTCCTAAACGGATATTCTTTTAAGAAGCAGTTCTCCCGCCGCTCCAATTTCATCATCTAAGACGGAGGTGTAGACCCTTAAGGTCATCATCGGGTCAGAATGCCCAAGAAGTTTTTGAGCTGTCGTGACGTGAACACCTTGTGTCTTAAGTAAGTAGGCATAAGTTCGTCTAAAGGAGTGGACAGTGACGCCGTGCTTGTTGGCAGTTTTTTGGAGTGGCTTGTAGGAGAGAGGGAGTTTTTCAAAGTAGCCGAGATAAGGAACCTTCCTCACGCTGGACTTTGATTTACAAAGGCCGTTGACTGTTTTATTTACCCAGACAAAACCATCATGGATATCAGTGTCGGAGATGACAACTGCCTCACTCCAGCGAAGCCCATGCAGCGCTAAGAATCGAATTTGGTTGTTATACCTACCCCAATCCAAAACAGTCATTTCATCCCAGGTGAGAAATTTCTTGGTCGCAACTTGAATAGGCGCACTTCGAAGTTTTCTGGTGGGATTTTTTTCCGTTACTCCATATATTTCTGCTTCGCGCCAAATAGATTTTGCCACCATCATTGTGTGGCGAGCAGTCTGCGGAGGCAGACTGAGAATCTTGACTTGGATAACTTGGCTTTGCACTTCATCAATATCCATATGCCCAATGATGGGCTTCAAATGCTTTGTATAGAGACGCTTATATTCTGCAAGAGTCTTGGGTCTGATTTGGAGAATGGTCCAAGCAGTTTCTACCCATTCGTTGACTAACATGGTATTTCCTTCCGATTCGGAAGGACTCACTGATAGAGAATCACTAGGTAACGTCCCTAGAAATTCGGGGCTAGAACACCCTTTTAC
>CAIUFY010000080.1 GCA_903898555.1 uncultured Actinomycetes bacterium
GTGATTGATTTCGTCTGCGTCGGTGGAACTGGCACCAACTTCTTGTTCTTAACCAATTCATTCAACAATTGAGTGTGGTGAATTGGCTGTAAATCAAAACCTTGTTGACCGTAATCGCGCCCGATTGTTGTGAAGCAATGGGGGCAAGTAACAACCACCTTCTTAACACCACGTGGCCCAAATACCTCTTTTAAAGTCTCAATATTCTCGCGCGAAAGGATTTGGTAGAGAAATTCATTTCCAGCACGGCGAGCAGGATCGCCCGTACAAGTTTCACGCTTACCAAGAACACCAAAAGAAACCCCCGCCATATGCATCAATTCGGCAACAGCCTTCGTTGTCTTCTTTGCACGTTCTTCATACGCACCAGCGCATCCAACCCAAAATAGATACTCAACATCATCTGGAATCTGACCTTCAATCACGCGAACTGGGAAATCACATTCTGCAATCCACGCATCACGATCATTTCGATTAGCGCCCCACGGGTTTCCAGCCTTCTCTAAATTGCGGAAGGTCGCGCCTAGTTCAGTAGGAAATTCACTTTCAACCAACACTTGGTATCGGCGCATATTCATAATGTGATCAACATGCTCAATATCAACTGGACATTCTTGAACGCATGCTCCGCATGACGTACACGACCACAAAACCTCAGGAGAAATAACAGAACTCATAGGCGCATCTGATGGAACCTTTGTAAGAGCATGATCGCGCATTGCCATTATCAACAACTTAGGCGAAAGAGGTTTATCTGTGTGCCATGCAGGACATTGTGATTGGCAACGGCCACATTCTGTACAGCTCGCCATATCAAGCAAGCCCTTCCATGAAATATCCGCAGCTTTACCAATTCCAAAGACGTCATCCTCAGATGGGTCTTCAAAGTTAATTGGCTTTCCATGCGACAACATTTCAGGTACTGCGCCAAGAGACGGACGCTTATCTGGATTACGTTGAAAGAAAATATTAAAAGGAGCTAGGAACCTATGCCATGCAACACCCATTGTCAGATTCAGTGCAAGCACAATGAACCACGCCATCGATACACAAATCTTTATTGCAGCAGTCCAACGAATTAAATTATCGTTCTTTGAAAATTGAAGAGTGAAGACGCAAATAACTACAGCCAAGATAGTTAGTTCAACATAGAGCCCGCGCCATGTGACTGAACCAAGAAAACGATTCTTACGCCCTTTGCGAAACCACATATTCCAAAATCGAACTTTGATTAAAACAATGATGCCAACACCAGTCAGCCCAGCAATCAGAATGACAAAACCTCGATAAACAATCCAATTACCAATAAGAGGTAATTTAAATGTTGGAGTTATTACTTCCCCATACGCTTGAATCAGACTTCCAAAAAGAGCAACAAATCCCACCATGACAAACCAGTGAGCAAATCCCGACGGGGAAAATCTCGTCATCTTTGTGTGCGTCAAAATTTCGTGCGTCATCCACGCAAAACGACGACCTTTATTCTCTCCTCGCGTTGGATCGGCTTGACCTCTTTTTATAAGCGAATAAATCTCCCGCGCCTTAATCACAAATAGCGTGACAGCAACGATGGTGATCAGATAAGAAAGGAGGACCAATAAAAGGTTCATAAGGAGAGGGTAGAGCCAAAATCTAGGCGACTAGGGAATAGATCCCACGCTCGCTGTGTTATGTAGATAACTCCAAGTTGAGCCGCCTCGACTCAAGGTTTTGACCAAAGGCGACTCAAGTGCGAGAATTCAGGCATAGCCCGCAAGCCTTACCCAATAGGGGCTGATTTAAGAAGGAGCAATAAAAATGGCTAGAGCAGTCGGAATCGACCTAGGTACTACAAACAGTTGCGTAAGCGTTCTCGAGGGTGGCGAACCATCAGTTATCGCCAACGCCGAGGGTGCCCGTACAACGCCTTCAATCGTTGCATTCGCCAAGAACGGTGAGGTCCTTGTCGGCGAAGTCGCCAAGCGCCAATCCGTTACAAACGTGGATCGCACGATCCGTTCAGTAAAGCGCCACATGGGCGAAGCCTGGACAGTAGATATTGATGGAAAGAAATACACCCCACAGGAAATCAGCGCACGTATCTTGATGAAGCTCAAGCGCGATGCTGAAGCATTCCTTGGTGACACCGTTTCAGATGCAGTCATCACCGTGCCTGCATATTTCAATGACGCACAACGTCAAGCAACGAAGGAAGCTGGCGAAATTGCTGGTCTCAACGTTCTTCGTATTGTTAACGAGCCAACAGCTGCTGCGCTCGCTTACGGACTTGATAAGGGCGACAAAGAACAAACAATTTTGGTCTTCGACCTCGGTGGTGGAACATTCGACGTTTCACTTCTTGAAATCGGCGATGGTGTTGTTGAAGTTAAAGCAACATCCGGTGATAACCACCTTGGTGGAGATGACTGGGACCAAGCACTTGTTGATTTCTTGGTTAAGACATTTGGATCAAAGAACGGCATTGATCTAACAAAAGACAAGATGGCAATGCAACGTATTCGCGAAGCTTCTGAAAAAGCAAAGATCGAATTATCGGCATCGGCATCAACATCTATTAACCTTCCTTACATCACAGTTGATTCAGAGAAGAATCCATTGTTCTTGGATGAGACGATTACACGAGCTCAATTCCAAGCACTAACAGCAGATCTACTTGAGCGTACAAAGAAGCCTTTCCAAACCGTTCTTAAAGATGCTGGAATTCCTATCGCTGATATCGATCATGTTGTACTTGTTGGTGGATCAACACGTATGCCGGCAGTTGTGGACCTCGTCCGCGAACTCACTGGTGGAAAAGAACCTAATAAGGGCGTAAACCCAGATGAAGTTGTTGCAGTTGGTGCAGCGCTCCAAGCCGGTGTTCTTAAAGGTGAAGTGAAGGATGTTCTTCTTCTTGACGTAACACCACTTTCTCTTGGTATTGAAACAAAGGGTGGAGTGATGACAAAGCTCATTGAAAAGAACACAACAATTCCTACAAAGCGTTCAGAAATCTTCACAACAGCTGATGACAATCAGCCAGCGGTGCAAATTTCAGCCTTCCAAGGTGAGCGCGAAATGGCTAGCTATAACAAGCGTTTAGGCATGTTTGAGCTAACTGGAATTGCTCCTGCACCACGTGGAGTTCCACAAATCGAAGTTACCTTCGACATTGATGCGAACGGAATCGTTCACGTAACAGCTAAGGATCTTGGAACTGGAAAGTCTCAGTCCATGACCATCACTGGCGGTTCTGCTCTTTCTAAGGAAGAGATTGAACGCATGATGAAGGATGCAGAAGCACACGCTGAGGAAGACAAGCAGCGTCGTGAAGAGGCAGACATTCGTAACGCTGGTGATTCACTTGCATACACAACCGAGAAGTTCATAAAGGATAACGACGAGAAGTTGTCGACTCCTGAAAACGCAGAAAAGAAAGCTGAAGTTGAAACAGCTCTTGCTGATTTGAAGAAGCTTCTTGAAGGCGCAGACTTCGCAGGCATCAAGAGTGCAACCGAAAAGGTATCTGAGTTGTCACAACAACTCGGCGCAGCTCTGTACGCATCAGCAGATGCAGCAGCAAACACCGCCGCTGGATCAGAAAAGCACGACGGCGTAGATGAAGCTGAGGTTGTTGAAGAGTAATGACTGATTCACAAAATCCTGCTGAGAGTTCTTCCTCTAATGAGGAAGAACTCTCTAAGGCAGTTGATGAAGCGTTAGCTTCTGTCGAAGAAAGAGAACCAGTTGATGTATTAACTGAAGATCTTCAGAGACTTACAGCTGAATACGCGAATTATCGTAAGCGCGTTGATCGTGACCGCATAGTTGATCGCGAAGCCGCTTTCGCACTTGTGATGTCTGAATTGCTTCCAATTCTCGACAACATTGAACGCGCAGATGAGCACGGAGAATTAACTGGCGGGTTCAAAGCTGTTGCTGATCAATTAGCCGCAGTTACAGAGAGACTTGGCCTTTCTAAGTTCTCAGATGTAAATGTTTCTTTTGACCCAACAATTCATGAAGCTCTTATGCACGAAACATCTCCTGATGTAACAGAAACTTCTGTCACAAAGGTTTTACAACCAGGGTACAAATTCAAAGAGAGAGTGATTCGCCCTGCTCGAGTAGCAGTCGCAGATCCAGAGTAACCACTAGGTAAATTATGGCAGCCAAGGATTTATACGAGAAGGATCTGTATGCGATCCTTGGCGTCAAAAAGTCGGACGGCCCAGATGTGGTCAAAAAGCAGTATCGCAAACTAGCTAGAGAGCTTCATCCAGATAAGACAAAGGGTGATAAAAAGCTAGAAGAGAAATTTAAAGACGTCTCGGAAGCTTATGAAGTATTGAGCGATGATAAGAAGCGCGCTGAATATGACGAAATGCGAAACGCCTTCAAGTCAGGTGGAGCTCCACGTGGCGGAAGACAACAACCAGGTGGTTTCCAACAAGGTAATTTCCAAGGCGGAGACTTCTCTGACATTTTTGGCGATTTATTCGGTGGCGCTGCAGGTAGAAGAGGTCCTTCAAAAGGACAAGACTTGCAAACTCAGGTTTCAATCTCGTTCCGCGATTCTGTCTTCGGAAGTGAAATAACAATTCGTACAGGCACCGAACCATTTTCAACGCGCATCCCAGCAGGGATTAAAGACGGCGGAAAGATAAAACTAAAAGGTCGTGGTTCTCCAGGACAAGCAGGACCCGGTGATCTTTTCGTGGTTGTGCATGTAACCCCACATCCACTCTTCAAGCGCGAAGAAAATAATTTGCTCATGACTCTTCCTGTCACAATTACAGAAGCAACACTTGGCGCAGATATTTCAGTTCCAACGCTTAGCGGAGATGAAGTGAAAGTTCGCCTCGCTGCAGGAACCCCAAATGGAAAGAAATTGAAGATTAAGGGCCACGGAGTAGCGCGCAATCACGAACAAGGTGATTTGATTGTGACTATCGACGTACAAGTTCCTCAACGAGTGGATGCAAAAGCCAAGAAGGCGTTAGAAGATTTTGCTGCTGCAACCCAAGAGTTCAATCCCCGCGCAGATCTCAAACAAAGGTCGCAAGCATGATGGAAAATAAAGATAACGAAATATCAGAAGATGAAGCAGTTTATGTAATTTCAGTTGCTTCAGAGCTTTCTGGAATGCACCCACAAACCTTGCGTCAATACGATCGTATGGGGTTAGTGACTCCTGGACGGGCATCTGGTCGTGGTCGCCGGTACTCTCTTCGTGACATCGCTTCGCTTCGAAATATTCAGCGTCTTGTCGGTGAAGGTGTAAACCTTGCGGGCATAAAACGCATCATGGAGTTGGAAAGCGCAGTAGCCAACATGGCAATTGAAGTGGCAAAACTTCGCACCGAAGTTGACGCATTGTTGGAAGAAAACCCTCCAAAAAGCCTTGTAAAACGCACACCTCAGCCCATAGTTGTATATCCGAAAGAGTAGCTTCTCCTCGCATATAAGATGCGCCTATGACTCTTCGCGATGACCTCAAAAATCAGATTCTCAATAAGGCTGTAGTTCACGGCAAAGTTATTCTCTCTTCTGGAAAAGAAGCTGACTATTACGTTGACCTTCGTCGCATAACTCTCGACAGCGAAGCGGCTCCTCTTGTGGGCGCAGTCATGTTGGAGACAACAAAAGATTGGGATTACGAAGCTGTTGGTGGATTAACACTTGGCGCCGATCCTGTCGCAACTGCGATGATGCATGTTGCCGCACAACAAGGCCGCAAGCTTGATGCCTTCGTTGTTCGCAAAGCCGAGAAAGCACATGGATTACAACGCCGTATTGAAGGACCAGATGTAAAAGGTAAGCGCGTTCTTGCAGTTGAAGATACATCAACAACTGGCGGATCGGTCATGACAGCAGTTGAGGCACTTCGCGAAGCAGGAGCAATAGTCGTTGGTGTTGCAACAATTGTGGAGCGCGGCGCAGCGCCACTACTTAAAGAAAATAACCTCGAATACAAATATGCGTATTCATTAACAGATTTAGGTTTATAAACTTAAGACAAATGTTTGCGGGTGCGCCATTCTTTAACAACTTCCCAAATGATTGGCGCAACTGAAACCAAAACAATGACAGCAACAATAGGAACGATGTATTGGTCAACAGAACCCTTTAGTTTTTCACCAATCCAATAACCACCCCAAATAAATCCTTGGGTCCACACAAGTGCGCTGATTACATTCCAGTATAAAAACTTTTTGTAAGGCATTTCTAGAATTCCAGCAACAGGATTAACTAAGTGGCGAACAATTGGAATGAATCGACCAAGAAAAATCATTTTTCCGTAGCCGTATTTCGCCATCCATTTTTCCATGGTGCGAAGACGTGATGGATTGAAATACTTCGAATCCTCTTTTTGGAAGAGTTTTATTCCGTATTTGTAACCAAGCCAGTGGCCAAGTTGAGATCCTGCAATGGCAAAGACTGGTGCACCAATTGCGAGTGCAGCCATCGAAATTTTTAGGTGGATTGCAGTACCAGTCCCGGAAGCTGCCACACCGCCGATGAAGAGGAGCGAATCACCGGGAAGTCCCAAAACAAGCGGGAGGCCAGTCTCTAGGAAGAGAATTGCGAAGATGCCCGCAAGACCAAATGTGTTTATCGCGCCTTGCGCAGTCCAAATATTCATTAGGCAAATTGTACCGGGGATACCCCGCAAAACTAGACTTGCCCAACCATGAGAAAGTTTCCACGAGTTTTAATTGCCTCTGCGATGAGCGCAGCGTTACTACTCGCAAACGTCCACGCTAGCGCGCAAACAAATTCGCTTCAGAAATTTCAGACCCAAACCTTGAATTGGAAGAACTGCGGCAATGATTTGCAATGCACGACCTTTGTAGTTCCGATGGATTACAGCGCTATTGATTCCAATATCTTCACATTGTCGGTTGTGCGACATTTGGCAACAGATAAAAAGCGACGTATCGGCACTCTCTTTGTAAACCCCGGTGGGCCAGGTGGTTCGGCAGTTAATTATGCCGCTCACGCTAATCAGATTGTTTCCAGCGCAATCACAAAACGATATGACATTCTCGGATTCGATCCTCGAGGCGTTGGAGAATCTGATCCCGCCAGATGTTTGAGTGATAAAGAAGAAGATGTCTATATCGGCGCGGACACCTCGGTAATTACGAAGAACGATCTAAATAGCCTACTTTCGCAAGCTAAAGGCTTTGCCGATGCATGCGCCAAAGAAATTGGGCAGAAAATTGGACATTACGGATCAGTTGAAGCGGCCCGAGATATGGAGCTCTTACGAGCGTTGCTCAAGGAACCAAAAGTGAATTACCTTGGCAAGAGTTACGGAACCTATATCGGGACTCTTTATGCGGCTCTTTACCCAACTCATGTTGGAAAATTTGTCCTTGACGGGGCCATTGATCCAAATGCATCGAACGCCGCACAAAACCTCACCCAAGCAATTGGGTTTGATAGAGCACTTCAAGATTTCATAACAAAGACTCATGGATTTACAAAGAAGCAGATTTTGGCTTTCCTCAACTCGCTTCACTCAAAACCACTTGAACTTCCATCGGGAAGAAAATTGACGGCTTCCCTTGCGATTATCGCAATCGCATCCACTCTTTATGACAATTCGACGGGCTGGCCAGAGTTGACCGACGCTCTCAACGAAGCCATTAACAAGGCAAACGCTCGGCCACTCTTGGATCTTGCAGATTCTTACAACACACGTGATGCAAATGGCCACTATTCAAATGAGAACGACATCGCCGAAATCATTTCCTGCTTGGATATAGCAGACCCAAGATCGATAGCCCAGATGACAAAAGATGGCGCCACAATGAAAGTGAAAGCACCAGTATTTGGTCCCTTCCTCACATATGCAGGCCTTTCGTGTAAATATTGGAAGCACCCAGCTTCAAAAAAACCAGCGATGCAAAAAATTGTTACCTCACCAATCATTGTGATTGGTGTTAAGAAAGATCCCGCCACTCCATATGCCTGGTCAAAGAAATTGGCTGCAATCTTTTCTGGAAGTACGCTCATTACCTTTGACGGAGAAGGACACACAGGACATAACCGCGGCAACAAGTGTGTTGACTCACGCGTCGATTCATATTTGTTGGGCGGTTCAGCAGGAAAAAACTTAATTTGCTTCACAATGTAATTTCTTAGGGTTAAGGTTCCGACATGAAACTTTTCGGACTCTCTGGCAACCGCGATGTCTTTAGAAAAATAACAAGTCATCCTCAACAAGCTATTGGCTGTGAACTGTTTCGCGCGATGGACGGCGACATGCTCGATCAGCGTGTCCTACGTATTCGAAATGGCGAACTCGAAATAGAAATTTTGGTTGATCGAGGTTTTGATATTGGTCGTGTTCTCTACCGCGGAATTCCCACACAATGGGTATCACCAGCTGGTTTTCGTCACGCTCACTCATTCACACCTTCGGCAATCGAACCCGATGGCTGGGGTTGGTTGCGTTCGTGGCAAGGCGGATTCCTTTCGACAATTGGAATCGATCACGTTGGGGGGCCCGTTACCCATCCAAACCGACACTTGCACCCAGCAGTCACAGGAGAACGTCGCTTTGTAGGTGGTTTCGTTTCACTTTCACCGACAACAATTGAAAAAATTGATGTTGATTGGGAGAAAGGAACCATCGAGGTTCAAGCAAAAGTACGCCAGGCAGCAGCTTTCGCTGAGCACTTGGTTATGACCCGCAAGATCAGCATGAATTTTGGCGAAGCAACATTCAAATTCTCTGATGTAATCCAAAATGATGGCTATATCGAAGAGCCTGTACAACTTTTGTATCACATCAATTTGGGCTGGCCTTTCTTGGCGCCAGGAACAAAAGTTAGTACTTCATGCACAGAAATGCTTGGTTGTATTGATTCTGCGAAGGGCGAAGACCCAACAACAATGCCAGCACCAACACCACGCGATGTAGAAAGAGTGTGGGATTGGAACGCCCCAGCTGGAGTGCAATGGGTTGAGATGACAAATCCAAATGTCGGTGAACGCGGAGAAATGACAATGCGTTTGGAATGGGACGGCAATCAACTTCCACACTTCATGCAGTGGAGAAATGCTTGCGAAGCCCTTTATGTACAAGGTCTTGAACCTTCGACAACAGGACTTCTTGGACGTGCTGGCGATAACTCACATGCGGGCCCAGCACCATTTGTTCAACCAGGGGAATCACGCAGCTTTGATCTCACATTCAGTTTTAAAGGTGAGGTTTGATTGCAAGAAGTCTTTTTTGTCAGCGGACAAGCAGCGTCAGGTAAAAGTAAATTCACAAAAGCCCTTGCTGCTGCTCGCAACTTAACGGTTCTAGATTTCGATGACACGCTTACGGAAACTATAAGCAAACACCCATCTTTGCTAGAAGAGCTTGGAATGGAAAAATTCCTCGCGCAGGTCGGGCCAGAGCGTTACGCAGATTTAATTCAACGAGCGCTCGTTGAATTTAGCGCAGGAAAATCAATTGTCTTAGAGGCTCCTTTTTCAAAACAGATAGCGAACCAGGATTTGTGGGACGCACTCGTGCAACCCTTTGCAGATCGTGGAGTTGTGCCAACTCTTTATTGGGTGAGTGTTTCTCCTGAAGTGCGCAAAGTTCGATTGTTGGGACGCGCTGCTGATAGAGATCGCGAAAAACTTGAGAACATTGATGAGTACTTGTCGCAAAACCCAACAAAGCCCCCTGTTGTTAAGTACGTTGCAATCGATGGCGAGAAGAATTTCATTCGCCAATTGAAAGATAACGATTAGATAACTCTTTGGCGTTTTCGCCTAAAGTCTATTGACCAGCGCCTCCCCTAAGGATTAACTATGCGAATTCGTGACAACGATGTCTTATGACAACGATGTCACGCTTACGGGACAAAGGAGCAACACCAAGAGCATGAGCTACGCACTCGAGGCGAGAGATATCGTCCGGCACTATGGCCACGTTGAAGCGCTCCGTGGATGCAATTTCACGGTTAAAGCAGGCGAAGTCACCGCACTGATTGGCGATAACGGCGCTGGTAAGAGCACCCTGGTTCGAATCCTCTCTGGAACCGAACAACCAAACGGCGGGGAAATCCTCGTTGAGGGAAAATCTGTAGTTTTCAACACCCCGGCCGAAGCTCGCGATGCAGGCATTGAGACGGTCTTCCAAGATCTTGCGCTCTGCTCACATTTGAACGCCGTCCAAAACATGTACTTGGGCCGCGAAGTTCCTCGAAAAGGTTTTATGGGAAAGCTCGGATTTATGGACTATGACGCAATGCGCGCTGGCAGCGAAGAGGCATTCCGGGACTTGGGTGCAACTGTTCGTTCTCTAACTGCCAACGTGGGTTCAATGTCAGGCGGACAGCGACAGAGTATTGCTGTTGCCCGTTCAGCAGCTTGGGCTAGCAAGGTGCTCTTCTTCGATGAGCCAACTGCTGCCCTCGGTGTAGTTCAAAAGAAGAATGTTCTCGATCTTGTACGTCGTGTAAGGGACAAGGGCATTGGCGTGGTTTTCATCAGCCACTCGATGCCCGAAGTATTGGATATCGCTGATCGCGTGCAAGTAATGCGCCGCGGTAAGACGATTGCAGATTACAAAGCGTCGGAGACAAATCTTGAAGAGCTTGTCGGAGCGATGACAGGTCGTCTAGATGAGGTGGGCAACTAATGTCTCAGAACTTAAGCGTCAACGGAGAGCCAAAGAGCGATTTTGGAATCCTTGAAGAAGAGAAACTTTCAATTCTAAAAAAGTTTAGCAAGATGCAGACATTCCAAATTCTCGCAATCTTGGTTGTCATCACTGCAATCTTCACCGCTCTTGCTCCAGGAACATTCTCAACGTTGTTTAATCTGCGCAACATTGTGATTAACGTTTCTGTATTTGCAATCCTTGGTGTTGGAATGACTTTCGTTATCATCACTGCAGGAATCGATCTTTCAGTCGGGTCTAATCTCGTTTTCAGTACCGTTCTGGCATGTAAAGCAATCTCTGCCATGGGTGGACAAGGTTGGGGAACAACTCTTGTAGGAACACTCGTTGCACTCGTTGCAGCAACTTTCTGGGGAGCAGTTAACGGTTGGTTGGTTGCTGTAGCAAAAGTTCCAGCGTTCATCGTGACTTTGGGATCAAGCCTTGGCATTCTTGGCGTATCGCAGATTATTACCGGAGGCATTGACCTTCGCGGCGCCACAGACACACTCGTCAATAAAGTCGGATTCGGAAATGTTTACGCGCAAATTCCAACTCTCGGAATAATTGCATTAGTTGTTGTGGTCGGTGGAGGAGTTCTCCTTCATAAGACTCACTTTGGTTTAACAACATATGCTGTTGGTTCTAACGCAGAAGCTTGTCGTCGCGTTGGAATTAAAGTGAACCGCCATCTCATCTTGGTTTATTCATTGATGGGCTTTACTGCGGGCATCGCAGGAATTTTGAGTCTTGCTCTTTACCAGCAGACAACAATCGCAGGACAAACAAGCACCGCTCTCACGGTTGTTGCGGGAGTAGTGATTGGAGGAACCAGCCTATTCGGTGGGTATGGTTCTATTTTCGGGACCACGATTGGTCTCTTGATACCGATGGTTCTCCAGAGTGGCTTCATCATCATCGGCGTTGTGCCTTTTTGGCAGAACGTTGTTGTTGGGGTCTTTTTGGTGGCTGCTGTTTACGTCGACACAGCTCGGCGTGGTGCAGCAGATGGGGGCGGAAAGAGCCTCAAAAAACGCTCTTACAAAGAGAGCATCTCACGAAAGGGAAATAAATGAGAAAGAATCGCAAACTAACAGCTCTTGCCGCGATCTCTGCCGCTGCTCTCGCAGTCACAGCAATTGGATCAACGCAAGCACATGCTGCTGATTACAAAATCACCTTCATTCAAGGTGTTGCAGGCGACGCATTCTACGTAACCATGGGTTGCGGAGTTGCAGCAGCTGCAGCAAAGGATGGCGCAACAATTACAACTCAAGGCGGAGCTAAGTGGGATGCAACAATCCAAATGCCTGTTCTTGACAGCGTAATTGCTTCAAAGCCAGACGCAATCTTGATTGCACCAAATGATAAGACAGCTCTACAGAAGCCAATCGAAGCTGCAATTGCAGCAGGTATCAAGGTTGTTCTTGTAGATACAACAGTTGATAACGCAGCTCCTGCAGTTGCTGAAATCGCTTCAGACAACTACGGCGGCGGAGCAGCAGCATTTGCAGCTGTAAAGCAACTCGCTCCTAAGGGTGGAAAAGTTCTCGTTGTTTCAACATCACCTGGCGTAAGCTCAGTTGACGCTCGCGTTAACGGTTTCGCAGATGCTGCAAACAAGGATAAGAAGTTCAACTACATCGGCGTTCAGTACTCAAACAATGAGCCTGCAATTGCTCAGCGCATTGTTACCGCTGCACTTTCTAAGAACAAGGACATCGTTGCAGTATTCGCAACAAACCTATTCTCAGCACAAGGTGTTGCAGCTGGTATCAAGCAAGCTGGAAAAGCTGGCAAGGTTAAGATCGTTGGATTCGATGCTGGTTCAGATCAGGTTAAGGCACTTAAGACAGGCGTAGTCCAGGCTCTTATTGCACAACAACCTGCAACCATCGGTTCAAAGGGTGTAGATGCAGCAGTAGCAGCTCTACAAGGTAAGACAGTTTCACCACACAAGGTACAAACTGGCTTCACAATCTTGACAATGAAGAACATCAATACTGCTGCTGGTCTTGCAGCTCAGTATCGCGACAAGTGCTGATTAGTTTCTAACTAACCACTAGTTGAAGTAGTAAATGGAGCCTCCAGAACTATCTGGGGGCTCCATTTCTTAGGCTCAAAAGAAGACTGAATTGACACTCAAAGGAGGTGAAAAGTAATCTTTACCTATATGACAACGATTACCTCCCTATGCTGATCCTTAACCCAAATCCCTGCATAGACCTGACCTTTTGGGTAAATACCCTTGTCGTTGGCAGCGTCCACCGTGCCACAAAGAACCTAACTTCAGCCGGCGGCAAAGGCATCAATGTTGCCCGCGCTTGTCAGACCATGGGCTCTCGCCCACATCTCTATTTAACTCTTCCAAAGCTTGAAGGTAGTTTTTACAAGGAACTTCTAGATTCAGAAGGCCACGATGTCGATTACTTTGATGTTGATGGAGAAGTTCGCAAAGCAGTAATTGTCAATAAAGCAGAATCTTCAGCAATCACCGTGATTAACGGAGCAGGACCTGCAATCTCTTCGGCAGATTGGCAAGAATTTTGCAACGAAGCAGCAAAGAGAGTTGCACCTGATGAGCTTGTTCTATCCATGGGCAGCCTCCCTACAAATTTCCCAGATGATGCACTTGCAAAGCTAAATATTGCGATTCATTCCGCAGGCGGCAAACTTCTTATTGATACCGCCCCCGTCGCATTTCCTTCCCTTCAAAACGAAATTGTTGATTTCATTTCACCAAATGTTGAAGAAGCTGAAGCTTTGATTAATAAAACATCTGGCGATCTATTTGTTCCAAACGATGAAAATATTAAAGAACGCGCAATGGCAGCGGCGCAAGCGCTTCACGGAACTCTTGCTCACAATGTTCTAGTAACGGGTGGCGCAGCAGGATGTGCATTTAAAAACGATGACGAACATTGGTGGTTGGATGCATATGAAATCCCGGCCGATAGGTATAAGAGCGCGGTAGGCGCAGGGGATTCATTTGTTGCAGGTTTTGCAATGTATGTAGAAAATCATCCAAAAAAAACTAATTGGCAAACTGCAGTTCGATATGGCATGGCAACAGCAGCGGCATCATGTGAAACATACCGCGCGGGCGGATTTGAAAAATCTCGCGTTCTTGAACTTCTAGGATCTGATGCCGATGAGTAAGCCAGTTCGCCTCATCGACGTTGCACAAGCGACAAACACAAGTATTAAGACTGTTTCTCGCGTTCTCAATGGTCATCCCCGCGTGAGTGATGAAACCCGTACCCGCGTACAAGAGAAGATGACAGAGCTTGGTTACCAGGTGGATGTTGTCGCAAGATCCCTACGAACGGGCGTAGATAACGTTATTGGGCTTGTTGTGCCGAAGATTGGTGACCCATTTTTCGCTGAATTAGTTGAAGAAGTTGAAGAAGAAGCAAACCGCCGCGGAATTGGCGTAATTGTGGGCAGCACCCACTGGGAGCTCGACCGCGAAGTTGACCTTGTTCAAGGATTTAAACAACGTCGCGTTGCCGGAATGATTATTACTCCGCAAGATGCAGATTATAGCTTTGTAAAAGATAGCAGCATGCCAATTGTCTTTGTTGACCGCGCGCCAAGAAATGTCAAAGGCGAGGTAATTCGAGTTGATGACAAAAAGGGCGCTGAGTTAGCGACAAACCACCTAATAAAACACGGCCACACAAAAATTGCATTTATCGGAGACAAATTACGAATCAAGACGTCAAAGTTGCGCTTTGATGGATTTAAATCTGCCATGGCAGCTGCGAAAATTGCGATTAACGATGATTACATCATTAACAATGCAGAGAACGCTGAACTTGCAGAACCAGTTTTTGAAGAGCTGATGAAATTGGACAATCCACCAACAGCAATATTTTGTGCAAAGTCAGAAATTTCTATCGGCATTGTTCGGGCGATGCATCGCATCAATCGAACAGATATCGCCTTCTTCTCATTTGATGATTTCACTATGGCCGACTCGTTACAACCTGCGGTCACCATTTTGGATCACTCACCGCGAGTTCTAGGTCGCGCAGCAATTAAGCGATTGCTTGAACGCATGGATGGTGGGGCTCCGCGCGTTGGCGAAACAAATATTCCGCTCAAAATCATTGAACGCGGTTCTGGTGAAATAAAAGCACCATCAGGGAAGGCCCGTAAATGACACATATTTATCTTGGAGTTGACCTTGGAACGACAAATACAAAAGTAATCTCCGTTGATGCAGAGGGGCGACATATTGCGACTGCTTCAAAGCCAACTGATTGGATAGTTAAACCAAACGGCCGGATTGAAACTATTGCGCAAGACATTTTTGATCGGATTGTTTCTTGTATCGATGACTTACTTCTGGAGACAAATAAGCTTCTCCCAAGCGCAAAAGTAGCGGGCATGGGAATTACGGGAATGGCTGAAAGTGGCGTCATTCTTGGGGGAAATAACGAAATCTTGGCTCAACCGATTGCTTGGTTTGATGGCCGTGGCGAGGAAGAGATGATTGCGCTCGGCGATGAGTTCAAGATTGAATATCAGTCCAAGACTGGCCTCGTCTTTAAGCCCGAGTCTTCACTCTCCTCTCTTCTTTCGCTCAAAACCGAGGGCTTTGATTTCTCTCGCAAAGATATTGTCTGGCTCAACATGCTTGAGTACGTAGCCTTTCGTTTTACAGGCGTCATGGCCACAGAGCCTTCACTTGCTTCACGCACAGCCCTTTACGACCAATCGAGTCTCTCAATGTGGAAGCGTGCACAAGACGCTCTTGGTATTGCCGATAACTTTATTCCAGAAGTCCGATATGCCGGCGATTCATGGGGAACGATTAATTCCACAGAGTTTTCTACTGATCTTCAAGGCGTCATTGTCACGATTGCAGGCCATGATCATTCAGTGGGCGCAGCCGGTTCTGGCGCGACAGAGAGCGATCAGCTTTTCAATTCTGCAGGCACAGCAGATGTCATCTTTCGAAGCGTTCCAGGAACTCTCACAGATGAACAACGCCTGGCCCTTACAACACTAGGTGTATCAGCCGGGCGACATGCGCTGCAAGGAAACACATCAATGATTGGCGGATCTCGCGGTGGCCTTGTGCTCCGTAGAGCACTTGACCTTCTTGGTGCGCGCCGTGGCCCTCGTATGCACGAGATTGATGATGCATGGAACGCGGAGCGTCCATTCCATGATGTCATCGATATGACTCAGTACAAATCAATTTCAAATGATTTGCAAATAACTTTGACAGGCGATGCTGGTCCCAACGAATTATGGGCAGCGGCTCTTGATTATATGATCGGTGAGAACCGCAAGATGATTAGCGGAATCGAAGCGGTTGTTGGCACACACAAGAAAGCGTTATCTGCTGGAGGTTGGACAAAACTTCGCAGCGTTCGTGAATCAAAGTCTGCCATCATCCACGACTTAGAGTTTTCAAATATCGACGAAGCAGGCGCATTTGGCGCTGCTTATATGGCTTCCTGGGCACATTCGGGTTCAGGGGAATCACTGATTGATCACATTAATCAGAGAGTGAAAATCCTGAATTCTGAACTCGAGAATTTGGCCTCCAAATAAATGTACAGACAACGAAGTGGTACACAAACTGTAATGAGCACGATTATGATCGAAAGGGAATAAGAAATGAGCAAAGTAGTTTCTCGGCCACTGAATGGTCTCAATAGCATTGCAAACAGCGAAGGCATCTTCTCTATTGTTGCAATGGATCAGCGCAATACACTTAAGCGCATGTTCGCTGCAGTTGGCGTTCCAGCAGCAACAGATGAGCAGATGTACGGCGCAAAGGTCGCAGTTGCATCAGCACTTTCAAAGTCAGCATCAGGAATTCTTCTCGATCCAACATGGGGCGTTCCAGCAGTCAACGACAACGACATCCTTGCTTCAACATGCGGATTGCTTATCGCAGCAGAAAATCCAAATCGCGGAGATTTCAATGGAGAGCCTCGTCCATCAGCAATGCCTGGACAAGATGCTGCATGGGTGAAGTCACTCGGTGGTCAAGCAGTAAAGGTTCTTGTTTCAATGCACCCAGGTCGTCCACGTGCAGCAGGAGAGCCTGATCTCACAACAGAGACAGTCGCACTTGTTCAAGCAATCGTTGATGATTGCAAAGCACAAGGAATTCCGTCAGTTATCGAAAACCTTATCTACGCACTTCCAGGTCAAGAACTAACACCTCAGCAAAAAGAAGATCTCATTGTTGAATCAGCTCTTTTGCTCAACGAGACAAAGCCTGATCTTCTAAAGCTTGAATTCCCAATCACAGAAAATGGCGCAAAGCGTCTTGCAAATGGTTTGACTGTCCCATGGGCTGTTCTTTCAGCTGGTGTGGCATTCGATCAATTCAAGAAGGCAATCATCATTTCGTGTGATGCAGGCGGAGCATCTGGCTTCATCGCTGGCCGCTCAATCTGGAAGGAAGCTATCGGAATGGCTCCTGAAGAGCAGAAGACATTCCTCACCACAACAGCGATTGCCCGCCTTGATGAACTCAATGCAACAGTCGTTGGCCGTGCCGTTCCATGGCACAAGGCTGTTAAGTAAGCCGTTCAAGGCTTAATTAAGCCTCACATAAGTTTCGGCCCTCGATTAGCGCTTTTTCGGGGGCCGATTCCTTTTATACCTATCTATTAAGCAATATCTCGAGGATTACCCCACAAATTCTTGTAAAAAGTAGCGCTCGACCCTTACCCTAGGCGAGCAAACCGGCCCGGCCACTAGAGAAGCGGGCTCGTACTTCAGACCGACACTCAATGAGGAGTCTTTCCACGTGTCCACAACTGCAAATCTGGTCCAAGTTTCTGGTTCCAATCTCGTCTACGTCTACGTAGTTCTTGGAATCTCCCTGATCGCCCTCGCAATTGCGTGGGGCCTTCGCGCTCAAGTCCTCTCCAACGATGAGGGCACAGAGAAGATGAAGGAAATCGCAGGTGCTGTTCAAGAAGGCGCCGCGGCTTACCTCAATCGCCAATTCAAAACACTTTCATATTTCGTAGCAATCGTATTCGTCATCCTCTTCGCCCTTCCAGGCGCAGCTGATATTCGAATCGGCCGTTCAATCTTCTTCCTCGTCGGCGCAGGATTCTCCGCCTTCGTTGGTTACAACGGTATGTGGCTCGCAGTTCGTGCAAACGTACGCGTTGCAGAAGCCGCTCGTCAGAAGAACGCAGAACGCGCAGTCAAAATTGCTTTCCGCACCGGTGGCGTTGTCGGTATGACAACAGTCGGTCTCGGTCTCTTTGGCGCAGGACTCGTTGTAGTTCTCTACCGCGAAAACGCACCATCAGTACTTGAAGGCTTCGGTTTCGGCGCAGCAATGCTCGCGATGTTCATGCGCGTTGGTGGAGGTATCTTCACTAAGGCAGCTGACGTCGGTGCTGACCTCGTTGGTAAAGTTGAAAAGAACATTCCTGAAGATGACCCACGTAACGCTGCGACAATTGCAGATAACGTTGGCGACAACGTCGGTGACTGTGCCGGTATGGCCGCAGATCTCTTTGAGTCTTATGCAGTAACACTTGTTGCAGCTTTGATTCTAGGTAAGGCTGGATTTGGTAACGCTGGTTTGATTTTCCCATTGATCGTTCCTGCAATCGGAATTCTTACCGCAATCATCGGAATCTTCATTACGCGTCTTCGCTCTACCGACCGTAGCGCAATGCAGGCAATCAACCGCTCATTCTTCCTCTCAGCAATTATCTCTGCGGTACTCGTTGCATTTGCTACATACTCATACCTTCCAAACACAATGAAGTTGCTTGAAGGACTAGATCCATCAGCTGTCGATGGCAAAGTAAATCCACGCGTACTTGCACTTGGTGCAGTATTAATTGGTATTGCCCTTGCTGCTGCAATTCAAATTCTCACTGGCTTCTTCACTGAAGTTGGTAAGCGCCCAGTTAACGATGTCGCTGCATCCTCTAAGACAGGCTCAGCAACAGTTATTCTCGCTGGTATCGCAATCGGCTTCGAATCAGCAGTGTTTTCCGCCATGCTCATCGCAGGTGGCGTACTTGCTGCCTACCTTCTTGGCCAAGGCTCAATCGTTCTTTCACTATTCGCAGTATCCCTAGCTGGTACCGGTCTACTCACAACAGTGGGCGTTATCGTTGCAATGGACACATTCGGACCTATCTCTGACAACGCACAAGGCATTGCTGAAATGTCTGGCGACGTTAAGGGTGAAGGCGCGCAGATCCTTACAGGTCTTGATGCTGTTGGTAACACAACAAAGGCGATTACTAAAGGTATTGCAATCGCAACAGCAGTTCTCGCTGCAACAGCTTTGTTCGGTGCATTCACCGAAGCAATCGTTAAGGCAGTTAAGGACAGCGGCGTAAAAACCATGGACCTACAATTCCAAGGCGTACTCGATGTAGCTAACCCACGTAACCTCGTTGGTCTCATCCTCGGTGCTTCTGTTGTCTTCATGTTCTCTGGTCTTGCAATCAATGCAGTATCACGTGCAGCAGGCGCAGTTGTTCATGAAGTTCGCCGCCAATTTGAACTACACCCAGGAATTATGAAGGGCACTGAAAAGCCTGAATACGGAATGGTTGTAGATATTTGCACACGAGACTCACTACGCGAACTTGCAACACCAGGACTGCTCGCAGTCATGATGCCTGTCGCAGTTGGTTTCGGTCTCGGCGTTGGCGCACTCGGTGCTTACCTCGCTGGTGCAATTGGTACAGGAACTTTGATGGCTGTATTCCTATCCAACTCTGGTGGAGCATGGGATAACGCAAAGAAGATGATCGAAGATGGTCACCACGGTGGCAAGGGCTCAGATGCTCACCACGCAACAATCGTTGGTGACACAGTCGGAGATCCATTCAAAGATACAGCTGGTCCAGCAATCAACCCACTCATCAAGGTCATGAACCTTGTTGCAGTTTTGATTACTCCAGCAATTGTCAGCTTCGCACTCGGTGGCCACGACGTCACTAACCGCATCATCGCTTCAGTAGCAATGCTCATCATTATTGCTCAGATGATTCGCGCACGTCGCGCAGCTACAGTAATTGCGTAACTAGAACAAAAAAGAAAGAAGTAAATAGACCCAATGGCAACAGCTAAGAAGGCGACCAAGAAGGTAGCCAAGAAAGCTGTTGCCAAACGGGCAGCAACAACGAAGACGGCAACAAAGAAAGCCACTGCAAAGAAGACCAGCAGATCAAAGAAGTTTGCCCCTCAAGAATCAGCCCCACGAAACCTTTCTGCGGCAGGCAAAAAACTGGTAATCGTGGAATCCCCCGCAAAAGCCCGCAAAATAAGCGGCTATCTAGGCGATGACTATGTCGTCGATGCCTCAGTCGGACACATAAGAGATCTCCCACAGCGCGCAGCCGACATTCCGGCCGAATACAAGAAGATTGCGTGGGCCAAAGAAGGCGTCAACATCGAAGAAGACTTCGCGCCTCTCTATGTCATTAATCCTGACAAGCGCAAGAAAGTCAGCGAACTCAAAGCCCTCATGAAAGATGCCACTGAACTTATTCTGGCTACCGATGAGGACCGCGAAGGTGAAGCTATTGCTTGGCACCTTATGGAAGTTCTCAAACCAAAGATTCCCGTAAGTCGAATGGTCTTCAATGAAATTACAAAAGAAGCCATCCAAAAAGCAGCGCACGAAACTCGCGACCTCGATTACAAACTCGTTGACGCTCAAGAAACACGAAGAGTATTAGACAGACTTTATGGCTATCGCCTCTCTCCAGTTCTCTGGAAGAAAGTCATGCCACGTATCTCAGCCGGACGCGTTCAATCAGTAGCCACACGTCTGATTGTCGAACGCGAACGCGAACGCATGGCCTTCATTTCAAGTTCATGGTGGGATCTCAAAGCAGAGACCGATAAGAATTTCACAGCCAGATTAATTAGCCTTGATGGCAAAAGAGTCGCACAAACAAATGACTTTGATAGTACTGGCAACATAGTTAAGAAAGGCGGTAAAGATGCAAATAACATCCTTCTTCTCGATGAAACACAAGCAAAAAAGCTCACCGATGATCTTAAAGGCGAACAACTTAAAGTAATTAGCACAGA
>CAIUFY010000081.1 GCA_903898555.1 uncultured Actinomycetes bacterium
TATTTGCAGCCTGAAGTTTGCGAAAATTCATACTAGAACTTTACGTTTGGAGCCTTGCGATCTGAAGGATCATCCACTTCGTAAAAAGCTCTAGCTGAAACCTTTGCCAAGTTTGCAAAGAGATTGGATGGAAATGTTTTAACTGCGCTATTAAGCGAGCGCACATTGTCATTATAAAATTGGCGAGCAAATGAGACTTTGTTCTCCGTTGTGGACAACTCATCTTGCAACGATAGGAAGTTTGCCGATGCTTTGAGATCTGGATATGCCTCGGCGACAGCTAGCAGACCGCGAAGTGCCTGAGTCATTGCTCCGTCTGCAGCAGCAACATCAGCGACCGTTGAGGCGCTGGTGGATTTTGCACGTGCTGCTACAACTGCATCAAATGTACTTTTTTCGTGAGCTGCGTAGCCTTTTACAGTTTCTACAAGATTTGGAATGAGGTCACTTCGGCGCTTTAGCTGAACCTCAATTTGTGCAAAGGCTTCGTCGACTGAAACGTTAAGGCGAATGAGTCGGTTATAGCCAGCAATAACGACAAGAACGAGTAAAACGATTACTGCAACGATAATTAAAGTAGTGCTCATGCCCTCTACTCTACGACTGTTTTATGAAAGTTCAACCAAGACTTTGAAGCGGTAGGCCCCCGTTGTCCTTGATATCTTGAACCGTAAAGCGCCGACCCATAAGGATGTTCTGCGGGACTTGTGAGTTTGATTAGACACAATTGGCCGATTTTCATTCCTGGAAAAAGTTTCACCGGAAGATTGGCTACATTTGAAAGTTCTAGAGTGATGTGTCCGCTAAAGCCAGGATCGATAAATCCAGCAGTGGAGTGGGTAAGAAGCCCGAGGCGACCTAGTGAGGATTTTCCTTCGAGGCGGCCGGCGATGTCATCGGGCAAAGTGATGACTTCATAAGTACTTGCAAGAACAAATTCACCTGGGTGCAAAATAAAGAATTCGCTTGCCCCAACTGCGATTTCACGCGTGAGCTCAGATTGTTCAATTGAAGGATCAATTGACTCGTATTTATGATTCTCAAATACTCGGAAGAAGCGATCCAAACGAACATCCACGGAGGATGGCTGAACCATCTTCTCGTCGAATGGCTCAACTTGGACTCGGCCAGCGGCTAACTCTGCACGGATATCGCGATCACTTAGAAGCATGGGCAGACCCTATCTGAGCGGGGGATGTTGATTAAGTTACCCACGAGTAGCATTATTACCCCATGAGCCACTACACAGCGAATCTTCGCGATATCGAATTCTGTCTCTTTGATCTTCTTGAGCGTGAGAACGTCATGGGACGCTCAATCTACAAAGATATGGACCGCCCCACGGCAATGGGCATGCTTGAAGAAATTAAGCGTTTAGCCGAGAACGATTTAGCTGCCTCTTTTGTAGAAGGCGATCGACTTGGAACTACTTTCGATAAAGAAACCGGTTCTGTGACTCTTCCTGAGAGTTTCAAAAAGTCATATCGCGCATACATTGATAACGAGTGGTGGCGCCTAGATGCTCCAGTTGAAATTGGTGGAATGGCAACACCGCCATCGATTCGTTGGGCAATTGCAGAAATGATTCTGGGTGCAAATCCTGCGATTCATATTTATGCCTCTGGTTCTTCATTTGCAAACGTTGCTTATTACCTTGGAAATGATGAACAGAAAAAAGTTGCAAAGCTTATGGTGGAGAAAGATTGGGGAGCAACCATGCAACTCACTGAACCTGATGCCGGTTCAGATGTAGGAGCAGGTCGATCGAAAGCTGTTCAACAGTCAGATGGCACATGGCACTTAACCGGAACAAAACGTTTTATTACTTCAGGTGATAGTGACTTGAATGAAAATATTATTCATTACGTACTTGCAAGGCCAGAAGGTGCAGGTCCAGGAACAAAGGGACTCTCACTTTTCTTGGTTCCAAAATTTATGTTTGACTTCGATTCTGGAGCACTTGGAAAGCGTAATGGAATTTATGTTACGAATGTTGAGCACAAAATGGGTCTCAATGTTTCCTCAACATGTGAAATGAACTTGGGTGAAAAAGAGCCTGCTGTCGGATATCTCCTTGGTGATGTCCATGATGGTATCGCTCAAATGTTTAAGGTCATCGAATTTGCTCGCATGATGGTTGGAACAAAAGCTATCTCGACACTCTCTGCCGGTTACCAGCAAGCTCTTGCATACGCGAAAACGCGTGTACAGGGTGGCGATATGAAAGTGATGAATGATAAGAATTCGCCTCGCGTAACAATTATTAAGCATCCTGATGTTCGCCGTTCTCTAATGGTACAAAAGGCTTACTCAGAAGGAATGCGTGCCCTGATTCTTTACACCGCATCAATTCAGGACTCAATTGCTATTGCCCGCGCTGAAGGATCTGACACTCTTGAAGATTTAGAAAAACTAAATGACTTACTACTGCCTATCGTAAAAGGGTACGGCTCTGAAAAGTCATGGATTTTGCTTGGAACAGAATCGCTCCAGACATTTGGCGGTTCAGGATTCACACAAGATTGGCCGTTGGAGCAGTATGTCCGCGATGCAAAAATCGATACCTTGTATGAGGGCACAACAGCTATCCAGGGTCTTGATTTCTTCTTTCGGAAAATTGTGAAAGATGGCGGCCGAGCTATTGGATTGCTTGCAAAGGAAATTGGAAAGTTCGTTGCTTCCGGAGGCGTTCATGCGGCCGAAAAGGAGAAATTAGGCAAAGCACTCGCCGATGTCAATGAAATGATGGGAACGCTTGTTGGATATGCAATGGCTTCTCAAGAATCTGGTTCTGAGGCCGAGATTTATAAGGTTGGACTCAACACTTCCAGACTCCTTATGGCAACTGGTGAAGTAATCATTGGATGGCTCCTTCTTCGACAAGCAGATATCGCTGCAGAGCGATTGCCGAGCGCGGCTGGAAAAGAATTAGATTTCTACACCGGCAAAGTGGCTGCCGCTTCCTATTTCATTCGAACCGTCTTGCCGCACATAACTGCCGAAAAGAAGATCATGGAGAGTGAAACAGGCGCTTTGATGGATATTCCGGAGTCTGCTTTCTAAACAAGATACTCTTCGCGAATGCATAAATCCCATCGCGCTGAATGGTTACTTTTTGGCGCTGCGCTGACTTATGCCTTCAATGGTGTTGTTTCGAAATGGATTCTCCAAACTGGGCTTAGTTCTATTCGGCTAACAGAGTTGCGAACATTTGGAACTGCAGTAGTTGTTGGCTCATGGCTATTAATTAAAAGCCCAGCGCTACTAAAGATTTCGAAGAAACAACTTCCTGAACTTATATTGTTTGGTTTGATTGCAGTTGCAGGAGTACAAGTTTTTTACTTCTATTCCATATCAAAAATGCCAGTGGGAATTGCTTTGCTTGTTGAATTCACAGCGCCAATTTGGATCACTCTTTATCTTCGATTCATAAAGAAAGAATCAGTCGCAAAGTCAATGTGGTACGGGCTAGCTCTTGGTTTTGGTGGCTTAGTTTTGCTTGCACAAGTTTGGAAAGGGCTGACGCTTAGTGGCCTTGGTTTAATTTCCTCGTTCTTAGATGCACTCTCACTCGCCTATTACTATGTTCGCGTTTCTTCATTAACAAAGAAAATGTCGAGCGAGGCGCTTCTTACTTGGGGAATGGCAATCTGCGCCATTCTGATTGGAATTATTAAGCCTTGGTGGAGTTTTCCGTTTAGAATTTTTAGCCAACAAATTCCACTCAACGGCCACTTCGAGGGCCATTCTTTGCCTGGTTGGGTCTTGATCGCATGGATGATTCTGCTTGGCACAGTTCTTCCATATGTATTGGTTATGCGAGGAATCTCGAAACTAAATCCTGCAACGGCGAGCACAATCGGAATGCTTGAACCAATCTTGGCTGGATTCTTTGCTTGGATGCTACTTAGCGAGAGTTTGAGCGCAGTTCAGCTCATTGGTGCGGCAACAGTACTCGTCGGTATCTATTTTGCAGATAGGGCAAGCGTTTTATAACACTAGAATTTAGCCATGGAGAACTTTGCAGACCTTCTTAAATCAAACGAAGAGTATGCCTCTCACTTTACAAAAGAAGATCTCACTGGCTTTGCTCAAAAAGGTTTAGCAATTGTCACTTGTATGGATTCGCGAATTGATCCTCTTCGCATTGTCGGCATGCATGCTGGTGATGCAAAAATCCTTCGTAATGCAGGGGCTCGCGTAACCGAAGATGTATTGCGTACCTTGGTTCTTGCAACTCATCTACTTGGCGTCAAGAGAATTCTTGTTATGCCACACACTGATTGCCGAATGGCGTCAGCGGAGGAATCCGAGATTCATCAGCAAATAAAAGAGGCGAGTGGGGTTGATACTCGTGGAATTGAGATACGGACTGTACGAGATCAAAATAAGGCACTATTCCAAGATATTCAACGTATCGAGTCTTATCCACTATTACTGCCAGGCATACAAGTAATGGGCGCAATTTACGACGTTAAAACAGGCCGTATAAATCCAATTAATTAATTGTCTTTAATAAAGCTCTCAGTTGGTGATGAGAATGCTGGGGCAATATCTGCAAAACGAGCAAAGTGAAGCTGCGCTGCAACAGTAATTGTGCGAGTAGGACCGTTACGGTGTTTAGCAACAATTAAATCTGCTTCTCCGGATCGAGACGAGCCTTCGTAGAGATCATCTCTGTGCAACAAAATAACCATATCCGCATCTTGTTCAATCGAACCAGATTCGCGTAGGTCAGAGAGCATTGGCTTCTTATCAGCTCTTTGTTCAGGAGAACGGTTGAGCTGTGAAATGGCAATTACTGGAACGCCAAGTTCTTTAGCTAGAAGTTTAAGGTTACGAGAGAACTCTGAAACTTCTTGCTGACGACTTTCAACACGTTTTCCAGAACTCATCAACTGCAAATAGTCGATGACAATTAATTTCAGGTTATGTCGCTGCTTTAAACGACGAGCCTTCGCACGAATCTCCATCAAAGAAAGGTTTGGAGAGTCATCGATAAATAATGGTGCATCAGATATTTCACCCATACGTTTTG
The DNA here is from genome assembly GCA_903898555.1 of uncultured Actinomycetes bacterium. Classification (GTDB taxonomy): domain Bacteria; phylum Actinomycetota; class Actinomycetes; order Nanopelagicales; family Nanopelagicaceae; genus PALSA-747. The sequence goes on from CAIUFY010000081.1 coordinate 5,039, forward strand.
CAAGGCGACCCCACTCATCATCCGAGAGGGAACCTGAGCGAATATTGTTAAGTCCAACGCGGGCTTCCGCTGAAAGCATACGCATCGTGATTTCTGAGCGAGACATTTCAAGTGAGAAAATAACTGCTGCATCACCGTTGTGAATAGCAGCATGCCGTGCAATATCAAGCCCAAGAGTTGACTTACCAACGGCTGGACGAGCAGCAAGAACAATCATGTTTCCTGCATGAAATCCATTTGTTAAGGCGTCAAGATCTTTGAATCCAGATTTAACACCTTCATCTTTAATACCTGTTGCAATCGCTTCGATTTCATCAAGTGCATCAGGAAGAAGTTCTGAGAGTTGGATGTAATCTTCGGATGCTCTGCGTTCAGTTACTTCGTAGACTTCTGCTTGAGCTTGATCTACAACATCATCAACATCGCCTTCGGCCGAATAGCCAAGCTGAACAATTTTCGTTCCAGCTTCAACCAAGCGGCGCATAATTGCGCAATCGCGAACAATCTTCGCGTAGTAACCTGCGTTTGCGGCGGTGGGAACAGATGAAATGAGTGTGTGAAGGTATGGCGCACCACCCGCACGAGCGATATCACCACGCTTTGTAAGTTCTGCTACGACCGTTACAGGATCGGCTGGGTCGCCTTTGCCGTAGAGATCAAGAATTGCGTCATAAATAAGTTCATGAGCTGGGCGATAGAAATCGCGTTCTTTAATAATTTCTACAACATCTGCAATCGCATCTTTTGATAGGAGCATTCCGCCGAGAACTGATTGTTCGGCAACGAGATCTTGTGGAGGAGTTCGCTCGAATTCAACAGGATTATTGTTGTTTGAGCGTGATGGGAGCTCGGCGATACTCATGTGCATATTCTGGCTATCACCGCTGACATTCCCTATTACTGAGGAAAGGAACTGTGCATGCGCCTGTGGGGAAGCTGTGTAGAGCGGTGGAGAAGTTGTGGGTAACTAGTGGATAACTCACTCAGGTTGGTTGGTTTTGCGCTCATTTACGCTCATTGGCCTGTGTATAAAGGTTTTTCGAGTTATCTCAATATATGAAAGATGTGAAAGATATAAAAAATGGCCCACTGGATATCCAGTGGGCCATTTCTTCAATCAATTTAAGCTGCAACAACCTCAATGGCGATGCTTGCTGAAACCTGAGCGGTAAGAGCAACCTTGACGGTGTACTTACCTAGCTTCTTGATGTGTCCAACCTTGAGCTTATGACGATCGATATCAACGCCGGTTGCACCCTTGATAGCTAGAACAATCTGCTTATCGGTGACAGAACCGAACAATGAACCTGTTGAACCGACCTTTGCCTTTACAGCAATAGGGGCCTTTTCAAGTGAGTTCTTGATCTCGACGGCATGTTCGCGGTCGCGGATTTCACGGGCGGTACGAGCGCGACGAATTGCTTCAATCTGCTTCTCTCCACCGAGTGACCAAAGAATTGCGTGGCTACGTGGCAATAGGAAATTGCGTGCGTATCCGTCTTTCACGCTGACAACATCGCCTGCCTGGCCTAAGCCAGTGACTTCACGAGTAAGAATAAGTTTCATTATGTACCTAGTCCCTTATCTCGCTGTTGAGGTGTAAGGCAGAAGTGCCATTTCGCGGCTGTTCTTTACAGCTGCGGCAATCTGACGTTGGTGTTGTGTGCAAGCTCCTGTAACTCGGCGAGCGCGGATTTTGCCGCGATCCGAGATGAACTTGCGAAGAGTTGCGATGTCTTTGTAGTCGATGTAGTTGACCTTTTCACGACAGAAAGAACATGGCTTCTTCTTGAACTTCTTTAGCGCTGCAGCAGAAAGTTTTGGTGCAACTTTCTTAGGCTTCAGCGTCTTATTACTTCTTGCGCCCACTTTGGTGCTCCTTTTGGGATGCCTCGAATATCTAAATAGATCTTCGAGAATGGTTGGTTAGTTAATTAAAATGGAGGTTGATCGTCTGATCCTGTTGTTGCCCAACCGCCACCTACTGGTGCGGCTGACCAAGGATCATCTGATGCATCTGATGTAACACTGGAAGATGGAGTGCTTGAGAAACCACCAGTAGAACCACCTTGACGTGTTGTCTTAGTGACTTTTGCGGTGGCGTTGCGAAGTGATGGACCTACTTCATCAACTTCCACCTCAAATACTGTGCGCTTCTCGCCTTCCTTTGTTTCATAAGAGCGTTGCTTAAGACGACCAGAAACAAGAACACGCATTCCGCGAGTTAGTGACTCTGCAACGTTTTCAGCTGCTTGACGCCAAATCTGGCACTGTAGAAATAGGCTGTCGCCGTCTTTCCACTCATTAGTTGCCTTATCGAGATAACGTGGTGTTGAGGCCACGGTGAACTTTGCGACTGCAGCACCGCTAGGTGTGAATCGAAGTTCTGGATCATTAACAAGATTGCCAATGATGGTGATGTTTGTATCTCCGGCTGCCATATTTTTTCCTTTTCTCTCTACTTTTCTTTTCGGCTACTTTTAGGGTCAGGAATTATTCTGGACGTACAACTTTTGTGCGTAGAACAGATTCATTCAAATTAAGCTGACGATCCAACTCTTTGATTGCATCTGGACCACAGTGCAGATCTGCAACAGCGTAAATGCCTTCTGCCTTCTTGTTGATTTCGAAGGTCATGCGACGCTTACCCCAAATGTCGAGCTTGTCGACGCGACCACCAGAATCTTTGATGATCTTGAGATATGTCTCAAGGCTTGGCTGAACTGTACGTTCTTCTAACTCAGGGTCGAGGATGACCATGATTTCATAATGACGCATGTTTTAACCCCACCTCCTCTGGACTAAAGCGGCCACGGCATTTCCGCGGCAGGAGGGTTATGCGACCTGCCGTCGTTTCTGCTTCATTGGAAGCAGTCCGTTTCGGAAGGGAGGGTAAGCCTATCCGTCTAGTGAAGAAGAGAGAAATTCAACCATTTGTGGAGCTCGTGAGCGTGTGGAAACAGCAATTACGAAGTAAATGGTGGCTGCAATTCGGATGAGGGTTATCAGCGCGTAGGCCTTAGGTTCTAGGCCGAAGTGGCTCCCCGAGAACTTCGCGAGGTATTCCCAAACAGCAAAGTGATACAAGACTTCAGAACCTTGCCAAATCCAAAATGCCTTTCGATCCTTCGCACCGCGCATAGCAAGAATTGCAAGAGGAGTGAGCCATAAAACATATTGTGGCGAATAAACCTTGCTCGCAATAGTAAATATTGCAACGATAGTGAATGCAACACTTGCAAGAGATGGTGTTCTGGCCAACCCAAAGAAATAAACCGCAAACGCCGAGACGCCAACCAGGAAAGTTAAAACAGAGATCGAATTAAGATTTCCATTTGCATTAAAAACTCCTAAGAGTTGTAAGGCATACCAGAGAGATCCAAAATCTGCTCCGCGTTCACCGTTTAACTTGAAGAATCTCCACCAGCCTGACTGATTGAATAAAATAAATGGCAAGTTAATGAGGAGCCAGGTTCCTATTGTTAAAGCAGAATACTGAATTGCCCTTTTAAGTTGGTGTCGCCGCAAAAATATTAGAACTATTGGAGCTAGTAAAACAATAGGGAAAAACTTTGTTGCAACACTTATTCCCAAAACAATTGCACTCTTTTCAAAATGCTTTTTCTCAAACCAATAAATCGCTGCTATCGCAGTTATCACTGCCCACATATCCCAGTTAATGTACAAAGAGAGGAAGACGGCTGGGGAAAGAGGAAGTAAGTATCTGAATTCTGGTTTTAGTTTTGCCATTATTAAAGATGTCCCTATTAAGAGAAATCCAAGTAATAGAAGATTAATGAGAAAATAAAATCGATATGAATTATTTCCGGCAGGTGTTACGAGGGAAGTTGCCCACATAACAACGCCGGTAAGTGGTGGGTACTCAACTGCATTCAAAGACGAGGAGTACGCCCATGTGTGATGAATTAAATCTCGCGCACCAAATAGCGCTGGTAAATCTGAATAGCAAGCGTGAACATATACATCTGGAGAAGCCCAGTTTGTTTTATAACAATGATCAAATTTTACAAAAGATAGAAGCGACGCAGCGAGGGCTAATAAAATAACTGCTTTTGAAGTGAACTTCAGGCGCATCTACTTCTTCTTTGTAGGTTTAGGAGCGGCTGTTTTCTTAATTCCCGATGTTGGTTTAACCGCCAAGGATGGATCAAGTGTTGGGACGGCGGTACTAAAGTCTGTTGGCTCTGTTCCACCAATGTTTGAAGGTGCTGGGAAGGACACAACTGGCATACCCTTCATCGCAACCTTTGTGTACGAATTCCAAATCATTGCTGGATAGCTTCCACCAGTCACTGCCCCTAGGCCGCCAATGCCATTGAGTGATTGTGTGGCGTCAGTTCGAAACATTGCAACTGACGTTGCCAATTGTGGGGTGTACCCATTGAACCAAGCAGATGCGTTATCGGTAGTCGTTCCGGTCTTGCCAGCGACGGGTCTGTTAATGCCCGTTATCGCCGCGCCACCAGTTCCATATTGCACAACACCTTGAAGTGCTGTTGTTAAATCTGCCATTACATCCGCACTAAATACTTGCTGTGCTTGTATTCGAGATTCATAGAGAACGCCTTGATTTGCACCAAGTACTTCTTTCACCATAAACGGTTTTGCATAGACGCCCTGAGCGGCAAAGGAGGCATATGCGGCTGCCACATCAATAACGTGAGGGCTTGCAACGCCAAGTGAAACAGAAGGTGTCGCCCACATTTGAACAGAGCTTGGGATTCCGGCTCTTCGCGCAACGTCTACAACATTTTGAAGGCCGGCCTTCATGCCAAGTGGCACGAAAACTGTATTAACTGAGTGCGCAGTCGCATCAAGCAAATTAATATTTCCAAATTGTTCATTGCTGTAGTTATAAACAGAATAAATAGTCTGCGCATTTGGATCGTCGTAAACAGCAGGTGAAGAGCCAAGCCATGTGGATTGAAGTGAGATACCGCTTTCTAGCGCTGCGATAAGAGCAAATGGCTTAAACGAGGATCCGGCCTGAGCGGTGGATTGCGTCGCGTTATTTAGTTGGGACTGCAAGTAATCGCGCCCGCCATACATCGCAACGATTTCACCTGTTCCTGGGCGTATTGAAACAAGTGCAACACGAAGATCAGTTGGCGCTTTCGCGGGAATTCGTTTATTTACAGCATCCTGCGCTGCTGTTTGTGCTTTAGATTCAAGTGTAGTTTTTACAACGAGCCCACCAACTTGAAGTTGGCTATCTGTAAATCCAAGTTTTAGAAGTTCTGCTGAAACATAAGCCATCAAATAGCCCTTAGGTCCTGCCAACGCACCTGAAGTTACTTTCGGCGCAATAGTTGGGAACTTAAGTGTTTTTGCCTTGGCAGCATCTAGCCAACCGACTTTCACCATTCCATCGATTACATATTGCCAACGAGCCTTTAATCTGTTGAGACCATCGGTGTAGGAAGGTCCGTAATAGTTTGGAGAACGAAGAATTGAAGCCAGCATTGCATCCTGCGCAACGCTAAGTTGGTTCACATTTCTACCGAAGTAGGTTTGCGCTGCGGTCTGAACTCCATAAGCGCCACGGCCAAACCAAATTGTGTTCAAATAGTTTTCAAGAATTTGATCTTTGGATTGCTGTTGCTCTAATTTAATTGCGATAACAATTTCTTTAATTTTTCTTTGAATACTTCGTTCGGGTGTTAAAAAGGCAGTCTTTGCATATTGTTGCGTGATGGTTGAACCACCGCCACCATTTCCCAAGCTTTTAATATTGTCCCAAATGGCGCGTGCGAGTCCTTGAGGGCTAAATGCATGTTCGGAATAGAAATTTCGGTCTTCTGCGGCAAGAACTGCGTGGCGAAGATTGAGTGGAATTTTTGCAAGAGGAACGATTGTTCGATTTTCTGAACCAATACGTCCTAACTCAGTTCCATCTGCATATTGAATAATTGTTGATTGAGAATTTACGAACGCTTTAGGGTCTGGAATTCCGACCGTGAAATAGGCATAAGTAAAAATAAATGAGGCTGCTACAAAGATAAGGCCAAAGAAAAATATGGATCCACGAATTCCATACTTCAGGATGTTATCTCTGTGATGTCGGAGAAATCCGAGAATCGAGTCTTTGAGCGCCACGGTTAAAGGTTACCGGCTTGAGGCTAGCGCTGGATGAAATCCTCGTCTTCAAGCGTGCGGACTCGGCGCGGAGGTTTACGAAATCGCCCATCCCCCAACTTGAAACTCTGAATTAGGTGGTGCCAATGGCATTCCATACAAACTTCGACTACATAAACTCTAAATTCGCCAAATTCGCTCTGCATCTCATTAAGTTCGTTTGTGGACTTAATCCGACCTGAGTATTGGCCGAGTTGATCGCCAAAGGCGTAGTGCAGAACCACCATCTTTGTTTTTCGACAGATTGGGCAAGGACGTTCGACTTTTTCACCATGATATTTAGCTGCAAGGCGCAGATAAGGATCAGCGTCGCATACATCGTTTCCAGGAGTTGTGCCTTTGAAATAGCCGACCAAAGTTGCACGCCGTTTCAAGGAATAGTCGATTGAATCCCGCCGAGACCACATTCCAGTCGTGGGAGTCATAGGAGCAAGAATAAACCTATTTCAATTACTAGGCTGACGCCATGAGTTTCGCAAGAAGTGGGTTATCAAAACTCCTTGCAGTCCGATGGTTGGGACAGTTGGCTGATGGAATTTTTCAATCAGCCTTAGCTTCCTTTGTCCTTTTCTCCCCGGAAAGGCAGGCAAACCCTGTTGCTGCTGCGCTCGCATTTTCAGTTGTGCTTCTTCCATATTCTGTTGTGGGTCCCTATGTAGGAACGCTTCTTGATCGCTTCTCACGACAGCGCATTGTTCAATATTCAAATTATTTGCGAGCAATTACATTATTAATTGTCGCTCTCCTCATAACCAGAAGCAGCACAGGAGTTTTATTAACATTTGTAGTTTTGATTGCATTTGGAATAAACCGGTTGATACTTTCTGGGCTATCTGCAGGACTTCCTTTAGTGGTTCTTAAAGAGAAATTAGTTGTTGCTAATGCACTTGCCGTAACAGGTGGCACCATCGGAGTTGTATTGGGTGGTGGTATTGGAATTGGTGCGAAGAAATTATTGGACGCGCATCTCAGTAGTGATCGCTCGGATGGATTGATTATTCTTCTTGCTTTTGCTGGGTACCTAATAAGCGGAGTCTTAGTTAGGCGGTTACGCCGTTTTGAAATTGGCCCTAAAGATTTAGAGGATTCAAAACAAGATGCAGGTTGGAAGGAAATGATTGAAGGGTTTCATATCCTTCGTTCACAACGCGATTCATTTCATGGAATCCTTGCAACAGCAATTCAGCGAGGTGGGTTAACTTCTCTAACGATGATGGTTTTATTGCTTGAACGCAATACATATCACCACTCAAATCAACCGGATGCAGGGTTGTCGGGTTTTGCCACAATGCTAACGATTGCCGGATGTGGGATTGCACTCGGTGCTTTTATTAGCCCTTCCATAGTTCGACGGCTTGGTCGCCATCTTTGGATTCGATGGGCCATGGTTTTAGCAACACCTTCTCTCATTCTTTATATTTTGTTGCCAAATGTAATTACTCTCGGCTTTGCATCGTTCTTGTTAGCAGGCACTGGCCAGGCAGTAAAAGTTACAAATGATGCGCTTGTGCAGACAAGAATTCAAGATGAATTTCGTGGCCGTGTTTTTGCTTTCTACGATATGGCAGTTAATGGGGCAATTGTTTTAGGAGCAGTTATAGCCGCAATACTTCTTCCAAATAGCGGTAAATCCATTGCGCTTCCGCTCTTAATAATTAGCGTTTACGTACTTACTTCATTATTGCTTTTGCGTGGATCTATTTTTTCGGCCCATTCAGCGCCCACCACTTAAGTAGCTCCGCTTTTGCTCTTTCATCTCCCAAAGGACCGTGTTCCAATCGAAGTTCAAGCATAAAGTTATAGGCCTTGCCCACAAGGGGAGAGGCTGGAATTCCCAATATTTCCATAATTGCATTTCCATCTACATCAGGACGAATTGAGTTGAGCTCTTCTTCCTCTTTAAGAAGTTCGATTCTCTTTTCTAGCGAATCGTATGTGGATGCCAGTGCGGCAGCTTTACGTTGATTGCGAGTCGTGCAATCGGCACGAGTCAGCACGTGAAGATGTTCTAGTAATCCTTCGGCATCTCGTACATAACGTCGAACTGCCGAATCCGTCCACTCTCCCCCTGCGTATCCATGGAAACGTAGATGCAAGAAAACCAATTTAGAAACTTCGCTGATTGTTTGATTGTCAAAGCGAAGAGCTCGCAAACGCTCTTTTGCCATTCGCGATCCAACAACTTCGTGATGATGGAATGAGACGCCACCACCTGGAATTAATTCACGGGTTTTTGGTTTACCAATGTCGTGCAACAAGGCAGCCAATCGAATAACAAGGTTTGGACCACCCAATCGATCTTCAAGTGCTATGGCTTGCTCCAAAACCGTCAATGTGTGTTCGTATACATCTTTGTGATGATGATGTTCATCGACTTCGAGTTTTAGTTTAGGTAATTCCGGAATTACAAAAGTCGCCAATCCTGTTTCAACCATTAGCGTCAGACCAAGACGTGGATTCTTAGACATCAAGAGTTTTATAAGTTCATCATGTACGCGCTCAGCGGAAACTATTTTGATTCGCTCAGCCATGCGCTTCATAGATTCAACGACTGTTGAATCAACTTCAAATTCAAGTTGTGATGCAAAACGGGCCGCTCGCATCATGCGAAGTGGATCATCTCCGAATAAAACATCGGGATTACCGGGTGCTCGCAATATCCGCTTAGCTAAATCCTCAACACCATTGAAGAGGTCAATAAATTCTTGCGTTGGGGTTGTCAGTTCTAGAGCCAAACAATTTATTGTGAAGTCTCGCCGTGAAAGATCTCCTTCGATGGAGTCTCCGAAATTTACTTCTGGTTTCCGAGATAAGGGATCATAGTTTTCACTTCGGTAAGTGGTGATCTCAACCGTTACGTCACCTTTCTTGCCAGCGATGGTTCCAAAGGCTGCGCCAGTTTCCCAAATTGAATCAGCCCAACTTTTCAAGATCTTTTTAGTCTCGTTAGGTCGCGCGTTTGTCGTGAAATCTAAATCATTTCCTAAGCGACCAAGGATTGCATCGCGAACTGGTCCTCCTACGAGCGCAAGAGTGAAGCCAGCTTTTGAAAAGTCCATCGCTAAGGAGTTCGCGATGGGAGCCTTCTCAAGAAGAGTGGTCATCGCAAGTTCTTTAGCTATTTCACGCGGGGTACTCACAAGACCCAAGGTTAGAGCAGTACCCTTGCCCTATGACCCCGGCACCTGGTGCGGGTGGCGAAGCGAAGCGGAAAAAACGTCGCCGTAGGCGAAATCCGTCGAACCCACTTACACCTTCTAATACACCTAACGCTCAAACAGCTTCCACTCCCCCTGCCCCTAAGAAGCCTGCTGTAAAGAAGAAGCAGCCTTACGCCAAACGCGTTGATGAGGTTAGTGCTGGAGGGTTAGTTATCGACCAATCTGGAACAAAAGGATTATTGATTGGGCGCAAAGATTTGAAGGATCAAAGCGGAGAGCGTTTGCTTTGGTCTCTCCCTAAGGGGCACATCGAAGAGGGTGAAACCCCAGAACAAGCCGCCATACGCGAGGTTCAAGAGGAAACGGGAATCGAAAGTGAAATTTCTAAAGCCCTTGGTGTAATTGATTTCTGGTTTATGGCAGGTGGAAAACGAATTCATAAAACTGTTCATCACTATCTATTTAAGGAAGTTGGCGGTGTGCTGGCGCCTCAAATTAGTGAAGTTGATGATGTGGGCTGGTTCCCACTTGAGGAAGTCGTGGGACTTTTGGCATACCCAGATGAAAAGAAGTTGATTTCTAAAGCAGGCGAACTCAACTTATGAAAAAGGGATTTTTGGCACTCGTTGCACTCTTCCTAATTTTTCCAACTCCGGTTCATGCTGCAACCATCGTGACGCTAACAGCGCCTCCTGCGCGACACCTTGATGGAACTTTTATTGATGATCACCTTGCGACAGATTTAACTCCAACTGGTAAGTATGGAGAATTGGTTTTTAACGCACCAGGGCTTGTGAATCTCTGGCAAATTGATCCTGCTTTTATCGAAGATGTACAGGCTATGACCGTCTCCTACAAAGTTAGTGGGGGACAAGATGGTGCTGGA
>CAIUFY010000082.1 GCA_903898555.1 uncultured Actinomycetes bacterium
ATCAACCACGTTTTTACCTTTCCTCTTTCTATCGTTCTTTCGTTTAAAACATTTCAACTACACGTACTTGCAGGGCAGGAGGGACTTGAACCCCCAACCGCCGGTTTTGGAGACCGGAACTCTGGCCAGTTGAGCTACTGCCCTTCAAGCGTTTACTCAATTCGCGGTTTCAAGTTCAGGCATGCAGAAGCATGACCTTTCATCAAATCCGAGGATTAGGTGCAAGCGCCAGACCGGGAAGTCTAGGGGGCTTCGCAATATAGGTAAAATCCGAGCATGACCTCACAGCCGAACCAAGCCAAATCCCGTGTATCTGCCCGAATCGCCGCGATTGCTGAGTCTGCCACTCTGGCCGTCGATGCCAAGGCGAAAGCACTCAAGGCTGCTGGGCGACCAGTAATCGGCTTTGGAGCAGGCGAACCAGATTTTCCGACACCTGATTACATCGTGCAGGCCGCGATTGATGCTGCGAGCAAACCAGCGAACCATCGATACACACCAACACCAGGTCTTCCAGAGCTTCGCGATGCGATTGTCGCAAAAACAAAGCGCGATACAAATTATGAAATAACTGCAGATCAAGTTCTTGTCACAAATGGCGGCAAGCAAGCTGTGTATCAATCCTTTGCGTCAATCATTGATCCGGGCGATGAAGTAATTCTTCCTGCGCCGTATTGGACGACATATCCCGAGTGCATCAAACTAGCTGGAGGCGTTGCAGTTGAAGTCTTCGCCGACGAAACTCAAAATTATTTAGTAACTGTGGAGCAACTCGAAGCTGCTCGTACTCCAAAGACAAAAGCCCTTCTATTTTGTTCGCCATCAAATCCAACCGGTTCGGTATATTCCGAAACACAAGTAAAAGCAATTGGTGAGTGGGCCCTCGAGCACGGCATCTGGGTTATCAGCGATGAAATCTACGAGCACTTACTTTATGACGGCGCGAAGGCACCAAGCCTTCCTGTTGTCGTTCCAGAAATGAAAGACCAAACAATTATTTTGAATGGTGTTGCAAAGACTTATGCAATGACAGGATGGCGCGTTGGCTGGATGGTTGGGCCAAAGGATGTCATTAAGGCTGCAACAAATCTTCAATCACATCTTTCATCAAACGTTTCTAACGTTTCACAAAGAGCAGCGATTGCCGCCCTCACGGGATCACTTGATGCGGTTAAAGAAATGGGCGTTGCTTTTGATCGCCGCCGCAAATTAATTGTGCAAATGCTCAATGAGATTCCAGGAGTTGTTTGTCCTACGCCCACAGGAGCTTTCTATGTTTATCCATCCGTTAAAGGCATCCTAGGTAAGGAAATACGCGGAAAGCGCCCCCAAACTTCCGCAGAGCTTGCGACGCTTATTCTAGAAGAAGTAGAAGTAGCTGCTGTTCCTGGTGAAGCATTTGGCCCATCTGGTTACCTTCGATTCTCTTACGCTCTAAGTGATGCAGATATCGTCGAAGGAATCACGAGAGTTCAAAAACTATTGGGTGAAGCTAAGTAGCTCTAAAGTTCTATTCCAACAAACTGAACTTCTGGCTCGAGAGTAATTCCAAAAACTTCTTGCACTTTTGCTCGGGCTTTTCTTGCAAGAGTTGCAATATCTTCTGCAGTTGCCGTGCCTGCGTTGGAGAGTGCAAGAACGTGCATCGATGAAATTGATGCGCCTCCAGAGGTATCGCCTTTATGGATTCCAGCGCTTTCCATAAGCCAAGCCGCTGATGTTTTTACTCGTCCATCACTCTGAGGCCAACGAGGTGCGCTGGGCGGAAGATTCGCGGCAACTTCAGCTGAAACGATTGGATTTGTGAAAAAAGAACCTGCTGACGCAACTTCACCTTCCAGCATGCCTTTTTTCTTGCGCAACTTAAGAACGGCGCTTCGTACTAACGAAGTGTCCACTCGACTTCCAATCGTGACGCCAAGTTCTTTTGCAAGTTCGTCATACATAATTGGCAAAGATTGTGTTCCGCGGCGCAATTGAAAAGTTACGTCGAGAATTACATACCGTCCCGCTTCTTTTTTGAATTTCGAATTGCGATATGAGAACTCACAATCAGCGGCAGCAAATGTAATAATCTTTTTCTCAGTTCGATCATATGAACGCACGCGAGCAATTACTTCTGAAACTTCATGGCCGTATGCGCCAATATTTTGTATAGGTGCTCCCCCGATTGTCCCGGGAATTCCACTCAGCGATTCCAAGTTTGCCAAACCTTTTTCTATGGTGAACGCAACAAACTCATCCCAGTTATCTCCAGCACTCACCTGCAACGTTCCACCACTGCATGCATCAATTTCATATGAATTGCCTTTAGATTCAACCAGGATCACACTTCCATTAAATCCTGAATCTGAAATCAAAACATTCGAGCCACCACCTAGAATCAGTACTGGTTCGCCCGCTTCATCTGCAGACTTAATTGCGGTGATTAGTTCTTCTTCACTTCGCGCATGAACAATCCTGGTTGCCGGTCCCCCGACGCCAAGTGTTGTGTATTTTGAAAGCGCATTCATAGGTAAAGGCTAACGCCGAGGTACCAAGATCTCATTCTTCCCACGGAACCGATCCAAAATTCGGTCATACGTCTTTTTGGATTGAGCGTCGCGATATTCGGGATCTGTGTCGTAATAACCGTGGTGTCGAGCTTGCTCGAGTGGTAAGTCCATCTGGAGCAATCGACCGTAACCTTGCCGAACTCGGAGCGAAAATTCAATGTCGGCATTTCGATAGTACGCGGCGCGGATATTGAATCCCGTCGCTCCTAAAGCATCTTCAACTTTCATCGCCATGAAATAACTAAAGATCACGTCGACTTCGCCAGGTCCGACGTCCGTGACGCTACGCCACTCATCTTCCACATTTATTAGTCCGCCATGCCAACCCACAACGCTCCAGGCATCTTCTTCGAATTTCTTTACCATGGGAGTAATTGCATCACCCGTAAGAACTGTTGAGGGATCCATGATGATCATGATGGGCGCCGGCGAAAATTTGAGTAAGTTATTTGCAGCTTCGCCCCAACCCACTCCACCTTTAATATGAATCAGAATGGTGCGATCGTCTATCTCATTCGCTAGAGGCTCGACATCAAAATCACCTGATGCAAATATGGCAATTGCCGTATCGGATGGAGCAAAGAGTTTCAGGGATTGGATCGATTTCGCGGCATCTTCGGCATACCCATCAACAATGAGCCCACAGGCAACCGGATACGTTAATTTAGAAATTCTTCGAATATCACCTATGCGCTGAACGGTGATGTAGCGATTATTTGAACTCATACAACAAAAGTCGCTTTGGCCATTCCCAAAACCTTTGTGTCATTGCAGGAAACGCTCAGATCAATCTTTACAAGGTTCTCTTCAATCGCTGAAACTTTTCCGCTCACAATTAGCTCTACTTCTACTTCAGCCGGGACAACAACTGGCTTTGTAAATCTCGCTGAGAAACTGCGCACCTTTTCACTGCCACGAGCAACATCACTTACATATCTGCCGGTGAGCGCCATAGTAAACATTCCGTGGGCAATGACATTTTCGAGTCCAACAGATTTCGCAAATTCTTCGTCTTGGTGAATTGGGTTTTGGTCACCACTAGCGTTTGCATATGCAAGTAATTTTGCACGGTTTATCAAGAAACTCTTTTGAGGTAGCTCTTGGCCAACTTCGTAAATCATGCTCGAACCACCAAAGTTGACCATGATGAGACCAACAGCTCTTCACCTGAGTACAAGTCTGAACGCACAGTCACAATTTCATTCCCC
>CAIUFY010000083.1 GCA_903898555.1 uncultured Actinomycetes bacterium
GCCGAGGTGACCTAGCCTCTAATGCAAGTGCCATGGTGCGAGCCGTAGAAGCATAAAAAAACCCCGCCGGTTAAATGGCGGGGTTTCTATTTATCGAATTACTAGCCGAGAGTTTCTCCCGCTGCCTCATCACGGGCTGCTGCGTGTGCAGCGCCAGTCTTCAGAGGTGTTTCGCGTAGGAAGAATGCGAAAGCAAGTCCAACCAAAATAACTGGAAGTGCGGAGATGAAGACTGCATGGAAGCCCTTAACAAATGCGCCCATTATGCCTTCTTGTAGTTGCGGAGTTAGAGTTTTCAAAACCGAAGTATTGTTTCGAAGTTGAGCAAATTTCTCAGGAGTTGCACCAGCCATAGCCGCCGGATTCGTCGTTGCAACGTGAGCGATTGCTTTAGGAAGTTCTCGGGCTAACTTATTTGCATAAATTGTTCCAAATAGTGCGACTCCAATTGTTCCTCCGACAGATCGGAAGAATGTATTGGCGGACGTTGAAACTCCCATGTCCTTGAACTCCACAGCGTTCTGAAGTGCAATCACAATTGTTTGCATAGAGAAGCCAAGGCCCATTCCAATTAAGCAGGCATATATTGCAAGTTTCCAATATGGAGTATGAACTCCAAGTGTCGTCATAAAGCCAATACCAATTGCCATCAAAATAAGTCCGATGATTGGGAAGCGCTTGTAATGTCCATGCTTTGAAATTGTTTTGCCACTATAAATTGACATCGAAACAATTCCAATCATAAATGGAATCAACTTTAAGCCAGCTGCAGTTGCCGAGTTTCCTTGAACAATCTGCAAATAAAGAGGAACCATGATGATTGCACCGAACATGCCTGCGCCAATGATGAAGCCCAAGATCGAGGTGATTGAGAATGTGTGATTCTTAAAGAGATTGAGCGGAAGGATTGGCTCTTTTGCTCTTGATTCTTGAATCAGGAAAACAATAAAGAGTGCTACGAATGCTCCAAAAGCAGCGTAAGTCTTAGGCGAAGTCCAACCATCATCAGGACCAAATACCGAAACTGCAAGAAGAAGAGCAGAAACGCCTGTTACCAAGAGCAGCGCTCCAAGATAATCAATCTTATGCTCGCGCTTTACCTTCGGAATATGAAGGCTTGCTGAAGTAATAATAAGAGCAGCTAATCCAATTGGAAGATTGATGTAGAAAATCCAACGCCATCCAACGATTCCAAAAATATGGCCGTGGTCTGAGAAGAATCCGCCAAGAAGCGGACCGGCAACAGAGGAAAGTCCCCATACGCCACCAAAATAACCCTGGTACTTGCCTCGGTCGCGAGGAGAGACGATATCGCCAATGATAACGAATGTGAGTGCCATCAAGCCGCCAGCTCCAAGACCTTGGAGAGCACGGAAAATGATGAGCTGATTCATCGTCTGCGCTGCGCCGGCTGCAAATGAACCAACTAAGAATGTAACGATTGCAAATTGAAAGACCGGGCGGCGACCGTAAAGGTCTGAAATTTTTCCATACAACGGCGTTGAGGCTGTTGAAGTTAGGAGATAAGCCGTGACGACCCATGTGTAATGTGAAAGTCCGTTGAAATCTTCAACGATTCTCTTGAGCGCGGTTGAAACGATTGTTTGATCGAGTGCTGCGAGCAGCATTCCCATCATCAAACCGCTGAGAACGGCCATAATTTCTTTATGGCTTAGTTGCCCATCGTGGGCTTTTTTCGTACTTGAAGACATCTCTCTCCTTATATATATGTAGCGTTATTAATGAAACTTTGCGTCTTTAATAGTCACTTTGATTTCACGGCCATTTGGGGCGGTGTATGTCACGGTTTCACCAATTTTTTGGCCCATGACTGCCGATCCAAGTGGAGACTTTTCGCTGTAAACATCCAAGCCTTCAATATCAATCTCACGGGAACCGAGGAGGAAGTGCATCTCATCACCCATCATGTCGACTATAACGCGCATGCCATGTCCGACTATTCCCGCTGCACTCGCAGGTGGTTCACCGATATGGGCGTTTTCAAGCATGTGCTTGAGCTGTCTGATTCGAGCCTCAATTTTTCCTTGCTCGTCTTTAGCTGCGTGGTATCCACCATTTTCCTTAAGGTCACCTTCAGCGCGAGCAGCTTCAATCTTTTTTACGATATCTGCGCGGCGAGGGCCTTCAAGATCAGCTAATTCTGCGTTCAGTCTGTCGGCAGCAGCTTGGGTCAACCAGGTTTTTGGGGTATCAGTCATAAGAGGGAAAGGTTACAGGCATTAGAGACTGGTACAGGAACTGATTGCCGCATTTACCGCTTGAAGTCTGGTCGGAATCCTCACGTTACGCGTGGCGCTAGCTTGGCCAAGGGGGATGTGATCAACAATTTCGCCAACCGTGTTCTTTTCACTATCCCTAGCAATCAGGGTGCATTGGTGGTTTCCAACAGGATGCTTTATTTGAACCGAATATCGGATATCAATCGAGGTTGGTGAGGTTGATTTGAAAGAAATAAGGGAGGATCGAATCTCTGGGTTGGCAGCGTGCCCACCACTCCATGCAATCCAAATTCCGCCAACTATGGCAATTGCTACGGCGGGCAATTTCCATCCCGCAAGCCATTTTCTTTTAGCCGTTTTTCCATAACGCTCGCGCAGGAAGGCCATTACTTCTGGATCGTGCGAGGAGCTCATGTAAAGAAGTCTATCGAGAGGGTGGATAATTGCCACATGAATGATGCCCCAGCAACTGTAAATGTAGGCCTTGCCGGTTCGCTCACCATGATTGTTCTCGTCGTAGCCGTCACACTCCTTATGGTGAGTTTTTATAGACGATACAAACGCGCGGCAAACAAGCAAGACCCAGAACAGTAATAAAAGCTGAATGCGTAAACACCTCAAGACTCTCTCTTTTGCTCTGCTGATCATTGTTGCTGTTTCCACATGTTTTGAACTTGGCCTTTGGCAATGGCATCGCGCCCAAGGAATGGCAAAGCTGCAAAAACCTCAGGTTGAAAGATCAGTAGTAGAACTGACTAAGGCGGCAAACGCTGGATCCAATCTTCGAAGCGCAGCCTTCAATCGGCTCGTCACTTTCGAGGCGAAATTTGAAAAGAATTATGTAGCTCCCAATCAATTGGTAACTTTTGTCGGAGGCAAGCAGGCTCGCGAAGATGTACTTGTCTCACTAGCTCGCCTCTCCGATAATCGAGCAGTATTGGTAGTTCGTGGTTTAGCCGCAAGAACTTACCCTGCTACGAATAACCCAGTGCGGATTAACGGTCGCCTCTATCCGCGTCAAAATGTTGATCAAGCAGAAGGCGGCGTAGGAAAGCTCTCCCGACTTGATCCCGCGCTTGTCGCTGGTGATGCTGGTTTTAACCTCTTTGATGGATATGTAGTTGCCACGGGCGGAGAACTTACGGCGCCCCAGTTACTTTCCCAAGGCGGAGTTTTCTACTGGCAACACATCGCTTATGTCATCACCTGGTGGTTTATGGGACTTTTAATTCTTTCCTTTCCTTTCTACAATCGGGTGAAAGAGCGGATAAAGTAGATAAAGTAAGGGCATGAATATTTTTGGTAAGGACTATCAGTCAACGTATAAAAGATTCCACTTTATGGCGAATTTTGCTGGAGTGATGTCGCTACTTCTCTGGTTTGTTTACATGCCAGCTAAGTACTTATCCAGCGGTCATCACGCTCCAAAGCTTCTTCTTTGGATAGTTTTTGTGCATGGTTACCAGTACTTGATTTACTTAATCACCGCATTCCATTATTCATTAATCTCAAAGAAGAACTTTGGGGTAA
>CAIUFY010000084.1 GCA_903898555.1 uncultured Actinomycetes bacterium
AAAAGCTGGTTCAAAAGTAAGGGTGACTTCATCGCCCTTATCAAGAGGTGGGATGCCATCATCATTCTGTTCGAAAACCATAATTTCTTGACCCCATGGCATTTCGACCTGATATTGAGTTGATACACCAATGTAGGAGACGTCGACGATGTGACCGCCTTTAAAGACATTACCCGGACGTGTGTGTCCATCAGTATCGATGCGAAGTTTCTCAGGGCGAATCGCGTACAGAACGGAATTCGTCTTCGAATGAGAACGGCTCTTAAGTACTTTGACCTTCTGCCCGTGTAAATCTACAACGTGATAATCGCCATCGTTGTCGACGATTGATCCCTGGATGAGGTTGGACTGGCCCAAGAAGTTTGCAACGAATGCAGTCTTTGGATTGTCATAAAGTTCAGCGGGAGTTCCCATCTGCTCAATACGTCCTTCATTCATCACAGCAATCGTGTCAGCCATTGTCATGGCTTCTTCTTGATCGTGGGTTACGTGAACGAAAGTAAGACCAACTTCTGTCTGAATCCACTTTAATTCAATCTGCATCTGACGACGAAGTTTGAGATCAAGTGCGCCAAGTGGTTCATCAAGTAGCAACAGCGCTGGACGATTAACAATCGCACGAGCAACAGCAATGCGCTGTTGTTGGCCACCAGATAGCTGAGTTGGCTTGCGATCTGCAAGATGTGGAAGCTCCACAAGATTGAGGACCTTATCGACCTGAGCTTTTACGTCTTTGACTCCGCGTCGGCGCAAACCGAAAGCGATATTTTCAAAAATCGTAAGGTGCGGAAATAGGGCATAGTTTTGGAAGACGGTATTCACGGGGCGCTGGTAAGGGCGCTTGTCCGTAATATCGGTCGTGCCAATTGAAATCTTGCCTGACGTTGGATCTTCCAGACCTGCAATCATTCGAAGAGTCGTTGTCTTTCCGCAGCCAGATGGTCCGAGAAGGGCAAAAAAGGATCCTTCTGGAATCGTCAGCGTAAGGTCATCTACTGCCGTGAAGTCGCCAAAACTCTTTGTGAGATTAGTAAGTTTCAGATCGCCTTTTGCAGAGGTAGAGGCGTCCGCCATTAACCGTTACCAATCGCCTTCTGGAATGACTTCGCATACTTAGCCGTTTCAGCAGGATTGAGTTCGCGGAATACTTTGAGGTTCTTCCACATTGCATCGGTTGGGAAGATCAATGGGTTATTTACTTGCTTTGGATTGATCTTTGCCATCGCTGCCTGAGCTCCAGCAACTGGGCAGATATATGTAATGTAATTTGCAACAGTCGCAGCAACTACTGGATCGTAGTAATAGTTAATTAACGCCTCGGCCGCTTTCTTATTTGGCGAGGTAGATGGAATCATGAGATTGTCTGTTGAGAAGGTTCCGCCTGACTCAGGAACAGCAAATCCAAAACGATTTCCATTCTGAAGATTAAGCTGATTAATATCGCCAGACCATCCAATAACAGCAACGGCGTCGCCGCTGATGAGATCTTCAGCGTAACTCTGACCCTTAACTTGTCGGATGTACCCATCCTTAATCTTCTTTTGAATGAAATCAACAGCCTTTTGGTATTGAGTATCTGTAAAAGGTTTTGAGATATCAACGCCTTGCCAAAGCATGACAAGACCAATTGTGTCGCGCATTTCTGAAAGAACTTCGATGCGACCCTTATTTGCAGGCGCAAAGAGATCATCGAGAGTCTTTAGACCCTTTGGAATTGCGCTTTTGCTCCATGCGATTCCCGCAATAATTCCTGCCCAAGGCAATGAATAGTGACGGCCAGCGTCAAATGGACGATTCAAAAGTGATGGAAGGACATTCTTCTTATTAGGAACGGCTGAATCATCTAGTTTTTGGACGAAACCACTTGCAACCCATTGGGCTGCTTTCCATTCTGTCATTGTGACTACGTCGTAGCCAATATCTTTCTTAAGTCGCAATTGCGGTGAGACCTTCGCAGTGAAGGTGTCATTGTCATCGATTGCCTCTTGGTATGTGGCCTTTATTCCTGTCTTCTTCTTAAACGCCTCAAGAGTCGGATACTTCTTTGTTTTGTTATCAAAATCTAGGTACAAACCCCAGTTTGCCCAACGGACTGTTCCGCCCGCTGCCTGTGCGCTCTGCGCACCTTCAAAACCAATCATGCTCGCTGCTGCGGCTCCACCTGCTCCTGCTAAAAGAGCTCTACGCGATAGAAAAGCCTTTGATGCGTTTTCTAACTGTCCGAGCAAATCGTTATCCCCTGGGGGAATTTCACGGGTTATCTTTGCCACTTTGTGAGCCTCTCTATTATCAATCAATCAGAAGGTGAACAGGAACTTATGATGGGAAATACTAGACCGAAAAGTTTAAAATTCGGCTACAGATTCAGGTTTGTCATTACATGCTTTATTCGAGTGTAATCCTCAAAACCATAATTTGAGAGGTCCTTGCCATACCCCGAATGCTTAAAGCCTCCGTGAGGCATTTCCGCGACGATTGGAATATGAGTATTGATCCAAACACAACCAAAATCAAATGCCTTGGCTAGGCGCATTGCTCTGCCATGGTTGCTTGTCCAGACGCTTGATGCCAGGCCGTAAGCGACGCCATTGGCATAACTTATTGCTTGAGCCTCATCGCTAAACTTTTGGACTGTGATTACTGGTCCAAAAATCTCATTCTGAATCATCTCATCGTCCTGTTTGAGGTCAGCAACGACAGTTGGGCTCCAGAAGTAGCCGGCACGTTCAACTTTCTTGCCGCCAGCAACAATGCTCGCATGAGAAGGGGCGCGGTCGATGAAACCTTGCAACCTAGCCAATTGGTTCGCATTATTTACAGGACCATAAAGGACATCTTCTGTAGGGGCTCCGGTGGCGATATTTTCACTCGCCTGCTTTGCAAGAAGTGAGACAAATTCATCATAAACACTTGCTTCAACCATCACGCGAGTTGCAGCTGTGCAATCTTGCCCGGCGTTGAAATAACCTGCGATTGCAATTGCTTCAGCTGCTGCTTCGAGATTTGCGTCGGCAAATACAACAACAGGTGCTTTGCCACCAAGTTCCAAATGAACTTTCTTCAAATCATTTGCTGCGCTTTTCGCAACTTCCATTCCGGCACGAACGGATCCAGTAATAGAAACCATCTGAGGGATCTTATGTTCCACAAGAGCGCGACCAGTGTCGCGATCTCCTGTTACAACGTTGAAGACACCTTCTGGGAGAAATTCAGACATAACTTCTGCCATCCAAACGGTAGATGCAGGGGTCGTGTCACTTGGCTTTAATACAACGGTATTGCCCGCTGCAATTGCAGGTGCCCACTTCCATACAGCCATCATCATTGGATAGTTCCATGGGGTGACTTGTGCGCAAACACCAATTGGTTCGCGACGAATAAAGGATGTCATTCCGCGCATGTATTCGCCCGCTGAACGACCTTCAAGATTTCGAGCAGCACCAGCGAAGAAACGAATTTGATCGATCATTGGAGGTGCTTCTTCTGATGTTGTCAGCGCAATTGGCTTACCTGTATTTTCAGATTCAATTGCAATCAACTCTTCTTGTCGAGATTCAAAAGCATCCGCAATTTTGAGAAGAGCGCGTTGACGTTCTGATGGGGTTGAATCACGCCATCCTTCGAAAGCCTTTGCAGCCGCGTTCATCGCCTGATCGACATCTGCTGCGCTAGATACTGGCGCAGTTGCGTACGGTGAACCCGTAACTGGATCAATAATCTCTGAGGTTTGTCCGCTCGAGGCAGCTTGCTTTTTTCCGTTTACGAAGTTGTTCAGGGTTTTCATGAGGGAGAGGTTATCTCGGCGGCAGCCAGTTGACCACAGGCCCCGTCAATTTCCCTGCCTCGCGTATCGCGAACTGTGACCGGGACCCCATAAGTTTCCAAAATTCTTACAAATTCAGCTTCATCCTGATGGCGAGAGGCTGTCCACTTTGAGCCCGGAGTCGGGTTCAAAGGAATCAAATTAACGTGGGCATTTCGATTCTTTAGAAGGCGGCCCAACAAGTCTGAGCGCCATGCCTGATCGTTGATATCTCGAATAAGGGCATACTCGATGGAGTATCTGCGGCCAGTCTTATCTGAGTATCGATCAGCAGCATCCAAGACTTCTTTAACTTTCCAGCGAGAGTTGATTGGAACCAGGGAATCACGAAGTTCATCATCAGGGGTATGAAGTGAAACGGCGAGGGTTACTGGGATTCCTTCGTCTCGAAGTTTGTCGATTCCATTTACTAAACCGACTGTTGAAACTGTTACTGAACGGGCACCAATGCCAAGGCCATCAGGTTGCGGAGCGGTGATGTTTCTGACAGAGCGCATAACGGCGTTGTAGTTAGCCATTGGCTCACCCATGCCCATGAATACAACATTTGAAAGTCGCGTCTCTCCCCCTGGCAATTCGCCTGAGGCGCAAATGTTTGCAGCAGCAACTACTTGGGCAGTTATCTCTCCAGCAGTTAAGTTTCGAGTCAATCCGCCTTGACCTGTCGCGCAGAATGGACAGTTCATTCCACAGCCCGCTTGCGATGAAATACAAACCGTCGTTCTATCCGTATATTTCATAAGGACACTCTCGACAAGAACGCCGTCGTGTAAACGCCACAGGTCTTTTCTTGTCTTGCCATTATCTGCCGTGACGGTACGAACCAATGTGATTAGTTTTGGCGTGAATTTCTCAGTTACGAGGGAGCGAAGGTCTTTAGGAATATCGGTCCAAGTTTCAGGATCGTCGTTGTAATGCACAAAAAAATGGGTGGCAATCTGCTTTGCTCTAAAAGCTGGCAAGCCAATCTCTTCAGCGAGGGCCTTACGACCTTCGGGATCTAAGTCGGCGAAGTGCTTAGGAGGCTTTACTTTTTGTTTTGGTTCATCAAAGACTAATTTCAATTCATCTGACATGTGGGCTACAACTTCCAATGCTTAATAAGTTCAAGCACAAACCAGACGGCAGGGCCAGTAAAAAGTACAGAATCAATACGGTCCAAAACGCCCCCGTGACCGGGAAGCAATGAGCCCATATCCTTAATATTTAGATCACGCTTGATAGCTGATTCAATGAGATCTCCAGCTGTGGCTGTAGCAACTCCCATCAAGCCAATAAGAACTCCCAGCCACCAGTGCTTGTGAGCAACAAAATGGAAAATGAGTGATGCTCCAACTGTGGTTGCGACAAGCGAACCAATCAACCCTTCCCAAGTTTTCTTGGGGCTAATGTGTGGCGCTAAAGGGTGGCGACCAAATAGGACACCGGAGATGTACGCAAAAGTATCGTTACAAGCAACTAAAACGACCAAGGTAAGAATTCGAGCCGGTCCATCATCTGAATGGCCAAGTAATACGATAAATCCAGCGAGGAAAGGAATGTAAAAAACTGCCAAGCTCGCAGCTGAGACTCGTTTAATGAAATCAATCGGCGAAAGCGCAAGCAAGAAAACACAGAGATTTGGAACGGCGATTGCGACTGCAACAGAGAGCCCTGAAACGCGGCCAAAGTATGCGGCGCTTATTACTCCAATAGAAGCAACTTGCAGGAAATAATCTGGAATCATCGTTCCGGCAAGTTTGAAACCATGGTTAAGTTCACGAATTGCCAGAATTACAGCTGCGAGAACTAGTCCAGTAAATAAAATCGGATGAATTTGGAGAGTTCCAAAGACAACGCCAAGTATCAAAACTGAAACAATAATAGAGGGCAGGAGTTTTCTTCCCGCCTTCTTGTTGATTGCTTCGTTCAGCGAATGAATATCGTCCATAATTCTTTTCGAGAATTAAACCTCGAGGAGCTCGGCTTCCTTGTGCTTAAGAAGTTCATCGATTTTCGTTACATGATCGCTCGTTGCCTTTACAAGATCTTTTTCCGCACGGGCAACATCGTCTTTA
>CAIUFY010000085.1 GCA_903898555.1 uncultured Actinomycetes bacterium
CGAAACCCTTTTCAGAGTTGAACCACTTAACTGTACCTGTTGCCATGTAACTGTATTCCTTCGATAAATGTTGGCACTTAACAAAACATTAAGCGCCGGTCTTCCTCTTCTGCATTTTTACCGAGAAACCAGACTTGCGTCGAGCTGAACTACGGGTACTGCCAAGCGTCGGACTAGTGGAGAGTCTAACTGCAAACTCGATGGTTTGGGAACGGCGCGGGCGAGTCCAGAGCTGGACTAGCGCAACACGCCCGGAAAGCGCATAATCATCCCTCTGAATCGCCCCAAAGGGCTTTTTAAACGCGTGGTGGACTGGGGAAGGTCGCATCAAGTGCGTTCTTAGAAAGCATGGGTATGAGCAGCATTAGCCTGTCTGGAGATCTTCGGATTTACTCTGCGCCAAAGGCGCTCCTTCGGCACGTCCAGTGGTCCCTCAACGAAATCTTTCAAGAAAAGGTCTCGTTGGAATGGGTAGTTCAACCACTGGCTGCTGGAACCTATATGTGCGAACTACATTGGCGAAGTTCGGGAAATAAAGAACGCGCATCCAAAATTGCGGCCACACTCAAGAGTTGGCATTTCATTCGCTTTGAAGTTCGCGAATTTCCCACCGATGGCGGGGAAGGTGTTCTCTATAGATGCACCCCAGCACTTGGGATGCATCAAGCTGTGACTGCGAGCACGGGAGACATCATGATTCATGAAAATCGAATTCTTACAATCATCTCACAAAGTCATGGCTACGAAGTTCTGAGAGAAAATCTCAAGAACGCACTGGGAATTTCATGGGACGAGGAACTTGAGTGCTATCGACGAGGAATAGAGGAAGATCACTCGGCGCTATGGATTAGTATTTGACCATGACAACTAAATCGCGCCAATTCGTTCTTGTAGGTTCAGCAGCAATTCTTGCATTGGGAATATCTTTTGCAGGCTCATTAATGGGAAGTGGTTTCTCAGCTCGCACCGGTAATGCAATCACCGTAACTGGATCTGCTAAGGCTTCAGCAACGGCCGACAACGTTGTATGGAGCTTGATGGCACAAGAGAGTTCTCCGGCAGTCGCTACGGCTGTTAAGAAAGTTGAGCAAAGTGTTGCTGCTGCTTCAGACTATTTAGTTAAGGGTGGTGTCGATGCAGCCTCAATCGAAACTGGAGCGATAAGCACATTTGCCATTCAGCAATACATCAATGGTAATCAGACCGGTAAAGTTTTGGCCTACCAGGCAAATCAAAATGTCATCGTACGTTCTAAAGATGTTAAATTGGTAAAGAAGCTAAGTGATGGCATCGGCGCCCTTCTAGCAACAGGCGTGAACGTTTACAACAATGGTCCTCAATATTATGTTTCAAATCTTGCAACACTTCGCCCAAAACTTCTCGCCGATGCAATGAAAGATGCAAAGTCTCGTGGAGAAGCAATAACAGGCGCAGTTAATTCAAAACTCGGCGCAGTACTTTCAGTGACAAGTGGTCCAGTTCAAGTAACTGCTCCAGACTCAGTTGATACAAGCGCTGGTGGAATGTACGACACATCCTCGATTGCAAAGACTGTGACCGTAACCGTGTCAGTGAGTTTTAAGACTTCGAAGTAGAAGTTACTCGTACGATTTAAAGATCAATACGACGTTATGGCCACCAAAGCCAAATGAGTCGTTGATCGCAGCGATTGGTCCTGAAGGAAGTGGGCGAGGGACATCACGTACTACGTCCACTTTCACAGCATCATCAAGATTCTCAATGTTAATTGTTGGGGGAGCTAAACGGTGCTTGAGCGCCAAGACAACAAATACTGATTCGATTGCTCCAGCGCCTCCAAGAAGATGGCCTGTCATTGATTTTGTAGCAGAAACTGCAACGTGGCTCATATGCTCACCAAGTGCTGCAGTTAGTGCATTAGCTTCTGCAACATCGCCCGCAGGAGTAGAAGTTGCGTGAGCATTTAGGTGGACAACCTCTGAAAGATCAACGCCTGAATCGCGAAGAGCGAATTTAACAGCTCGGGTTACGCCTGAACCAGATGGGTCTGGAGCGGCAATGTGATAACCATCAGATGTAAGTCCTTGGCCTGCAAGTTCACAATAAATCTTTGCGCCACGAGCTTCTGCGTGCTCAAGTGATTCGAGAATAACAATTCCGCCACCTTCACCAAGAACAAAACCGTCACGGTCTTTGTCGTAGGGGCGAGATGCACGAGTTGGATCATCATTGCGCGTGGAGAGCGCCTTCATTGCAGCGAAGCCAGCCATTGGAAGTTCGTGGACTGCAGCTTCAACGCCGCCGGCAATCACGATATCCGCCCGGCCTAGACGAATCATTTCCATTGCATAGCCAATTGCCTCTGCGCCAGATGCGCATGCAGAAACGGGAGTGTGAACGCCTGCTTGTGCTTTGAATTCCAATCCGACATTTGCTGCTGGACCATTTGGCATAAGCATTGGAACTGTGTGAGGTGAAACTAAGCGAGCACCCTTTTCACGAAGGATGTCGTACTGCTCGAGCATCGTGGTCACGCCACCGATTCCTGATGCAACGACAACGCCTAAGCGTTCGTGATCAACTTCAGGTGAACCAGCATCTGCCCACGCTTCACGAGCTGCAATAACTGCAAACTGCTCCGAGCGATCTAAACGACGAATTTCAACCGGCTTCATTACTTCAGCTGGCTCAACCGCAATCGTCGCAGCGAACTTCACATTTACTGAAGTCAGCATTCCTTCTGGAAGAAGGCGTACGCCACTCTTTCCAGCCAGAAGCGCTTCCCATGTGCTTGGTACATCGCCACCCAATGGGGTAGTTGCTCCAAGTCCAGTTACTACGACGCGGGTCTTTGACATTTTTATACCTTTTTTAGCCGTTTGTGCAGAGAATTATGAGTGAGCGACGATGAAGTTAACGGCATCAGCAACTGTTGCCATCTTTGTTACTTCGTCATCAGGAATCTTTACGCTGAACTTTTCTTCTGCAGCAACGATTACTTCAACCATACTGAGTGAGTCAACGTCGAGGTCATCTGCGAACTTCTTTTCTAGTGAAACAAGAGCGCCATCGATGCCTGCAACTTCAACGACGATGTCGCGGATTCCTGCAAGAACTTCATCTTGTGTGAGTGCCATAGTTTTATATTCCTTTTCTTATTTATTACTTGTCTTGAGGGATATTACGGTAGAACAACGACCTGGCTGGAAAAGACCAACCCTGCCCCAAAGCCTATGAGAAGAGCCAATTTACCGCTAAGTTGCGGATTTTCCGCGAGTACACGGTCCATTGCGAGAGGAATTGATGCTGCGCTTGTATTTCCAGTGGTCTGGATATCTCGCGCAATCACAATACCGTCCGGTAGCTCCATCGATTTTGCCAAGGAATCAATAATTCGCTCATTTGCTTGGTGAGGAATGAAGGCGGCCAAATCTGAAGGTTTAATACCTGCCGAAGCAATAGCTTTCTTACCTACTTGAGCAACTTCATAAACTGCCCAACGAAATACGCGCTGACCTTCTTGAGAAATATCTGGCCAACCAATCTTGTCGACTGTTGCACCTTTTTTGAAATCCAACCAAGAAGGAGTCATCATGATTGCATCGCGGTTATCCGCATCGGCGCCCCATGTTGTGGCACTAATTCCAACTTCATCAGATGGCCCGATTACAACCGCTCCAGCGCCATCTGCAAAGATAAATGCTGTAGCTCGATCAGTTGGGCTTGTGAAATCTGAAAGTTTTTCCCCGCCAATAACCAGCACATATTTCGATGTGTGGTTGCGCACCAGATCTGAGGCAATTCCAACACCATAGCTAAAACCTGCACAAGCGGCGTTGATATCAAAGGCGGCTGCCTTCGTATTGCCAAGTCGAGTGATTAGTTCTGTTGCTGCGCTAGGGGCTTGAAATGGATAGGTAATCGTTGAAAAAATGACAGTGTCAATATCCTCTGACGTAAGTCCCGCGCGCGCGATTGCGATTTTTGAAGCAGCGAAAGCCATATCAATGAGCGACTCATCCTCACCAGCAAAGTGGCGAGTCTTGATGCCCGTGCGCTGTTGAATCCATTCATCGGTTGATTCAATCGCATCGACAATCTCTGAGTTTGGAACAACTCGACTTGGGCGATATGCCCCAACGGAAAGAATTCGAGTGTTTTGCGAAGGTTGCGTGTTCTGAATTTTCATAATTATTTCACCTGTCCATGCTTAGCTACGAATTCGTGTGCGGCTGCAAGATCATCTGGTGTTTTCAGTGCGAATGTTTCAATCTCAGGATGCGCGCGTTTGATAAGTCCAACAAGTGTGCCGGCAGGTGGCATTTCAATTACGCCAGTCACGCCCATCGCAGAAAGAGTCTCCATGCAAAGGTCCCAACGAACTGGTCCTGCAATCTGTCCAACGATGCGGTCGAGAAATTCTCGGCCGTTTGTAATTTCAGCGCCTTCTTTGTTCGAAAGAATGCGAATGGAAGGATCGTTTGCTTCCGTACTTGCAGCGAGCGCAGCTAGCGTTTCAACAGCGGGAGCCATTGCAGAGGTGTGAAATGCGCCAGCTACTTGTAAGGGGCGAACTCGAGCGCCTTCAGGTGGGTTTTCAGAGAGCGCAGAAAGTGCCTCAAGGGAACCGGCTGCAACAATTTGGCCTGCGCCATTTTCATTTGCAGGAGTCAATCCAAGAGAGATTAAATGATTTACAACAGTCTGGCGGTCTCCACCAAGAACAGCTGACATTCCCGTTTTTGAGATTGCGGCGGCTTTAGCCATCTCGCGGCCTCGCGTTGATACGAGTTTGAACGCATCATCAGCGTTTAGAATCTTTGCAAATGTCGCTGCTGCTATTTCTCCAACGGAGTGGCCGGCCACTACAGAGATCGCTTCGTCATTTCCAGCGAAAAGCGCACCCGCGCCAGTGAGCGCTCCAAGCAAAAGAAGTGGTTGCGCATTTGCAGTATCGCGAATCTCATCAGCGTCAGCGTTAGTACCTAAGTGATTCAAGTCCACGCCGCAAATTTGCGACCAATGTGAAACCATTTCTGGAATCTGTGGGCCAAATTGGGCGAAGTGTTCAATCCACGGAGTTAAGAAACCGGGAGTTTGTGAACCTTGCCCCGGAGCAACGATTGCGAGCATGAGGAGGAGTTTATTGCCTCAGAGGGATACTGCTCGGTATACCTTTATTTTCGCGTAACGAGCCAGACTTGAGCAGCGTGAGCAGCGACCTTTGTCACTCCACCTGGCTGAGCAATAGTGGGTTCGAAATTAACCATGTCGAAGGCAGAATCGAAGACGGTTCGAAAGGCGGTGCCCCATTTTTCGTGGGGGAGAGTGAATTCTTGCTCCTCAGTGCTTCCATTGAAGAACATAAGTAGCGCCCGGTTTGCGCTCGCATCCACATACATTGAAAGATAGTTGCGATCACCTTGGTGCCAGGATTCGCTATCCATTTCCTCGCCATTTCTACGGAACCATGCAAGGTCTTTACGGCTCGTGCCTAAGTCAAGCTCCCCAGTAAAGAATTCCTTGATGACATCTGAAAGATAAGCGCTTCTTAAGGAATTAAGTGTTGCGACAGTTTCAAATAGATCTCTTTGTTGCGCACTTGGATTCCAATTCAGAGCCCATCCACCATTAAATGCTTTTTCCGAAGATATATCTGCGTCCAAGGGGAGCGAGTAGGCGTTATTCGATCCATTTTGAGTGCGCCCAACTTCATCGCCCATTGTGATCATTGGTACGCCAGTTGAAAGAATGAGCGAAGCCAACATTGATTTTTGAAGTTTATGGCGCGTTGCAGATATGACCGGGTCGCTTGTTTCACCCTCAACGCCGACATTCCACGAACGGTTGTTATCACTGCCGTCACGATTATCTTCAAGGTTTACCTCGTTGTGCTTTACATTGTAGCGAACGAGGTCGGCAAGTGTGAATCCATCATGCGCGGTAACAAAATTGATTGATGATGTTGGACCGCGGTAATAAAAAATATCGTGTGACCCACTCATGCGTGATGCAAAATCTCCAACACCTTCTGAAAACCCTCGCGCAGGATTTGCAAGCCAGAACTGTCGTTGCGTATCTCGATAATGGTCATTCCATTCACGCCATGGATGTGCAAAATCTCCAAGTGCATATCCTGATATGTCCCAAGGCTCCACTATGAGTTTTCGTGATCGAAGAGCTGGCTGGGCGACGATTGCTGTCATGAGTGCGCTATGCGTTTCAATTCCGTATTCATTTCGCGCAAGTGCGGTCGCTAAATCAAATCTAAATCCGTCAACCCCTATCACTTCAGACCAAAAAAGAAGTGAATCGATGATCATTCGCACAACCCAGGTGCGCCTTGCATCTACGGTGTTACCGCATCCAGTTACATCTACATAGTTATCACCGTGTGAG
>CAIUFY010000086.1 GCA_903898555.1 uncultured Actinomycetes bacterium
AACTTCAGGCTGCAAATAAGCGCAAAACAATCGAGCTCCTCTTTGGGATGGGTTTGCTAGTTGGCTTAGTTGTTTACGCAGCACTTACCTATTTCGGCAAGACTGGAGTAGGTCTTGTCCCATTTGCTGTCGGCATAGCGCTGATTTCAGTATGGGGTTCGTATTGGGCGTCAGACAAAATCGTCTTGACCATGACAGGCGCAAAAGAAATTCAGGAATCTGATAATCCAAAGCTATTTAATCTCATTCAAGAAGTAGCGATTGCAAGCGGGCTGAAAATGCCAAAAGTCGCAATTGTCGAAGATTCCGCGCCTAATGCTTTTGCAACTGGTCGCAATCCAGATAAAGCTCTAATTGCATTCACCACGGGAATCCTTAACGCAATGGATCGCGAAGAGCTTCAAGGCGTTATTGCTCATGAATTGAGCCATGTTGCGAATCGAGACACACTTGTTTCGGCTGTCGCCGCAACGACTGCGGGCGCAATAGCCATCTTGAGTGATTTCCTCACTCGAATGATGTGGTTTGGCGGTGGTTCGCGTCGTGATGATCGGGATAACAACCAAAATCCATTAGCGCTTGTCTTTTCACTTATTATTTTGATACTCGCACCATTAGCTGCGATGTTACTGCGTTCAGCAATATCTAGGCGTCGTGAAGCACTTGCAGATGCAACCGCTGTTGCCTTTACGCGAAATCCAACTGGTCTGCGCCGAGCGCTAGAGGTATTAGCCGCTGATACAACAGTCGTTCAACAACGTTCGACCGCTGTTGCACATATTTGGATTGAATCACCATTGGACGGAAGTTCGGTTTCAAAATTATTTAGCACACATCCACCGATAGAAGAACGAATTGCAACGCTTCGCAAGATGGAAGCAAATCCAAGCTCGTATTAATCTTTATTGATTGGAAAATGAAGAGTAAAAGTCGATCCTCTTCCTTCTGCTGAATCCAAAGTGACTGAGCCTCCGTGCGCCTTCATAATCGCATCGACAATAGAAAGTCCTAGACCGGATCCTTCTCCACCTGTACGAACTCTGGATGGGTCAGCTCTGTAGAAACGTTCAAATATTCTTTCTTGAACCTGTTCTGAAATTCCAGGACCATCATCATGTACAGAAATTGTATTTTCACTTTCCAAGTTTTGAATTGAAACCGTGATTGATGTTAATGAAGGAGTATGTGTTCTTGCATTTGCGAGAAGATTTTGTACGGCATGGTGGATTCTATTTTCATCCCCAAGAACATAGTTTTCATCAGCGTCATTTATTTGGATGGTGATGGGATGGTCTGGCCCAGCAGCACGCGCAGAAGCAACACAATCGCCAACAACTTTATTCAAATCAACGGCCTGTTGATTAAATTGTGGCGCTTGATCCATTCGCGCAAGAAGGAGTAGGTCCTCAACAAGTGAACTCATACGAATCGACTCTTTTTCAATTCGACCGACAAGTTCCTTTGTTTTCTCTTCTCCCGTAACAGCACCCTGACGATGGAGTTCAGCAAATCCACGTATGGCAGTTAGTGGCGTGCGCAGTTCGTGGGATGCATCAGCGACGAAACGACGAAGGCGAGATTCGGATGCGATTCGAAGAGCGAAAGATTCTTCGATACGCCCAAGCATCGTGTTGAGAGATGCAGAGAGACGTCCAACTTCAGTGCTCTCATCCACCCTTGGAAGACGAGCAGAATAATCACCATCAGCGATTGCTGCCGCTGTATGTTCAACTTCGCGCAATGGCCGTAAGGAAATTCGAATAATCCAACGTGCGAGAAGCGCAATTAACAAAAGCACGATTAAAGTGATCAGAATAAAGAATCCTTGAAGTTGTTGCTGCGTTGTTTCGACCGCTGACAACGAAGTTGAAACAACAACACTTCCAAGCCCCGAGGGCAGGATTCTTGCAATAGCGCGATAGTCAGACCGATCTCCGACACCGTGAACGGTAAACGGATCCCCATTTGTCGCTTTAACTTGATCAGCAGTGAGGTTTACGAATGAAGCGGATTGACTATCAACTGCGGTTGTCATTTCTCCGCCAAGAGTGGCTACGGTATTTCCCTTTAAATCCAACAAGGTAACCATGGTTGTTGTTGGCACAGTACTAAGAGGTCGGACTGGCCTAAATGCTTGGCTTTCGTCATTTTGGGTCGTTTTTGAATCAATACCAGCGCGATCTAAGCGAGCCATTGATCCATTTGTAATATCGACCAATTGAGAATCAACTTGTTTAACGAGGTAAGAACGCAAAGCCGCATTGGCAGCGAAATCTGAAGCGCCAATTCCAATTGCAGCTACAGCAACCGTCGCCAGAAGCAATCTATTGCGTAGGCTCCAATTGCCAAAATTTATCCTCATCGTTGAAGAAGGTTACTTCTTTGGCGGCATTCTCATGCGATATCCGACTCCGCGAACGGTGTGAATTAGCGCAGGCTCATATATATCAATTTTCTTACGAAGGTAGGAGACGTATGTTTCGACAATGCCTGCGTCACCGCGGAAGTCGTATTGCCATACATGATCCAAAATTTGTGACTTGCTAACAACGCGATCAGCATTAATCATCAAATATCGCAGTAAGAGGAATTCTGTAGGGGAGAGATCGATCATGTGGCCGGCGCGACGAACTTCATGAGTTGCTTCATCGAGTTCAAGATCTGCAAAGCGAATCTTCTCTTCATCAACATTAACTTCAACTGCGCCAATTCGACGCAAAAGTGCACGAAGTCTTGCAACAAGCTCCTCTAAACTAAAAGGCTTTGTTACGTAATCATCTCCGCCAATAGTGAGACCTTGAATCTTGTCCTCAACAGTATCTTTAGCAGTTAAGAAGAGAACGCCTACGCTATGACCATCAATGCGAAGTTGGCGACATACATCAAAACCGTTTGTATCCGGAAGCATCACATCAAGAATGAGTGCATGCGGTTTAAATTCTTCGGCTACGCGAAGCGCCTCTGCACCAGAAGCTGCGGTGCGAACATCGAATCCAACAAAGCGAAGGCTTGTTGCGATGAGATCGCTAATGCTGTTTTCATCATCAACAACAAGAATGCGTGAAGTCGTTGATGGGGCGGTTGTGGCCTGTGGGGTTTGAAGTGCTGTTGTCATAAGAGCAATATTCTCCCTCACTCTGGGTGTTTCCTGAGAATGAGGTGAGGAGCACCTACTAATCGCTAGGAAGGGTTATCCACAGAACTTATCCCCATGTGGAGGAATTACAGCGGTGTAGTTCGCTTTGAAAGTTAAGCGGCTAGCGCCACTTAGTTGCGAGCGTAAATCCAGCTCCAATAAAGCCAAAACCTACGACCATGTTCCAAGCGCCAATGTGTGGGATTGGGTAAAGCGTGCCTGAAATGTAGAAAACAACGATCCACAAGAGGCCGACGAGGAAAGCAGCAACCATTACTGGGGCAAGCCAGCGAGGGCTCTCCTCAGGAAGGATTGGAGCGAGTTCTTGAACTTCCACCTCGTGGTGGTGCTTCTCTTTTACCTTCTTGCGCACTTTGGATTTAGGCATGGCCCAAGGTTACACCAGAATAGGGGCATGGGAAGAGCGGCAAACGGACAGGCGAAGATTCTCGTGGTTGATAACTACGACTCTTTTGTCTTCAACCTCGTGCAATACCTCGGTCAAATTGGCGCCGAATGCGTAGTTTTGCGCAACGACGAAGTGAAACCTGAAGATGCGAAAGATTATGACGGCGTCTTGATTTCTCCAGGTCCAGGAACTCCCGAAGAAGCTGGCGTTAGCATTGCAATGGTTAAATATTGCGCCGAGAATAAAATTCCACTTTTTGGCGTCTGCTTAGGACATCAAGCAATTGGTGTCGCCTTCGGTGGGGTTGTATCAAGAGCTCCCGAGTTACTTCATGGAAAAACATCGAGCATCACGCATTCAAACAAAGGGATCTTGGCGGATCTTCCATCGCCCCTGACCGTAACTCGATATCACTCACTTTCAATCGAACCAGAAACCATGCCCGAAGTTTTAGAAGTCATTTGCGCTACCGATTCTGGTGTCGTCATGGGAGTTCAACATAAATCTCTTCCAATTTCTGGAGTCCAATTTCACCCAGAATCTGTATTAACTGAACACGGACATCAAATGCTTGGAAATTGGTTAGTTGCATGCGGAGATCTGGATGCACGCAAACGATCTGAAGGACTTTCTCCAGTAGTTATAAAAGCTTAAACGTTTTTATTAACGGTAACCGTAATAACCGAACCAATATTTGCGGACGTACCCGCATCGGGCGCTTGCGCTAATACAAGATCAAGTGGCTTATCTGCTTGATATGCATAAATTACGTGAGATAAGAAACCACCTTGTGTAAGAACGGTTTGAGCTTCGATTTCCGTAAGTCCCAATAATTGCGGAACTTGAACTTGTCCGCTTGCAATTTGCAGCACTACACCACTGCCTGCAGGAACGGTTGTTCCCGGAACGGGATCGGATTGCAAAATGACTCCCGGAGCTTGATTTGAATCAACAGGTTGAGTCTTCGAGATAAGAAGACCAGCTGCAGCTAAAGAAATTCGCGCTTCTTCCAAAGTCTTTCCAACAAGATCTACCGGGATAACGGTATCCCCGGCACCATCGGAAATTGTCAAAGTTACTGCGCTGCCCTTCTGTACTTTCGAAGAGGCAAGTGGAAGCTGAGAAGCAATACGGTCCTTGGGGATGTGCGCATCTGGCGCGCGTTGAATAGTTACAGTGAAACCGTTCAAGAGTGCACGAGCCTCTTGTTCTGAGAGTCCGACTACATTCGGAAGTTCACTTCCTACGGAAACCGTTTTCGAGGTGAAGTTAACAAAAGATGCACCGATGCCGCCAACAAGAAGGAAAATAACCGCCGCCACAATCGCCGTCTTCTTTTTGTCAATTCGGCGAATCTTTGTTGTAACTGGCTCACCTTTTCTTGCGTGCTTTATATCTAAAAGCATTGCAACGGCATCTTGGTAACGATGTGCCGGGTCTTTTGAAAGTGCAACTGAAATGATTGTGTCTATATCTTTATCGAGGTTGTCAACGAAATCCGAAGCGGGGACTAGATGCCCAGAAACATGTTGATAGGCGATTGATACCGGAGTATCACCAGTAAATGGTGGTTCTCCCACTAATAACTCGTAAAGCACGCATCCAACCGAGTAGATATCGCTGCGACGGTCAGCTACTTCACCCGTGGCTTGTTCAGGAGAGAGATATTGGGCAGTACCCACGATATTCCACGTGCTTGTCATCGTTGCGCCGACATCCGACAAAGCTCGGGCGATGCCAAAATCCATGACCTTTACATCGCCAGAATCTGTGATCATCACATTTCCAGGTTTTATATCACGATGAATAATTCCCTTGCGATGTGAATACTCAAGGGCGTCGAGTATTCCTGCTGTTATCTCTAATGAACGATCAATTGAAATTACTTCGTTGCTCTGTAAGAGGTCGCGAAGAGTTCGACCATTAATTAATTCCATGACAATGTAGGAATTTTTTCCATCTTCGCCAGAATCGTAAACAGCAACAATTCCTGCATGACTCAAGCCAGCAGCAGCGAGAGCTTCTTTTCGAAACCTTGAGATAAATGCAGGGTCTCTAGCCAAGTCACTACGCAAAATTTTGATTGCGACTTCGCGATTAAGACGGGTATCCACACCGCGAAAGACATCTGCCATTCCGCCGGAGCCAATCATTTCTCCAACTTCGTAGCGTTCGCCTAATATTTTCTTCAAAGCGCCGCACCAATTAATTCAATATCGTTTTTAGGGTCTTCATCGACAATTTGCGCCCAAAGAATAGTGATGTTGTCCGGGGCGCCTTTTTTCTTTGTTTCATCAATGAGTGCATCGAGGAGATCTTCTTCCTTTTCACCGTATTTCTTAATCACTTCCGTTATTTCATAATCAGAGAGAACGCCATTGAGCCCATCGCTGCATACTAGGAAACGATCTCCAATATCTGCTGAGAAAACTACGAGAACTGGATCGATGCCGCTGTCACCCATTAGTGCTTGCGTGAGTAATGAACGTTGCGGATGCGTTAGGGCTTCCTCGGCAGTGATTCTTCCCTGGTCGATTAGCTCTTGCATCACTGTGTGATCAACACTGAGTTGGACTAACTTATTTTCCTTCCATAAGTAACATCGCGAATCTCCGATGTGCAGAAGTTCAACAGTTTTTTCTCCTAAATGGAGAGC
This sequence comes from uncultured Actinomycetes bacterium, assembly GCA_903898555.1. GTDB lineage: Bacteria > Actinomycetota > Actinomycetes > Nanopelagicales > Nanopelagicaceae > PALSA-747. Next base: position 6,202 of record CAIUFY010000086.1, read on the forward strand.
GGTAAGGGTTGTCCCCATTCCAGTTAACTTTGGTTCTAATTTAACTTCATTCGCAATCTTGTCATCAATCGAAAAAGAGATATTCATGAGAAGGTCTTCGCGAGACTCAGTGTCGAGTGTGGCGTCATTCAATATTTCACTCAAGCTCTTCAGGGCTGTTATGGCGATCCTTGAAGCAACTTCTCCTCCAGCGTGCCCACCCATGCCGTCAGCAACAGCAATTAAGCGTGAAGAAATTAGAGCCGAATCTTCGTTTCCATCTCTCACCAAACCAACATCGGAGCGCGAAAGCACCTTGAAGGCACGCGGGTGGTTGGACATGGTGAAAGTGTAGGTTAGGTCTATGAATTCTGGATATATCAATCTCCGTGGCCATGAGACATGGTCGGTTGAATACGCAAACAATGGTCAACCGTTGGTCTTGCTACATGGCGGGCTAAGCTCCAACGAAGATTGGGATTCATATATTCTCCCTTCAGTTGAAAAGACTCACCATGTCTACGGGTACGACAGAACCGGACATGGTCGAACGGGAATTCGCGAGGGATATTTCCATTTTGATTTTCAGTGCGATGAAGCGATCGCTTATCTTGAAGATGTAGTGAAGGGGCCAGCTCATCTTGTTGGGTGGAGCGATGGGGGAATTATTGCGCTCCTTGTGGCAATTAAGCGTCCCGACCTTGTTAAATCTATGGTTTTGATTGGCGCGAATTACCATTGGAACTCAGGTGGCGTTGTTTTTGATGAAAATGTTGAAATCACTTGGGACGACGAGGAGAAAACGCTATGGAGTTCGCGTTCTCCAGATCCGATTGAAGTTGGTATCGCTACAGTTAAAAAAGCATTTGGAATTTGGGCAAAAGAACCAAATATGACCTTGGAAGAGCTTTCGACTATTAAGTGCCCAACGCTGGTCCTATCTGGCGATGATGAACCCCATAGCAACCACCATGTCGTTGAGCTGTATGAAGCTCTTTATGATGGCCGCTTAGCCATCGTTCCCGGCTCTTCCCATTATGTAGTTAAAGAGAAGAATGAATTAGTCACTGCACTCATAATTGATTTCTACTCTAATCTCTCATTTCCTATTACAAAGTGGCCACGTTTGCGAAAGGGTAAACTTCCTGAGTGACCAGATATTCCTATCTCGGCCCTGAAGGTACATTTACCGAAGCGGCACTCCGAAAAATTACTTCGGAGAATGATTCGTGTATGCCTTATGGAAGCGTAACTGCCGCGCTCGAAGCAGTCCGCTCAGGAGCAGTTGATAAAGCGCTCGTTCCAATCGAAAATTCAGTGGAAGGTGTTGTCGCAAGAACTCTTGATGAGCTGGCACTTGGCGATGCACTTGTAATTTCTGCTGAGACAACACTTCCGGTCTCTTTTTCATTAATGATATTGCCCGAGAATGATGGAAAAGCGATCAAGAAGATTGCAACACATCCTCACGCTGAGGCTCAGACCCGCACTTTTATCGCTCAAAATTTTCCCGATGCAGAAATGATTGAAACTCCATCGACTGCGGCTGGTGCGCAAGGTCTTGTGAAGGGAAATTACGACGCAGCTATTGCTGCAAAGATTGCAGCCGATAACTATGGCTTAAAAATTATTGCTGAAAATATCGGCGATAACGAGGGAGCCATTACGCGATTCGTCGTCGTGGAAAAACCTGGTCAATTGCCTGCAGCTACGGGAGCAGATCGAACTTCTTTAGTGGCCTATATAGATATTGACCACGCCGGAGCGCTTTTAGAAATTCTGACCGAATTCGCGAAACAAAAAGTAAATCTGACTTTCATTCAATCCCGTCCAACAGGTCGTCAACTCGGTCACTATCACTTCATAATTGATGCAGAAGGCCATATCAATGACGCTCCCGTGAAAGCGGCTCTCGATGGACTTCGCGAAATCTGCGATGACATTCGATTCTTGGGTTCATATCCGCGCACACGATAGACTCGGCTTGTGATTGACCTTAAAACTCTCAGGGAAAACCCCGACCTCATTCGTAATTCCCAAAAGGCCCGCGGGGAAAACATTGATCTAGTTGACCAATTGATTGCTGCCGACGACCTACGTAGAGCAGCAACAAATGACTTTGAAGCACTCCGTGCAGAGCAGAATGTGCTTTCCAAAAGCGTTGGATCAGCTAAAGGTGATGAGAAAACAAAATTGCTTGAGAATGCCAAAGATTTGGCAGGCAAAGTGAAGGCTGCAGATTCAAAGCGAGCTGAGTTAGAAGATGTTGCAAAGCAAATTCTCCTGCAAATTTCAAACATTATTGATCCAGCGACTCCCGTTGGTGGCGAAGCTGATTTTAAAGTCTTAGAACATATTGGAACGCCTCGAGATTTCAGCAGTGAAGGTTTTGAACCAAAAGATCATGTCGAACTCGGCAAAATATTGAAAGCTATTGATACCGAACGTGGGGCCAAAGTTGCGGGTTCTCGCTCGTACTATTTAACTGGTGTTGGAGCTCTCCTAGAGTTCGCGATGGTTAATTACGCAATTTCTCAAGCAGTAAAGTCAGGTTTTACTCCTGTAATCCCCCCAGTACTCGTTAAGCCTCCCGCCATGGAAGGAACTGGATTCCTCGGGCAAGCAGCGGAAAATGTTTACCACTTGGAAGAAGATGACGTTTACTTAGTCGGAACTTCTGAAGTTCCGTTGGCTGCTTATCATATGGATGAAATTATTGATGTAGAGAACGGTCCGATGCGTTATGCGGGCTACTCCTCATGTTTCCGTCGCGAGGCTGGAACATATGGAAAAGATACGCGTGGAATTATTCGAGTTCATCAATTTGATAAAGTCGAAATGTTTACTTTTTGTAGGCCAGAAGATGCTGCGGCAGAGCATGCGCGTTTACTTCAGTGGGAGAAAGACTTCCTTAACGCGATGGAAATTCCATATCGCGTGATTGATGTTGCCTCAGGAGACCTAGGCTCGTCTGCAATTCGCAAATTCGATTGCGAAGCTTGGGTTCCAACACAAAATGCATATCGCGAAGTAACCAGCACATCTAATTGCACAGAGTTCCAAGCTAGACGATTAAATATTCGTTACAAGAGCAGCGAAGGAACCAAGGCTGTCGCAACGCTAAACGGCACACTAGTTGCGATTCCACGCATGATTGTTGCAGTTTTAGAAAACCATCAAAAGCCTGATGGCTCGGTCAATGTGCCACTTGCACTTCGTCCATTCCTCGGCATGGACACATTGCTTCCTGCATGAACCAGCCAATAATTACTGGAAGACGTCCAAAACTTATTGGAACAGACCTTGATGGAACAGTTGTGCGCGATTATTCGGGAGTATCTGATCGAACTGTCGAGGCATTTAGAAATGCACATGACTTGGGTATTGAAATATTTTATGTAACAGGCCGCCCTCCTCGGTGGATGCCAGAGGTCCGAGAAACTTTTGGAATGGGAAATGCAATTTGCGCGAATGGTGCAATTTTGTACGACTTAATGAACGACCGCGTTATTGAAGAATGGTTAATGCCAGTCGAAGAACAACTTGAAGTTGTAAGAATCCTTCGAGAACACATTCCCAATATTTCTTTCGCAATCGAATACAACAATGAGTTTCACCACGAAATTGCATACGTACCTCGATGGGATATCGGAATCGACATGCAACCTGTTGCAAGAATTGAAGAGAAGATGGTCCAACCGGCATTCAAGATGTTGGCGCGTTGTTCAAATTACGATTTAACGTCGGATCAAATGTTGCATATTGCACATCAAGAAGTAGGCGAGCTAGCAACTATTACGCATTCAAACGCGAGTGAATCAATTTTGGAGATTTCGGCTATCGGTGTCAGTAAAGGTGAGACCCTTGCCAAGATGGCCGCCCGTGCCGGAATTGGCCCGGAGGACGCCGTGACTTTTGGCGACAACCCAAATGACTTCTCAATGCTTCGCTGGGCTCATCGTTCATGGGCAATGGGCGACGCCCACCCTGAGACCAAGAATCATGCAAAGTTTGTGGCTGATTTACACACGGCCGATGGGGTTGCAAAGGTGATTGAACAACTACTGGAGCTACCCGCCTAGAATTTTGAGTACTTCCACTCAGCCGGTAAGTTTGCCCACGGAGGGCTCGCATAGCGGCCGAGTGCACCGGTCTTGAAAACCGGCAAGGGAAACCTTCGTGGGTTCAAATCCCAGCCCTCCGCTCTGAAAAGCAAGGCAAGACGGCTTAAATGGCACCACTCGTGAGGCAACTCATAAGGGGTGCCGTTCGTTTTTGTATAGGCAAAAGCGCATATAAATAGGAAACTTAGTCTCTAAAACTTGGGTAACCCAAGACGTCGGGAGTAGAGACATGGCAACTGGAGTTTTCTCCGAAGGCCGGGCAAAGATTGCTCAGCGCACACTTCGGACAGATAAGTGGTGGATTCAACCTCTTATAACTGTCGGAGTTCTTTTCTCATTTATTGTTTATGCGACATGGCGCGCTCTTGAAAATGCGCATTACTACGCAGAACCGTTGATCTCACCGTTTTATTCACCATGCTTGTCAACAACATGTGTGTCTGGTTCATCTTTACTTGGAACACCGTTCGGGCACATTCTTATTTTCGGAATGGTGCTTTCACCAGCATTTATTATTTTGATTTTCCCACTTGGTTTCCGTATGACTTGTTATTACTACCGCAAGGCATATTTCCGCTCCTTCTGGATGTCTCCACCTGCTTGTGCAGTTGCAGAGCCACATGCCAAATACACAGGAGAAACAAAAGCACCACTAATTGTTAACAATGGTCACCGCTATTTCTTCTACATCGGCCTTGTATTCAACACGCTTCTTACAATTGATGCGTTTCTTGCTTTCAAGAATCCAGAAGGCCAATGGGGCCACATGAGTCTTGGAACAGTTGTTCTTCTGTTGAACGCTACATTCCTTTGGGGATATTCAGCTTCTTGCCACTCATGCCGACATGCAATCGGTGGGCGTCTTCGCCATTTCTCGAAGCACCCATTCCGTTACAAGGCTTGGACAATCGTTTCTAAACTCAACACAAAACATCAGAATTTCGCTTGGGTCTCTTTGATCTGGGTTGCATTCTCTGATTTCTTTGTACGTATGGTTTCACTTCACCCAACCTGGAATAAATACTTCTTTTAATCGGAGCTAATGACATGACACTTGAAAAACATAAGTACGACGTCGTCATTATTGGCGCCGGTGGTGCAGGTTTGCGCGCAGCTGTAGAAGCTCGCGAAGCTGGTCTCTCTGTTGCAATCGTCTGCAAATCCTTGTTTGGCAAAGCCCACACCGTAATGGCCGAAGGCGGCGCCGCTGCTTCAATGGGTAACGTCAATGACAACGATAATTGGATGGTTCACTTCCGTGACACCATGCGCGGAGGCAAATTCCTCAATCATTACCGTATGGCTGAACTACATGCCAAAGAGGCCCCCGATCGTATTTGGGAGCTTGAAATGTGGGGAGCGCTCTTTGATCGCACAAATGAAGGCAAGATTTCTCAGCGCAATTTTGGTGGGCACGAGTACCCAAGACTTGCTCACGTAGGAGATCGTACCGGTCTTGAACTTATTCGCACTATGCAACAGCGCATCGTTGCTCTTCAGCAACAAGATGCAAAAGAGCATGGCGATGCAGAGAAGAATATGAAAGTTTTTGCTGAAGTAACAATCACTGAGATTCTCAAAGAGAATGGCAAGATTGCTGGAGCGTACGGATATCGCCGCGAATCTGGTTCCGAAGTTCTATTTCAAGCTCCTGCAGTTGTAATCGCAACCGGTGGAGTCGGTAAGACATTTAAAATTACTTCCAATTCTTGGGAAGGCACGGGAGATGGTCACGCCCTGGCGTTGAAAGCCGGAGCGAACTTAGTTGATATGGAATTTTTGCAATTCCATCCAACAGGAATGGTTTGGCCGCTTTCTGTTAAGGGAATTCTTGTTACAGAGTCTGTTCGCGGAGAAGGCGGAATCCTCACAAATTCACTCGGTGAACGTTTCATGTTCAAATACATCCCGGATGTGTTTATTGATAAGTATGCCGATAACGAAGCGGAAGCCGACCGTTGGTATGAAGATCAAGACAACAACCGCCGCCCACCTGAACTTCTTCCACGTGATGAAGTTGCTCGCGCGATTAACAGCGAAGTAAAAGCAGGGCGTGGAACAGAACATGGCGGAGTATTCCTCGATGTTTCAAAGCGTTTATCTGCAGAAGTAATTAAGAAGCGTCTGCCTTCAATGTGGCACCAGTTCTATGAACTAGCTGGAGTAGATATCACAAAGGAGCCAATGGAAGTTGGTCCAACGTGTCACTACGTTATGGGCGGAGTTGAAGTAGAGCCAGATAGCGCTGCCGCAGTTGGCGTTCCTGGACTCTTTGCAGCTGGCGAGGTTGCCGGCGGAATGCATGGTTCTAATCGACTTGGTGGAAATTCACTGACCGATCTATTGGTATTTGGACGTCGTGCCGGTAAAGGCGCCGCTGATTACGTTAAAGCTAATGGCGCAAACCCAGTGAGTGATGCCGCTATTGAAAAAGCAGCAGCAAAAATTGAGGCACCATTTACAAGCACAGGCGGAGAAAATGCTTACACCTTGCACCAGGAACTACAGGAGATCACACATAACCTTGTAGGAATTATTCGTACCGGAGCGGAATTGACGGAAGCTATTGAAAAAATTGCTGATATCCGTAAACGAAGCGGCAATATCTCTGTAACCGGTGATCGTAAATTCAATCCAGGATTCCATCTGGCTTTCGACCTCGACAATATGTTGCTCGTTGCCGAGAGCACTGCGAAATCTGCTCTACTTCGTGAGGAATCACGAGGCGGACACACTCGCGATGATTTCCCAGGAATGAATTCAACCTGGCGCCAGGTCAATCACATCTCTAGCTTTGATGGAGATAAAGTGAGCATTAAATCCCAACCACTACCAGTACTTCCTAAAGAGCTCTTTGATCTCTTTGATGTACACGAACTTGAGAAGTACATGACATCGGCTGAAATTGCGAAAGGTGGTTCCAACTAATGGCACGCACACTCAAACTAAGAATTTGGCGCGGCGATGACAAGACCGGTGGTCTTCAAGATGTCACCGTTGAGGCAAACCATGGCGAAGTAGTTCTCGACATCATTCACCGTGTTCAAGCAACACAGATGGGTGACCTTGCTGTTCGCTGGAATTGCAAAGCGGGTAAGTGTGGCTCTTGCTCAATGGAAATTAACGGAAAACCACGTCTTGCTTGCATGACACAGGTTGCCTCATATCCTGAAGACGAAGTCATCACCATTACTCCACTTCGCGCATTCCCAGTGATTAAAGATCTTGTTACAGATGTATCTTTCAATTACAAGAAAGCTATGGAGATTCCTGCGGTCGTTATGCCAGAGGGCATGAAGCCAGGAGAGCCACGCATGCAGCAAGTCGATGTGGAGCGCTCACAAGAGTTCCGTAAATGCATTGAATGTTTCTTGTGTCAGAACACTTGTCACGTAATTCGCGATCATGAAGAGAACAAAAAATCATTTTCTGGTCCACGATTCTTCATCCGTATTGCTGAACTCGATATGCACCCATTGGACATGCTCCGTAATCGCAAGAAGACGGCTCAAGAAGAGCACGGTCTCGGTTTTTGTAATATCACCAAGTGCTGCACTGAGGTTTGCCCAGAGCACATCAAGATCACCGACAACGCCATCATCCCTATGAAGGAGCGCGTTGCAGACGAGAAGTACGACCCAGTTCGTTGGCTCGGTTCAAAAATTCGCCGTCGCGAGGAAGTGCTTTAATAGCAATCTAGTACCCTTGAGGAATGAAACTATTCATTCGTTGGGCGGTAATGGCACTGTCTGTTTGGGTTTCCACTTTGGTTATCCCTGGCATAAAAGTTCATGGTGGTGCATGGAGTTATTTCTGGGTCGCTTTAGTATTCGGATTAATTAACACCTTCATTGGATCCTTGCTTAAGGTATTAACACTTCCTGCAGTTATCCTCTCGTTAGGTCTCTTCATCTGGGTAATTAATGCAGCAATGTTGGAATTAACCGCACGCTGGAGCACAGCTCTCGACATTACGAGTTTCTGGTCTGCTCTCTTCGCAGCACTAATTATTAGCGTTGTTTCTTCAATGTTGAATCGCACCGTGAAGAAAGTGGGCGGGGCAGATAAATATTAAAAGCGTTGCTGTTGTTTCACTAGGCGGCATTGTTGGTTCCCTCGCACGTTGGGGCGCCTCACTTCTTTTTGTAGATAAAGGGTTTCCTTGGGCGACCTTGTTGGTCAATTACATTGGATCTGCTGTTCTTATGACGCTTCTTCTTTTTGTTCGCCACCATAAGAGTCCAAAATGGTGGTGGCGTCCGGCGCTTGGCGCAGGTTTTTGCGGAGGATTTACAACATATTCAGCATTTGCGCTAAAGATAGATCAATACTTTCAAGTTCATAATTATGGTTCGGCTCTAACGTATGCACTTGCTTCACTCTTAGGAACTTATCTCATAGTCCTAGTAACTCACGAAGCCCTTAAGAATAAGTGGGTTAAGCCATGAGAGCCATATTTGTTGCACTAGGCGCTGGAATAGGAGCGCCACTTCGATATCTCATTGATCAAGAAGTGAAGAAATTGCATCGATCATTGATTCCTGTTGAAACACTTTTCATTAATACAGTTGGGTCATTTGTCCTAGGGTTGATGATTAATTCTCATGGAAATTGGCTTTTAATCATTGGAACAGGTTTCGCAGGCGCATTTACAACATGGTCTACATTTGCAGTTGAAACTCATCACTTGCTCAAACATAAACATAGAAAAAAGGCACTTTTGTACTTAGCGCTAACTCTCGTATGTGGAATCAGCGCAGCGGCTCTTGGTGTAAAACTAGCGAGCTAGCTTCTTAACCCACTTTTCGATTGCATCTGGAGTTCTTGGAATTCCCGCGCTGAGATTTATATTTCCATCTTTTGTCACAAGAATGTCATCTTCAATGCGAACGCCAATTCCACGATATTCAGGGGGCACAAACTCATCATCAGGATGAATATAGATTCCTGGCTCAACCGTCAAGATCATGCCAGGCTCCAACTTTGCCAACGTGTAATTCTCACGTCGTGCTTGCGCGCAATCGTGCACATCGATACCCAACATG
>CAIUFY010000087.1 GCA_903898555.1 uncultured Actinomycetes bacterium
GTAATCGTAAAAGTCTTACTTTCAAAAGGAACCGTCATCGGAGCCCATGCACCAATCGTTGGATTTCCTTTTGTTACCAACAACTGAGTCACACGAGTGACAGAGTTGTAGGCACCACTCGCTGCCTGGGTTGCAGTGATTCGCGTATAGCCAGATCCGACGATTGTGACTTTAAGTCCCGAAATGGTCGCGACCAATGGGTTATCTGCCACAAATGTCCAGGCACCTGGAGAGTTAGAGGTTGGCGGGGTGATGTTGAAAGAGCCCACCGCTGCCGTGTAATTCATGCTTGGGAAGGAGCCGACGATTGTTTGTGTGGCTTGAGCAGGAGCAATCCCAACAACAAGCAAGCCAGCAACAATTAATCGAGAAAGTTTCATAGTTCTCATGCCCCAATTATGAAGCAGTAAGAGCTCAAGACCGGGGAGGTACCGCCGTAATAGCTCTGTGAAATTACTTAATGAGTATGGCGAAGTGATTCTGCGATGTCAGAAATGATGACATCGAGGTTACGACTAGGAGCCCATCCAATAACCGACTTAATTTTTGAAATGTCGGGTACGCGACGTTGCATATCTTCAAAGCCAGAGCCATACGCATCCTCGTAAGGAATCATTTCAATCAACGATTTCGAAGATAAGGCATGAACGACCTTTTTTGCTAGGTCTCCGATTGTGATGTCAAAATCATTTCCGACATGGAAAACCTGGCCAATCGCAGATTCGCTGTCAATCAACTCAAGAACGGCCTCTACAGCGTCTGCCACATGGCAGAAACAACGGGATTGATCACCGGTTCCATAAACAGCCAACGGAGCACCGCTCAAAGCTGCCTCTACAAAACGTGGAACGACCATTCCATAACTACCTACTTGGCGAGGTCCAACCGTGTTGAAAAAGCGCACCAAGCGAACGGGAAGTCCTTTTTCGTGGTGATAAAAAATAGCAAGTGATTCATCAATGGCCTTTGCTTCGCTGTAACTCCAACGGCTCTTGAGCGGTGATCCGACAACACGATCACTCTCTTCATTCAACGGCTTTCCATTAGCGCCAGCCGTTCCATAAATCTCGGAGGAAGAGGCAATCAAAACCGGCTTGATATGAACGGAAGCTGCCTCAAGAATGTTCTCAGTTCCACGAAGATTTGTTGTCAAGGATTCCAATGGCTTATCAACGATGGTGAATACACCCACAGCCGCCGCAAAATGAAGTACGTGATCGACAGATTCAACTACGCGGTTAACAAGGCCGGTATCCAAAATAGATCCTGAGATGAAATCAAAAGCGGGATTTCCAACCATGTGATCCAAGTTGTGGCTGAGGCCAGTTGAGAGGTTATCCAAAACAACGACAGAATCCCCACGTGCAACTAAGGAATCACAAACATGCGAACCAATAAAACCCGCTCCACCAGTTACCAAGTATTTCATCAGACTCCGCCACGGGTATTGAGAACAGGAACGCCATCCAACACAGATAAATCAACTGAACTATGTGGATTGACTAAAACAACCAAGTCATAATCACTTGCCAAAGGAACAGAACTCTCGCCATTCCATTCAAGGACTAAGTGATCGTGCCAAGAAACAATTGCGCCTTCAGAACGAAGAACCTTAATCAACCCAGAAGCCGGGGTCTCTCGAACATCTGAGACATCAGGTTTATATGCAACGCCTACAACAAGAATCTTTTTGCCCGAAAGTGTACCACGAATGCCCTCCGCCTTACCCGCAAAAAATGATGGCATCGAAAGATTTACCTCATTCGCCAAATCAATAAACCGAGTTGGGGCACCAACTTCGCGCGCTTTTGCCGCCAAATAAGCCGGATCCACCGGAATGCAATGTCCGCCCACACCAGCACTCGGATAAAACGGCATAAATCCATATGGCTTCGTTGCTGCGGCATCAATCACTTCACGAACATCAATTCCCATTTTCGAACAAAAAACAGCAAGCTCATTTATAAATGAAATATTCACAAATCTAAAAGAATTCTCAAGCAATTTCGCAGTCTCGATAACCTCTACCGACGAACCCACATTCACGGTCTCTACAAATGATGAGTAGAAGTGAATTGCCCTCTTCGTTCCTTCATCACTCAGTCCAGCGACCAACTTAGGAGTGTTCTTCACATTCCATTTTTGATTTGCAGGATCAATTCGCTCTGGCGAATAAACCAATTCGAAATCGGTATGCCTAGAAACTGAAGACAAAATCGATGAAGCCAGCCCTCGAGTCGTTCCGGGTGAAATAGTGGACTCAATTATTACCAAGGCAGATGCTCCTAGATTTGCACCAACTGCTTCTAGAGCCGATTCAAAAGCAGATAAATCAGGCGCCCCTGAGTCATTTAGTGGAGTCGGCACGCAAAGACAGACAACATCGGCAGTTTCGATTGAAGTGTAAGAATTAGATGCTTTGTAATTTCCAGAAGAAATAACTTCAGTTAAAACCGAATCAGATACGTCAGAAACCGGGGACGCTCCGTCGTTTAGAAGTCCCACCCGCTTTGCATCAACATCAATTCCAACAACGGTGTGGCCCGCTTCGGCAGCAGCGACAGCAAGTGGCAGACCCACATACCCTTGACCAACGATTGCTACGCGCATAAGTAAAGGCTATCGGTTACTTACCCGATGCCTTCAAATCCTGGTCGAGCTTGGCGAGAATATTCTTGTTAAACGGATCTAGTTCGATAGTTTTCTTACGGAATGGGATTGCTTCAGCGGGCTTATTAGTTTGCTCATAAAAATTTGCAAGGCTGTCAATCGCTGCAAAATTCTGTGGATCACTTGTAGCGAGGTCCTTCAAAATTGTGAC
>CAIUFY010000088.1 GCA_903898555.1 uncultured Actinomycetes bacterium
GGTGGGGCTGAATATCTTTCAGGCTCAACAGTCAAGAACATGGTTGATGGCGCAGTTGCACTCGCAGAGTACGCACACGTCGTTGCCAAGAATTACAACGTCAACATCGGAATTCACACAGATCACTGCCCAGCTGAAAAGCTAGATGGTTTCATGCGCCCACTTCTTGATATCGGTGCAGAACGCATCAAGTCAGGCAAGGGTCCATTGTTTAACTCTCACATGTGGGACGGTTCAGCGGTTTCAATGCCAGAGAACATGACCATCGCATCTGAATTGATTGACAAGTCTGCTGCTGCTCGCACAATTCTTGAAATTGAAATTGGCGTAGTCGGTGGCGAAGAGGATGGAATCGAAGCGAAGCACGATGCAAAGCTTTATTCCACAGAAGAAGATGCGATTCTTACAGTCGAAACTCTTGGCAAGGGTGAGCGCGGTCGCTACATGGTTGCTGCAACATTCGGAAACGTTCACGGGGTTTACAAGCCAGGAAACGTTGTACTCCAGCCAAAGATTCTTAACACACTTCAAACCGCTGTTGAAAAGAAGTTTGGATTTGCACCCGGTAGTAAGCCAATGGATCTCGTATTTCACGGCGGTTCAGGTTCGCTTCTTTCAGAAATTCGCGAAGCACTTGATTACGGCGTAATTAAGATGAATATCGATACTGATACTCAATATGCCTTTACTCGCCCAATCGTTGACCACATGTTCAAGAATTACGATGGTGTTCTAAAGGTTGAAGGCGAAGTTGGAAATAAGAAGCAATACGATCCACGTGCATGGGGTAAAGCAGCTGAAGCTGGCCTTGCAAAGCGTATTGTCGAAGCTGCTACAGATCTTCGATCTGTCGGCACATCCATGAAAAAATAATTAACACTTTACTTAACAAAGGACAATCATGCCTGCTTTAGTTTTGCTTGGTGCCCAGTGGGGCGATGAAGGTAAGGGCAAAGCTACTGACTTGCTTGGAGACCGCGTTGATTATGTAGTGCGATATCAAGGCGGAAATAACGCTGGTCATACAGTCGTTATTGGTGATCAAAAGTATGCGCTGCATCTTTTGCCATCTGGAATCCTCTCGCCAAACGTTGTTCCGGTAATCGGAAATGGCGTTGTGATTGATCCCTCTGTATTGCTTCAAGAAATTCGTGGATTGAATGAGCGCGGAATTGATACTTCAAAATTGAAGATTTCAACAAACGCTCATTTGATCACTCCCTATCACCGCACCATCGATAAGGTCACCGAACGTTTTCTTGGTAATTCAAAGATTGGTACAACCGGACGCGGAATCGGACCTGCATACGCAGACAAGATTAATCGCATAGGAATTCGTGTTCAGGATCTATTTGATCCATCAATTCTTCGACAGAAGATTGAGAGTGCACTTCGCGATAAGAACCAAGTTCTTATTAAAGTTTTTAATCGCAAAGGCCTTGAAGTCGATGATGTTGTTACTGAATATCTCGAATACGCTGAAATATTGCGCCCGTACGTTTGCGACACAGTTTTGCTTCTAGATGAAGCCTTAAAAGCCGGAAAGACTGTTCTTCTTGAAGGATCACAAGGAACTTTGCTCGATGTCGATCACGGAACATATCCTTTTGTAACTTCATCAAATCCAACCGCAGGTGGAGCATCAACTGGTTCAGGAATCGGTCCAACAAAAATTACGACTGTTATTGGAATTCTGAAGGCTTACACAACTCGAGTTGGAAGTGGACCATTCCCAACTGAGCTTCTCGATGAAGACGGTGAAGCGCTTCGACGTATCGGCGGAGAAGTTGGAGTGACAACAGGACGTAACCGTCGTTGCGGCTGGTTTGATGCACCCATCGCTCGTTATGCAACCCGTGTTAATGGCCTGACAGATTTCTTCCTAACAAAACTCGATGTTCTTTCGGGTTGGGAAAAGATTCCAGTTTGCGTCGCTTACGATGTAGATGGAGTTCGCGTTGAGGAACTGCCAGCAAGCCAAACTGATTTCCATCACGCAAAACCAATTTATGAATATCTTGATGGCTGGAAAGAAGATATCTCTGGATGTAAGACATTCGAAGAACTTCCAAAGAACGCTCAGGCTTATGTGAAGTATCTAGAGAAAATCTCTGGAGCTCCGATGTCAGCCATTGGCGTTGGTCCAGGGCGCGATCAAACAATCGTTGTAAAGGACTTCATTTGAGAGTTCTGCTGATTGGTTCCGGAGGGCGTGAACATGCTCTTGCCGCCGCCCTCAATAGAGACCCTCAGTTAGAAGAACTCCACGTCGCCCCAGGCAATCCTGGTATTGCCAAAATTGCTCTTTGCCATGAAATTGATACTGATAACAATCAGGCCGTAATTGATTTAGCAAAGAAACTCAATATTGATTTAATTGTTGTGGGTCCTGAAAAGCCACTTGTAAACGGACTTGCTGATTCTGCAAAAGCAGCCGGAATTCCTTGCTTTGGTCCATCAAAAGCAGCTGCGCAGTTAGAAGGATCAAAAGATTTTGCAAAGCAGGTTATGCGAGATGCTGGCGTCCCGACTGCTCGTTTTTTCACTTGCACAACAAAGGAACAAATTGAAAAAGCACTTGATGCTTTTGGAGCGCCTTATGTTGTGAAGCACGATGGTCTTGCTGCAGGAAAAGGCGTTGTGGTGACAGAAAATCGTGACTTTGCCATCGAGCATGCGCTGCAATCAAGCCAAGTGGTTATCGAAGAATTTTTAGATGGACCAGAAGTTTCGCTATTTGGAATCTCAGATGGTCACAACATAGTTGCCATGCAACCAGCCCAAGATTTCAAACGTGCATATGACGGAGACTTGGGACCAAACACTGGGGGAATGGGTGCTTACTCACCACTTCCTTGGGCACCAGATGACATTATTGAAGAAACGCTCACTCAAGTTTTGAATCCAACAATTAAAGAGATGGAAGCCCGCGGAACTCCATTTGTCGGACTTCTCTATGCAGGGCTTGCCATTACGCATAAGGGCACGAAGGTTATTGAATTTAACGCGCGCTTTGGCGATCCCGAAACTGAAGTACTGCTCCCACGTTTGAAGACACCGCTCGCGCAATTTCTATTGAAAGCTGCAACAGGCAAACTCAAGGGTGAAAGTTTGGAATGGTCGGATGAATCTGCCGTTACCGTCGTGCTCGCGTCTGAAGGTTATCCAGCAAATCCTGTTTTCGGAGAGCCCATCATGGGTATTGCAGAGATTTCAGGCTCGAGCGTTTTTCATGCTGGAACGAGCATTAAAGATGGAGTTCTTCACTCATCTGGTGGCCGAGTCCTAGCAGTTACTGGGCTAGGCGCAGATCTCACCGAAGCCCGTGACAAGGCTTACCGGGTCATCTCGGCAATCACCCTTCATGGCAGCCATTACCGCAGCGATATCGCGTTAAACGCGTCGGTAGCCGAGAAAGGTAATTAAATGCAATCCAAATACGAGAGAATTGCGCCATGAGCCTCCTCGCTAATCGATATGCGTCAGCACAAATGCGAGAGATTTGGTCGCCAGAAGCAAAGATTATAAGTGAGCGTAAATTATGGATCGCGGTAATGCGCGCTCAATCCAAACTCGGACACTCGATTCCAGAATCTGTAATTGATGATTACGAAAAGGTTTTGAATCAGGTAGATCTTTCTTCGATAGATGCTCGTGAAAAAACTACGCGTCATGATGTTAAAGCGCGTATTGAAGAATTTAATGCTCTTGCCGGACATGAGTCCATTCACGCAGGAATGACAAGTAGAGATCTCACGGAGAATGTCGAAGCGATGCAAGTCCGCGATGGGCTTGCATTGGTTCGCGATCGAGTTGTTGCAGTTCTTTCAGTCTTAGGAGCACGCGCTACTCAATATATTGACCAACCAATTGCTGGCCGTAGCCATAACATTCCCGCTCAAATCACAACTTTAGGAAAGCGTTTCGCAACAACTGCAGAAGAGCTTCTTTTTGCATACGAACGTTTGGAAAACTTAATCGAGCGTTATCCAATTCGCGGCATTAAAGGCCCAGTTGGAACATCACAAGATTCCGTGGATTTGCTTGGTTCATCAGAGTCACACGCACAATTAGAACAATTAGTCGCCTCCCACCTTGGATTTAGTCGAGTACTTGATTCAACTGGCCAGGTTTATCCTCGCTCATTTGATTTTGATGTGGTGACTTCACTTGTTCAAATCGCCTCTGCGCCTTCTTCTCTTGCGACATCGATTCGCCTCATGGCCGGTGCCGAACTTGTGACAGAAGGATTCAAAGAAGGCCAAGTTGGATCTTCAGCTATGCCACACAAGATGAATACCCGTTCATGTGAGCGTGTAAATGGTCTTTCAGTTGTACTCCGCGGGTACGCGTCCATGATTGGCGAATTGGCCGGAGATCAATGGAATGAAGGAGATGTCTCGTGCAGCGTTGTTCGACGTGTCGCGTTACCTGACGCTTTTTACGCGATAGACGGACTCATCGAAACATTCCTTACAGTTCTTGCAGAGTTTGGCGCTTTCCCAGATGTCATTGCAGCCGAACTAACGCGTTATTTGCCATTCCTTGCTACGACAAAGATTTTAATGGCTTCAGTAAAAGCTGGGGTTGGTCGTGAAGAAGCCCATGAAGTAATCAAAACTCATGCAGTAGCTGCAGCCCTTGGAATTCGCAAAGGCCAGCCAAATACGATGCTTGATGCAATCGGCAGCGATTCTCGAATTCCACTTTCTAAAGAAGATTTAGTTGCCCTCATCTCCAAACCTTTGGAGTTCACCGGGGATGCACATGCACAAGTAGAGCGAATTGTTTCTCGCATCGATGCGATTACAAAAGCTCATGCTGCGGCTGCGCAGTACCGTCCCGGCTCCATTCGATAGCCAAGTATGAACACAGGCGACTGGAAACATCTTCGTTCCGGCAAAGTCCGTGATTTGTACACAAATGAAAATGGCGAACTTCTTCTCGTAGCATCAGATCGAATCAGTGCATTTGATTATGTTCTCCCGACACCTGTGCCAAATAAAGGTGCGCTTCTTACTCAACTCTCACTCTTCTGGTTTGATTATCTGAAAGAGATTGTTCCAAACCACATCATCGCGAAAGAAGTTCCCGTTGAAGTGAAAGGCCGGGCAGTAATTGCCAAGCCGCTACAAATGTTCGCAATCGAATGCGTGGCACGTGGTTATTTAACAGGTAGCGGTTGGGTTGAATATCAAAAGAGCCAGACAGTTTGCGGTATTCCACTTCCAGCGGGGCTAAAAGATGGTTCAAAATTGCCAGAGCCAATTTTCACTCCTGCAACAAAAGCCGAAATTGGCGATCACGACGAAAATATTGATTTTGCTCGTGCTGCCCAAATTGTGGGAGACGAAAACGCTGCGAAGCTTCGAGATCTAACTTTGAGACTGTATACAAAGGCTCACGATTACGCAGCCACTCGCGGAATCATCCTTGCTGATACAAAGTTTGAATTCGGCACCGATGTAGACGGTAATATTCTCTTAGGCGACGAAGCCTTAACGCCTGACTCTTCCCGCTTTTGGTCGGCTGATGAATGGAAACCTGGTGGGGTACAAGCCTCATTCGACAAGCAATATGTACGTGATTGGTTGCCTTCAAGTGGTTGGGATCGCGCCTCCACACCGCCGGAGTTACCTGAAGAAATCATTGCAAAGACGCAAGAACGTTATATGACCGCTTACCAACTGCTTACGGGAAAGGCATTTATTTAAATGGCCATTATTGTTGTTGAAGTTATGTTGAAACCCGAAATTCTAGATCCACAAGGTCAAGCAGTTGCATCAGCTCTACCTCGACTTGGTTTCACTTTCGCCAAATCTGTTCGACAAGGAAAGCGCTTTGAAATTGAAGTGGACGGCGAACCAACACATGCCCAACTCGAAGAAATCGAGAAAGCAGCACACACTCTTCTTTCAAATCCTGTAATTGAGAATTTTGTTGTTAAGGTAGAAAAGTAATGCGGATTGGTGTTGTCACATTTCCCGGTTCCCTTGATGATCGCTCGGCGCTTCGCGCAATTGAATTAGCTGGCGGTACGCCTGTTCCACTCTTCCATGGAACAAATGATTTAAAGGAAGTTCAAGCAGTTGTTCTTCCCGGAGGCTTTTCCTACGGGGATTATCTTCGCTGCGGAGCAATCAGTCGATTTTCACCAATCATGGAGTCAATCATTCTTGCCGCAGAACATGGCTTTCCTGTCCTTGGAATATGCAATGGTTTTCAGATTCTTTGCGAGTCCCATCTTCTTCCAGGGGCTCTAACGCGTAATGCAGATCTACATTTCATTTGCGCCGATCAAAGAGTTTCCGTTGAAAATACGGATACGCCTTGGACTCGCGGATACACAAAAGGACAAGAGATTGTTATCCCGATTAAAAATGGTGAAGGTTCTTTTCAGTGCAGTGATGAAACTCTGCAAGAACTCGAAGATGAAGGTCGCGTTGTTCTTCGTTATGTTGGAAAGAATCCCAATGGATCGAGAAATTCTATTGCAGGAATATCAAACAAGCGGGGCAATGTTGTTGGCGTGATGCCACACCCAGAGCAAGCGATTGAACATTTAACAGGCCCAAGCGAAGATGGTTTGAATTTCTTCAGCTCAATCTTGAAAGAGATGGTGGGTCGATAATGGCTCTAGATACTGTTAAGAACGCACAGGAAAACCCAGACGCGCTTCAGCCTTATAAAGAGCTTGGTCTTAAAGAAGATGAATACGCAAGCATCAAGGAGATTTTGGGTCGTCGACCAACATCTTCAGAGTTAGCCATGTACTCAGTAATGTGGTCTGAACACTGCAGTTATAAGTCTTCCAAAATTCATTTAAAGCAGTTCGGTGAAAAAGCAGTTAAAACCGATGCTCTACTTGTTGGAATTGGCGAAAATGCCGGCGTAGTCGATGTCGGCCAGGGCTACGCAGTTACATTCAAAATTGAATCCCATAATCACCCTAGCTATATCGAGCCGTATCAAGGCGCAGCAACTGGAGTGGGTGGAATTGTCCGCGACATTCTCACAATGGGAGCTCGTCCAATAGCAGTGATGGATCCACTTCGCTTTGGGGATCCAGAAAATCCAGATACCCGTCGCGTTCTTCCTGGAATTGTTTCTGGAATTGGTGGATACGGCAACTGTCTTGGCTTGCCAAATATCGGTGGCGAAATAGTTTTCGATGACACATATCAAGGAAATCCATTAGTAAATGCGTTATGCGTTGGCGTGATGAAACATTCAGATATCAAACTTGCTACTGCTCACGGAGCTGGAAACTTAGTTGTTCTCTTCGGCGCTAAGACAGGTGGCGACGGCATCGGCGGAGTTTCAGTACTCGCTTCAGAAACCTTCAGTGACTCAAAACCAACAAAGCGTCCTGCTGTACAAGTAGGAGATCCATTTGCTGAAAAAGTCTTGATTGAATGTTCCCTTGAAATCTTTGCTGAAGATTTAGTCGTCGGTATTCAAGATCTCGGTGGAGCAGGACTTTCCTGCGCAACTTCTGAACTTGCATCTGCAGGAAGTGGCGGCATGGATATCCGACTCGAGACTGTGCCACTTCGCGACCCATCGCTTTCTCCTGAAGAAATCTTGATGAGTGAATCACAAGAACGTATGTGCGCCATTGTTGAGCCGGTGAAGTTGAAGCGCTTTATGCAGATTTGTAAGAAGTGGGATGTCACCGCGACTGTCATTGGCGAAGTCACAACTGGAACACGTCTAAACATCACATTTAATGGTGAGCTTATTGTCGATGTACCACCTCGCACAGTTGCTCATGATGGCCCGGTTTACAACCGCCCTATTTCGGTACCAAAATACTTGGAGAGCTTAAAAGCAGTAGATGTTCCACTTCCATCGACTCCTGAGGAGATTACTGCGGCAATTGTTAAATTGATGTCTGCGCCAAATATGGCAGACAAAACTTGGGTAACAAATCAATATGATCGATATGTTCAGGGCAATACAGTTCTTTCTCAACCTGAAGATTCAGGCGTTATTCGCATTGATACAAAGACAAACCTTGGCGTTGCGATTTCAACGGATGCAAATGCTCGTTGGTCATATTTAAATCCTTACGAAGGCGCAAAACTGGCTTTACTCGAATCATGCAGAAATATCGCTACAAATGGAGCCAAGCCGCTCGCAGTCACAAACTGCTTGAATTTTGGTTCGCCGGAAGACCCAGAAGTAATGTGGCAGTTCTCTGAAACCGTTCGTGGTCTTGCAGATGCCTGTTTAGAGCTTGGTTTGCCTGTAACTGGTGGAAACGTTTCTTTCTACAATCAAACGGGATCAGTCGCGATTCTCCCTACACCTGTCATCGGTGTTCTCGGCGTTGTCGATGATGTTACAAAACGAACCCCTATGGGAATCAAACCTAATCAAGAGATTTATGTGGTTGGAAAAGTTGACGATAATTTCAGTGGATCTGAGTGGGCATATATCCACGGAAAGCAGATTGGTGATCACTCGCCAGTTGCAGATCTTGATATGGAACAACGATTGATTAAGTTCCTACTCGAAGGACAATCGATATTTGATGCAGCGCACGATGTGTCCAATGGTGGTTTCGCAGCATCTATCGCTGAGATGGTTCTTCGAACAAATGTTGGGGCAACAATTACTTTGGAAGGAAATGTTGCTGCCGAGCTGTTGGCTGAAACTCCTGGACGAGTCGTTGTTGCAATCGATGAATCAAATACAAATGCGATTGTCGCACTTGCGGGCAAATACCAAATTCCGATAAATCACGTCGGAGCTACAGGTGGGAACTCTTTAACAATAAATGGCGGCGCACTTTCAATTGATGAGTTGCGTGCGGCTAATACTGGAGTCTTGGAAAAGCTATTCGGGTGATGACACGAGATCCGCAAGTCTTGACTCAAGTAAAAGGGATTTTGAAAATTATCTCTGAACTTGCTCCAGGTCATGCGGTTGAACTGCGAATTCCGCCATATTCGGCGATTCAATGTGTAGAAGGTCCTAAACACACACGCGGCACCCCTCCAAATGTTGTCGAAATGAAAGCTGAAACTCTCTTTGCGTTGGCACAAGGTGAAAAAGTCTGGAAATCGGGAATTGAAAGTGGCGCTATTCATGCCTCTGGTGAGCGCTCTGACTTGGAAACGTTATTCCAACAATTAGCAATTAGGATGCATCCATGAGCCGCCGTCCAGATGGAAAATTAACAGCCGAGCTCTTCCCTGGTGAGAAAGCTCAGGATGAGTGTGGAGTCTTTGGAGTATGGGCGCCGGGTGAAGAGGTTGCAAAGCTAACGTTTTACGGGCTTTATGCGCTCCAACATCGTGGCCAGGAGTCAGCGGGTATTGCAACAAGTGACGGAAGTCGAATCTTTGTATATAAAGATATGGGCCTTGTCTCACAGGTATTTACTGAAAATGATTTAGCAACTCTGACGGGCCACCTTGCAATTGGTCACTGCCGTTACAGCACGACAGGTTCCTCTACATGGGCCAATGCACAGCCAACACTTCGCGCAACAACGCACGGCACATTGGCACTTGCGCATAATGGAAATCTCACAAATACAGGAGACCTAGCCGAATATCTTGCAAAGAATGTCCCAGGTCATGCCGATCATGCCAATCACGCAACTACTGACACTGAAATTATGACCGCTTTGATTGCTTCCCAAGAAGGAAAGAACTTTGAAGGATCAGCGCTAGCTGTTCTTCCGATGCTTAAAGGTGCATTCTCTCTTGTCTTTATGGATGAGCACACTCTTTATGCAGCTCGCGATCGTCACGGAGTTCGCCCACTCGTAATTGGAAAACTTGATCATGGTTGGGTTGTAGCCTCTGAATCAGCAGCTCTCGATATTGTTGGGGCAGCTTATGTTCGAGAAGTTGAGCCTGGTGAATTTATTGCAATTGATGCAGATGGCCTTCGTTCTCATCGATGGGCAGAAGCAACACCTAAAGGTTGCATCTTTGAATATGTCTATTTAGCTCGCCCTGATACGGCAATCGCTGGACGAAATGTTCATGCAACTCGAGTCGAACTCGGCGCACAACTTGCTAGAGAACATCCAGTTGTCGCAGATATTGTCATCCCAGTTCCTGAATCTGGAACTCCCGCGGCTGTTGGTTATGCGCGCGAATCAGGTATTCCTTATGGCGCTGGTCTTGTTAAGAACTCATATGTGGGTCGTACATTTATTCAGCCAAGTCAGTTGATTCGACAATTAGGTATTCGCTTGAAGCTCAACCCATTGCGAGAAATCATCGAGGGTAAGAAAGTAGTTGTTGTCGATGACTCAATCGTCCGTGGAAATACTCAGCGAGCACTCGTAAAGATGCTTCGCGAGGCAGGAGCTCTTGAGATTCACGTTCGCATCTCAAGTCCACCAGTGAAATGGCCTTGTTATTACGGTATTGATTTTGCTTCCCGCGCTGAACTCATTGCAGCTGGGTTAGAAATCGAAGATATCCGCCGATCCATCGGAGCAGACTCACTGGGCTATGTCTCAATGGAAGGTCTGATCAAAGCGACAACTATTGCCGAAGATCGACTATGCGCGGCTTGCTTCACTGGAAGCTACCCCATTGAAATTCCTGTAGATATTTCAGCAGGCAAACATCTTCTAGAGATTGTGAATAATCACGAGTGAGCACTTATTCAGAAGCAGGCGTTGATATTGATGCAGGAGATACTGCAGTCCAATTAATGAAGGAACATCTTGCTAAGGCACGTCGCCCAGAAGTTGTAGGCGACATTGGTGGGTTTGCAGGTTTGTTTGATATTTCTGCGGCAAAAAGTATGCAACGTCCGTTACTTGCCACTTCAACTGATGGCGTTGGAACAAAGACTGAAATTGCACGAGCACTTGGTAAATATGACACCATCGGTGAAGACTTAGTAGCAATGGTTGTTGATGATCTTGTAGTTTGCGGAGCGGAACCGCTCTTCATGACAGATTACATCGCAGTGGGCAAAGTATTCCCCGAGCGAATTGCAGAAATAGTTTCTGGTATTGCACGTGGATGTGCGAAGGCAGGAACTGCACTCGTTGGTGGAGAGACGGCTGAGCATCCTGGACTCTTAGGTGAAGATGAATTCGATATTGCAGGGGCAGCAACTGGCGTAGTCGATGCAGACAATTTGCTGGGTGAGCATCGGGTCAGAAGTGGCGACATTCTTATTGCCATGCCATCAAGTGGTTTTCATGCAAATGGCTTCTCTCTTGTTCGCCATATCATCAAGACAAAGAATCTTTCACTTGATTATGTTGTGAGTGAATACAGCAAAACTTCTGGAGAGGTTTTCCTTACACCTACAGAAATTTACTCCCTTGATTGTCTGACGCTCTATAAAGCACTTAAAGATGGGCTCCATGGATTTAGCCACATCACCGGTGGGGGCATTGCAGAAAATACGGCCAGGGTGATTCCACAAAACTTGACCGCGGTTTATGACCGCTCGACCTGGGCTCTGCCGGTGGAGATGGAATTTATGGCCTCCTTGGGCGGCGTCCCACAGGCTGATATGGAGCGGACCTGGAACTGCGGGATTGGCATGACCGCGATTGTGGCCCCATCTGAGGCTGATCGAGCCCTACGCACGCTTGCTGCTCGAGGCATGAAGGCCTGGGTGGCCGGCACCGTAAAGCAACGCGAATCTGGGGAAAACGGCTCCGCTTTGGAAGGCGCCTACCAGGCGCGGTAACCTACCTCCCTGAAGAACACTAAATAATTCTTGTAGATAGTTTGAGATAGGAGGTCTCGCCCATGGGTCGTGGCCGACAAAAAGCAAAAGCAACTCGAGTTGCACGAGATTTGAAATATTCTGCACAAGATATGGATCTTGAGAGCCTTGCAAAAGAGCTTCACGGAGAACCATCAAAAGACCATGAAAAAAATGACGATGATCCGTTTGCCGAGGGCAATTACATTCGTCGTGCATAAGTAGATGCGCCCAACTCCTTACGTCGCATCACTTCGGGTTTATGAACCCATCACTTCCTTTGAGCCGGCAGAACAATTGCGCTGGAATGCAATTCCCATTACAACTTCGACTGGTGAAGAAGAGCAAGTTCGCGCTTTGAAGCGCACAATTACCATTGAACCTCCAGCACTTCGTCCGGACGGCGCACATATTCTTGAATTTGAAGGCACGCGCTATGTAGCTCCTTGGTCCACTGCAACGCGATGCTGGACAGCCCTTGATTCATTCAAAGACACCCTTCCATCTTCCATCGTTCGATATTTTGTTCCGGCAAATATGGAAGAAGCGATTCTCGTTAATTCAGAAATAATGGAAGACAAGATTCCTCACATTTTGACTGAAACCTGGTTAATTCCGCCTCGTTGGTTTGGACTCTTTGAGCCGAGCGAACGTTTGCGCGCGAATACCGACGACGGTCCATATGTTGTTCATAGAACTCCAATATCTAACGCCAAGAAGCGGTGCATGCGATTGCATGAAATCGTGGTCGCCTCATTTGGTGAAGGACCAGTCGAAGGCGAGATTGCCGATCTTCTTGAGTGGTTGGATCTCTTCCACCCAGAATCAATTGTCGAGTTGGATTATGGCGGGCTAGCTATTTATATGAATATCGCCTTGCAAGAAGAAGGCGGAATTGACGCCGACACTTCAGTTGAAGACCTTTTGAGCTCATTACGAGGACTTGAAATGGGAAATGGAGCAATGGCGGGCCAGGGATACGAAGCTTTGATAAGTCGTTGGCGCAAAATTGCCGCTTTCGAGCAATCCTCATAAAACAAGGTAAATAAAGTGCAAATAGCACTTGTCAGTAAAGGTAATAGGCAGGGATACTTTCGCCCATAAGGTTCATATCGGTAAGAAATGGACATTTCGATTATCGGGAGGAGAGCTACTTGAGTGAACAAGAAGTATTGCTAACTCCATCCGAAGTTGCGCACCTATTCCGAGTAGATCCAAAGACCGTCACTCGTTGGGCGAAAGCCGGCAAGCTGACATCGATTCGCACTTTAGGTGGCCACCGCCGCTATAAAGAATCGGAAGTAAAAGCGCTCCTTAACAACGTAATAAAAGAAGCTTAGGAAGGTAATAAAAATGGTTAATGCCCCCAAAGAGGATCCAAAAGAACGCATGCGCCAAGCATTAGAGCGCAAGAAGAATGGCGGCGCTGCAGGCGCAACTGGTTCAAATGGCCCAGCAGGAAATTCAAAGGTTGGCGGAAGCCAAGCTGGCGGAGGAGCTCCAAAGATGTTTCGCCGTAAGTCCGGAGCTGCCTGATTTAGTTCGGCTCCCTGCCTATGCAGATTTCCACGATTGATTACGCACTTCTTTTTCTTGCGACCTTTGCTGTCGTCGGAGCGCTTACTCCCATAGCCAGAAGAATTGCAATTAGTCGTAATGTGATTGATGCGCCAAACACTGCGCATAAGACTCATAAAGAGCCGGTCCCATATTTGGGCGGAGTGGCAATAATTATTGGTATCGGAGTAATTTCGTTTGCAGCATTTATTTTGCGCGATGGAACGCTCAAGAATTTTTGGCTTGAAACCTCAGTTATGGGTCCTGCACTTGTCTTAGGCGTCATCGGATTATGGGACGACATAAAAAATCTCTCGCCTCTGCCGCGATTTATAGCTCAAACCATCGCAGGAGTATTTACTTCCGTACTTCTAATTTCCGCAAATACAGTCGGCACCCCAACCTCTTCAAAGTTTCTAGATGCGGTAATCACAACGCTTTGGATTGTGGGAATCTGTAACTCAATTAACTTCTTCGACAATGTTGATGGAGGCGCCGCAGGAACGGTTGCTGTTTCATCCACCGCCTTGGCGATCCTTGCTTTTAATGGGGATCAATATTTAATTACAGCTTTAGCGACTGTGACATCCGGAGCGATGATTGGTTTCTTGTTATGGAATAAAAGTCCTGCTCGTATTTACATGGGAGATGCTGGCGCACTTTTTCTCGGTGTGTTAATTGCAACCTTAACTATTCGACTCCACCCTGCCGCTGAAACAAAATGGACTTCTTTTGCAACGCCGATTCTTCTGCTTGCTGTTCCAATCCTAGATACCTGCGTTGCAGTGATCTCTCGAATCCGCCGAGGTATTTCTCCATTCCAAGGAGGACGAGATCACCTCTCTCATCGATTGATTCGTGCTGGCTTTAGTCGCCCATTCGCAGCCGTTGCACTCTGGATTTTGAGTGGAATTTTCGCCTTGTGCGCGGTCTTGATTCCGCTGACCCACCTTTTGATGGAAGAAACCATCGTTGCAGTCGCTGGAATAACATGGCTTTCGCTATTTATTTATTTTCTTCAAACGAGTGATACTTAAACCTCGTTTTTCTTCTTTCTAATTTCGAAAAATAAACTGAGTGCTGTAAATAAAAACAGAGCAGAAATAACTCCGATAATAATTCGATAAACATCTGCCGGCGCGTTATGTGCAGCAATTAAAATATAAAGTTGTGGAGTAATAAATGAGAGAGCAGCGCCGATAGCCCACTTGCGAGCCGTTTGCATGTTTCGTGCAATTATTTGCATAACCATTCGCGCGCTTGTTACGCCATAGCTCCACGACGTAATCGCATCAATAATGAAGAATGCGAGGGGGTTAACACCATATTTTCTCAGGGACTTCCAAACAATGAGCGTTGCAACAATCGTATAAATGAAAATACTTCCGGTCCACATGCGTTCCCAGAATTTTTGCCTGCGCGTTAGCTTGAATCCCACGTTGTGAGAGTAGTCCTAAAACGGTAGCCTAACCGGATGCAGAAACGCAGATTGGGCACGAGAGTATGGATATTGGTTATCGCCAGCCTTGTTGGTATGACATCTCCAGCGCATGCAGCTCAATCACTTGCTGATGTACAAGCCCAAGTCGAGCGGTTACAAATCGAAGCTTCCGCTGCGGCTGAAGCCGGTCAACAAGCCCAGGTGGAATTAGCGCGTTTAACGCGTTCACTAAATTCTGTAAAGCAACAAGATGCAGTTCAGGCAGCAACAATGGGCGATCTCAAGAAGTCATTGGGAAAGATTGCACTTGAGCAATATAAAAATAATGGCCTGAGCCAAAGCATGTCACTTCTATTTTCATCTGATCCAACTTTGTATTTGCAAGCAGCTGGAAGTCTCTCTGTAATTACTCAAAAGAAGGCTTTGCAACTAAGTCGGTACATGACTGCTGAACAGCGTCTACGTGCTACTTCGCTAACTCTTAATGATCAGGTTGCTCAAGTAGCAGCTGCGAAAGCTAGGTATGTAGAACGTGAAGCTGCTGCTCAAGCAAAGCTGGCATCTGCAAAAGCTCTTCTCTCGAAGCTGACTGTGGCCGAGCGCGCCCGCCTTGCTAAGTTGCAAGCAGCGAAAGACAGCGCCTTTAACTCTTCATCACTTGCTCTGGCCAAGAAAGGCGTAGCAGCTAGTGGACGAGGAGGAATTGCCCTTCGCTTTGCTCTAAAGCAAATTGGTAAGAAGTATTACTTTGGTGGCGCAGGTATGACGTATTGGGATTGTTCTGGATTAACAATGCGCGCATTTGGTTCTGCAGGAGTTTCTCTGCCTCACTCAGCATCAGCCCAATCAGGGTACGGAAAATCGATTTCACTCGGTTCAATCAAGCCTGGAGATCTTGTTTTCTTCGGTCGGCCGATTTCTCACGTTGGAATTTATTTTGGCGGAGGAAAAATGGTTGATGCACCTCATGCAGGCGCTCGCGTTCGTGTTGAGTCATTTTCTTCGCGCTTTGGCGGCGAAAAATTTGTCGCAGCTCGTCGCATTTAAGCTTTATTTAAGCTGAATTTAAATATAAGACAATGGTGGCTCGGGCCGGGGTCGAACCGGCGACCTCACGATTTTCAGTCGCGCGCTCGTACCAACTGAGCTACCGAGCCATGATCTATATCTGTCGCTATCACTAGCGACCCAGACGGGACTTGAACCCGCGACCTCCGCCGTGACAGGGCGGCGCGCTAACCAACTGCGCTACTGGGCCTTTCCATGTGCCAAAGGACTTTAGATTTCTCTAGTTTGTTCATCCCCACTTGCGTGGCAACAAACATCCTTTGACGCATTTTCGAATAAGACGGCGTTTAAGCCCTCTTACCTAGTGCCCCCAACGGGGTTCGAACCCGTGTTACCGCCGTGAAAGGGCGATGTCCTAGGCCTCTAGACGATGGGGACCACAGAACAAGAGGCTAAGAGTATCGGCTACCGAGCCACTGGCAAAACTGGGTTACCTGCTTACTTAATGGCCCATTTAACCGCTACGGAGACTGAAACGTCCTGTTGGCCAAGGTCAATTTGGGTAGCTCCCGAATCCATCTTCGCTGTAGCCATCATGATTGGGTAAGGAGACGGCGAGGTGGTCTCATCGAGTGATGTGACGCTTGAAAGCTTTACTCCCAAGAGTTTGGCGTAATGGGTTGCCTTGGCCTTCGCACGATTAACAGCATCAGTACGGGCTGCATTTGTTGCAGTCGTGTTGTCATATACATATGGAGTTACGCCATCGAGCGTCATGTTGTCTCCACCCGCAGCGACAATCGCATCCACAACAGTTCCAGCGTTCTTTGCGTTACGAACGATGATTTCAAAAGATTGAGAGGCGCGGTATCCAACAAGTACTGAGCCTTTATCTGTTGTGTAGTTGTATTCAGGATAGATCGTGAGGCTTTGAGACTTAATATATTGAGTGGCAATGCCATTTGATTTCAACGCTGCGCGAAGTGCGTTAGCGGTGGTTGCTGAAGTTGATTGAGCGATTGCGCTCGTTGTTCCGACAAATGAAACGGTCGCATTGATGCGAACGGTGTCAGGGGTGACCTTCACAGATCCGGTTGCGCTGACATTGATATAGCGATCAGCTGCTTGGGCTCCTGCGAGTCCAATTCCAGTAAGTAGGGCGCCTGTGAGGGCAATTGCTAGAGCACGTTTCATATTTGTTTTCATAGGAGAAGTCTCCCACTATCTAAATGGGAAATCGCCACCAACTGACTGAGCCTTTTATGGGAGAATTCACCATGACCTTTCTTTCTAAGTGCAGCACAGATACGGTGCAGACTGCCGCCGCGGCACTGAAAGCAGGATCCCTTGTTGCCTTCCCAACCGAGACTGTTTACGGACTAGGGGCTGATGCAGAAAACGAAGAGGCCGTAGCGCGCATTTATGAAGTAAAAGGTCGACCTCATGACCATCCTCTTATCGTGCATATTGCTTCAATCGATGGGCTCAACGATTGGGCAGGGGAACTACCCGAGTACGCCATTGCGCTCGCTCGTGATTTTTGGCCAGGCCCTCTAACCCTCGTTGTTAATCGAGGAGAGCGTGCAAAAGATTTTGTAACAGGAAAGCAAAATACGGTCGGACTTCGCGTTCCAGCTCACAACATTGCACTCGGACTGCTTCAAGAATTTATCAAACTCGGAGGCAAGGGAATTGCTGCGCCATCGGCCAACCGTTTCGGAGCGGTCTCTCCAACAAATGCCCAAGCAGTTGAGGATGAATTAGCTGAATACTTACAAGTCCAGGACATCATTCTGGATGGTGGCCAATCATTAGTTGGAGTTGAATCCACAATCGTTGATTGCACAAAAGAGACGCCTTTTATTTTGCGCCCTGGCGCAATAACTGCAGAGATGATTGAAGAATCCACGGGACTCATTGCACTTGCAAAAGAAAGTTCTGATATTCGCGTATCTGGTTCTCTCGATTCGCATTATTCGCCGAAGGCGAAAGTTGTGTTGGACGCAATTGCCGAACGGGGAGATGGCCTCATCGCGCCAGATCAAATTCCAACCCCAGACGGTGTGATTCGCCTCGCTTCCCCTCGAACAATTGAAGGCTACGCACGCGACCTTTATTCAGCCCTTCGCAGTGCAGATGCCCAGGGGATTGAAGTGGTCGTGGTTTTGCAGCCAGGCGGGGATGGTTTAGCTGCAGCCATTCGGGACAGGTTGAAGCGTTCGGCAAATTGAATTAAGGCTCTGAATCCTTTAAGCTTGGGGTCGTTTGCTGCATAGTCCAATCCTGGGAGTCGAATTGAACAAGCAAAATATTAAGTCCTTTAGCGCGCTTGCACTTGCCGCTCTATTTCTTTCAACAACCGTAACTGTCTCTTTTGCAGACAGCGGTGCCTCTGAACAAATTCCAGCCGGCACAGAAGTGGCGACTTTGGATCATTCATTCCATTCTGCATCAAGCTCAAATAACATTCGCGAATTTCATTATGACAATGGTGCGAACTCAACCCCAACAAGCGGTATTGAAAAGATGCCAATTCGCGGCGCTGCTCTCACCTCAAACCTTCCGATTGCCGGAACCATTTTGTATCACGCAGGTGGACCAGTTCTTACCTCAGTAAATATTTACACAATTTGGTACGGTGCAACTGCGACTTACGGAAATTCATGCGCACAAACACCTACTGGTGATTCTGCGGTTCTAACTCCCTTTCTTCGCAATGTCGGCACCTCCTCTTGGTACACGACAAACACTCGGTACTACTCTCGGACCGGTTCAGCGAATAATTTTGTAACAAACAATGTAAACAATCCTGCAAATAATTGTGCGTTTGTTAATTCATCCACTTATGGAAATTCACTAGAGGGTGCAGCGGTCTCGGTTACAACTTCAGCGGCTGCCGTCTTGGGTGCAACAACTCTCACCGTTTCTTCAACAACAGGTGCATATGTTGGACTACCAATAACAGGAACTGGAATTGCAGCAGGCACGGTCATTTCTGCCGTAAACGCTGGCACAAAAGTTCTGACGCTCTCATTAGCAACAACAAAAGCGATTGCTACAAAAGCAAAATTGAGCATCACAGCACCGACCACTCAATTCATCGTTGATACGCTCCTTAAGGCAAATACATTTCCGACCGATTCGTCAGCGCTTTATTTTGTCTTCACAGATCCATCTGTAACCGTTACCGGATTCGGCACAAGCTTCTGTGGATATCACGGATATTTCAAGCCATCGAATGGCTTGGCGGCGTCAGTTCAATACTCTTTCGTTGGTAACCCGGGCACAAAATAAATCGGTGGATGCGCAGCGCAATCAGCTAGCTCTCCAAACGGCAACGTTCAAGCCGATGGCATGGTGAGCGTGACAGCGCACGAACTTGTTGAAACAGTTTCTGACCCACTTCTTAACGCATGGTTTGATAGCGCCGGCAATGAAAATGGCGACAAATGTGCATGGGTCTTTGGTACAACAACAGCAACTGCGCCGTACTCGAACACAACAGTCGGTGGGGCTTCATACTTGGTTCAACAAAACTGGGATCCAGTTCTTGGTGGTTGTTATTCTTCTGCCGCACCATTAGCAGCCTTAAGTGCAGCAGTTTCAGTGCCAAATGTTTATCTTGAGACATCTACCGCTGCGTCTGTGACTCCAATCAAAGCAGCTGGCGGTACTGGTGCTTATACGTACTCGATTTCGCCAGCTCTTCCGGCTGGTCTGAGTTTTGATCCAGCCACAGGAACAATCACCGGAACTCCGACTACGAAGTTATTGTCTGCTGTAGTGGAGACTGTTTCGGTTACTGATGGAGTTTCAGCTCCGGTTAGCGGAAATTTCAATCTGAATATCAATGGCGGAATCACCGTGGCGCTAAGTACTACGGCTCCAAAGTTCACTCGTGGAACTCCAGCCACAATTAACTTGATTCAAAGCGCTTCTGGCGGATATCCAAATTTCGTTTATTCACTTTCACCGTCGGTTTCAGGCGTGTCAATTAATTCATCGACTGGCGCGTTAACTTTCACCACAAGCACCGTTGCGGTCAGCGCCAAGAAATTAACTTTGACCGTCACAGATGCTCAGAAATTTACTAAGACCTTCACGGTCACGCTTACGATCGCATAATTCACGCGTAACTATTGGGAAGTACAAGGTATTTAATGCCTTAGACTTCCCACCTTGGGGCCTATAGCTCAGCCGGTAGAGCAACGGACTTTTAATCCGTGGGTCGACAGTTCGAGCCTGTCTGGGCCCACAATCTAGAAAAGCGGAATCTGCTGAAATGAGCGTGAATCCCGTATGTAGTTGTCTTCAATACGTATTGTTTCACCTATCACCGACAAATTCCATAGCCCTGAAGTCGCAGGCGTAGGTAATCGTTTCATACTAAATCCGTACCAAAAATGTTGGGAGATGACGACCCCAGGGTTAAGTCCAATCTGTCGTGGATTCGGACCAGGGCTTATGCGTGGGTATTGCTTCAGAAGTTAGACAGTAGCCCGAATGTGCCTTCGCCGTCAGTTCTAGCCCGTACGCTTAAGAAATGAAGGAGACTCATAATGGGAACCATTGATTATGATGATTTTATAGGGAGCCACACTGCACCCATCCATAACGTTTATCAGTCTGTTTGGAAAGATTATGAACTCCTTTGTGACTTAGTAGCAGGCTCTGACTTTGACGGGGATAGCGCTTACTACTGGAGTGAATCCTATGGCGCATCCAAAGAAGTCCTCCACAAGATTTCTTTTGAATGGAGCGTAGATGGCATTACGTGGAC
>CAIUFY010000089.1 GCA_903898555.1 uncultured Actinomycetes bacterium
GGACCATGAGTGTTCGCTCAAGACCCATTCCAAAAGCAAAGCCACTGTAAACATCCGAATCTATTCCAGCAGTCTCTAACACACGCGGATTCACCATTCCGCAACCACCCCATTCAATCCAGCGGTTATTAAACCAAACATCCACTTCGGCACTTGGTTCAGTGAAAGGAAAGAAAGAAGGTCGCAAACGCGTAACTGCATCTGGTCCAAACATCTTCATCGCAAAGTCATCTAGTGCACCTTTCAGGTGCGCCATCGTGATTCCTTTGTCGACAACCAAACCTTCGACTTGGCTAAACACAGGGCTGTGGGTTACATCAAGCTCGTCGGCCCTGAAAGTACGACCTGGTGAAACAATGAAAATTGGTGGTTCTTGAGTGAGCATTGTTCGCATCTGTACCGGCGATGTATGGGTACGTAATACGAGTCCTGAATCTAGTGGCTCTATGAAAAAGGTATCTTGCATCGTTCGAGCAGGATGATCTGCAGGGATATTAAGTGAATCAAAATTAAGCCATCCCGCTTCGAGCTCAGGTCCTTCGGCGATTGAATATCCCAAGCTTAGGAAATAGTCCGAAACTTCATTTTTGATAACTGTTAATGGATGAAGTCCACCTACATGAATATTGCTTGCCGGCAACGTTACATCAACAACTTCTTCCAAAAGGACGCGGGCATCGCGTTCAATTTCGAGCTTTGTTTGTTGTTCAGCAAATGCAGACCCAATCTCAGCTTTCGCCTGACCAAGAATCTTTCCAAACTCGGCTCGCTCTGAAGGCTCTAACTTTCCTAGGCTCTGATTTAGCTTAGAGATAGCGGCCTTATCGCCAACGTGTTCAATCTTGACGCTCTTCAGTTCGTCCAAGTCTTTTGCGCCTTTGATTGCCAAAAGAGCATTTTTAAGGGCTTCGTCGACTGCAGAACTTGAAAGACTCATAATGGTGGAATCTTACTCAAAACTTATCTGGATAAGTGGAACATTACGATGGCGGCGGCGCTGGCCACATTGAAGCTTTCGGCGTAGCCCTTCATCGGGATACTCACCGTTGTGACTTGGTCAGGCAATTGAGGCAATCCTCGTGCCTCATTTCCAAAAATTACAATCACGTCGTCAGATGACGGCAGCGTCTCGAGTGAAATTTCACCAGATCCATCTAATCCGTAGAGCTTTCGTTCAGCAGCCCATTCGACTAATTTCTCTAGCGAGACTCCCTCAACAACGGGGATATTCCACAACGATCCAGCGGTAGACCTCACAACTTTCGGGCTAAATACATCGACACTCAATTCAGAAAATACCACTGCATCAAAGCCACAAGCATCGGCAGTTCTTATAGCTGTTCCAGCGTTTCCTGGATCTTGGAGTTGCCAGAAATATGCAATCTTCCGAGCCGTTGAAATAGATTCCAAGTCATGCGGAAAGTACTTACATAACGCTAATACGCCTTGCGGCGATTGAGTCTCTGTCATCGCATTCATGACCGCATCACTCACGTTGACCACGTCAAAGTTCGCCATCTCGGACAAAAATTCGCTTTCAAGTTTTAAGCGACCTTCGGCTGTTACAAATATTTTTTGGATATGAGGAGCAAATTTAGTCTTAGGCGAGAGCGCAACTCTCAAGGATTGCATTCCGTCTGCGACAAAAACATGCTCGGCAGTCCGAATCTTCTTTCCGCGAGAACCTAAAAGAGCCTTCACTCGCTCAACGTGCGGCGAGTGAAGGCTCGTAATCTCTTGATGAGACATTAGAACTTAAACTGTTACGTGCTTGCGAGCTACCTCAACGAGTGTTGCAAATGCAGCAGGATCGTTTGTAGCGAGCTCTGAAAGTAGGCGGCGATCAACTTCTACGCCAGCTTCCTTCAAGCCTTGGATGAAACGGTTATAAGTCATTCCGTTGGCGCGAGCACCAGCGTTAATGCGCTGAATCCATAGCTGACGGAAATCGCCCTTCTTATCCTTACGGTGATCGAAGGCGTAAACCATTGAGTGGGTAACTTGTTCCTTAGCCTTTGAGAAAAGGCGTGAACGCTGTCCACGATAACCAGAGGCGCGCTCTAGTGTTGTACGGCGCTTTTTCGCCGCATGCATACCGCGTTTGACTCTTGCCATTTTTCGCTACCCCTTACTTCAACCCAAGCATGCGCTTGGCTGTAAATGATGATGGAGCTTTTGCAACA
Source organism: uncultured Actinomycetes bacterium (assembly GCA_903898555.1). Lineage (GTDB taxonomy): Bacteria > Actinomycetota > Actinomycetes > Nanopelagicales > Nanopelagicaceae > PALSA-747. The sequence goes on from CAIUFY010000089.1 coordinate 2,184, forward strand.
CCGTCTTTACTCAAGCGTCGTGTGACGCGAGAAGACTTGTGCTCCAAAAGGTGGCGCTTTCCTGCGCGCTCGTGCATGACCTTGCCGGTACCGGTAAGGCGGAAGGTCTTCTTCGCCCCACTGTGGGTCTTCATCTTTGGCATGTGTATCTCCTGTCTTAACTGAGCAACTCGTTACTGAGCTACTTCAGTTTCCTTCTCAGCGCTAGATTCCTCTGCAACTGAAGCCTGTTGTGGTGCAACCTTCGGTTTCTTCGTAGATGTCTTTTGTGAAGCCTTCTTTACAGTTGGCCCCAACACCATTGTCATGCTTCGTCCCTCTTTTTTAGGAGCGAACTCAACAACAGCAACTTCTACTAACTCTTCAGCAAGTTTCATCAAAAGACGGTAACCCATCTCTGGACGAGTTTGCTCTCTTCCGCGGAATTGAACAGTTACTTTGACTTTGTCCCCACCTTTGAGAAACTTCTCAATGTGATTACGTTTTGTTTCGTAATCATGTGGTTCGATTTTGAGTCCAAGTCGCATCTCTTTCACAACGATATGAGTTTGGTTCTGTCGTGCCTCGCGTACTTTTTGTGCTAACTCGTACTTATATTTTCCGAAATCCATCACTTTGCACACTGGCGGATTGGCATCTGGTGAAATTTCGACGAGATCTAATCCGACCTCATCAGCCATTTGCATTGCAGTATCAATATCGACGATACCGATTTGCTCACCTGAATAACCAATCAAACGAACTTGTGGAACACGAATTCGATCGTTGATTCGTAAATCTGCGCTGATAACTGCACCTTCCCGTAAATGAATAGAGTTCACTGCTTACAGGTGGATTTGCCGCATAACTCGCCAAGAACACCATAAATGGCGCAGGCGCACGATCTCCTTGCGGAGTCTTGACCAGATTATTCGGCCCACCGGATCCTTTATGGACCTGCGGGAGCACTCAAATAATCGAGGTGGGAGCGGCTAACTCCACTTGATGGCTCAATAGTAGCCGAGCCCGCCTAAATCAGGAAATCAGGGTTGGCTTATCCGGCTACGGCGTGGAATCCACCATCCACATGGATGATTTCGCCAGTCGTTTTAGGGAACCAATCCGAAAGAAGAGCGCAGACGCCTTGAGCAGACGGAACTGGGTCAGAGACATCCCACTTGAGTGGAGCACGTTGATCCCACAGGTGCTCAAACATTTCAAAGCCTGGTATCGATTTAGCAGCGATGGTTTTCAAGGGCCCGGCAGCAATGAGGTTAACTCGAATATTCTCCTTGCCAAGCTCGCGAGCGAGGTAACGAGTTGTCGACTCCAAAGCGGCCTTTGATACCCCCATCCAGTCATATGCTGGATACGCAATTTGCGCGTCAAAATCTAGGCCGACGACGCTTGCGCCTTCAGGCTTAAAAAGTGGACGGCAAGCTACGACTAGAGATTTAAGCGAAAAAGCAGAAACTTGGACAGCTGTTGAAACATCCTCCCACGTCGTTTGAAGAAACTTTCCTCCAAGTGCAGTCTCTGGAGCGAATGCAATTGAGTGCACAACTCCGTCAATATGTGGCATGTGTCCTTTAACTTTTTCTGCAAATGAATCCAGATGTTCCTGGTTTGTGACGTCCAACTCAAGAACTTCAACTGGCTTAGGCAAGCGAGATGCAATGCGAGTGGTCAAAGAAAGTCCGCGCCCAAACCCAGTGAGGATTACATTTGCGCCCTCCTCCTGAGCAAGTCGAGCGATATGAAAAGCTATTGACCCGTCGGTAAGAACGCCAGTTACGACGATGTTCTTATTTGTGAGTAGACCCATTAGTGCCCCATTCCTAATCCGCCATCAACGGGGATTACCGATCCCGTGATGTATGCCGCTTCTTTTGATGCAAGAAATGTTGCCACTCCCGCTATTTCTTCTGGAGAACAAAATCTGCCAAGTGGAATTTGAGAAACATACTTTTCTCGAAGTTCATCTGATAGAACTGAGGTCATATCTGTTTCAACGAAACCTGGGGCAATCACATTAAAGGTGATATTTCTGCTGCCGTATTCCCTGGCAAAGGATCGAGCCATGCCAACTAAGCCACTCTTTGTTGATGCATAGTTAACCTGCCCAGAAGAACCTAGAAGTCCGACAACCGAGCCGATGAATATGACTCGACCGTTCTTCTTCTTCATCATGCCAGACAACGATTTTTGAGCTGTTCTAAATGCTCCGGTGAGGTTTGTATTAACTACATCCTGAAAATCACTTTCACTCATTCGAAGTGATAATCCGTCTTTTGTAATCCCAGCGTTCGCCACCAACACATCGACCGTTCCGAATCGAGATTCGATTTCTTTATACGCCGAGGCAACGCTCTCCGAATCAGTGACGTCCATAAGTACGCCGTGCAAACCTTCAGGGGCGTTTCCAGAACGATGGGAGACCACAACAGTGTCCCCATTTTCTTTAAATGCTTGAGCAATTGCTAAGCCAATGCCTCTGTTGCCTCCGGTTACGAGAACTACGCGCGAAGTGGTGTCCGGCGTCACGCTCTTCGCTGTTATCTGCGTCATCTCTGCCATAGGGAGAAAAATACCTGTTACTACTCCGTATGCCCGCATTCGCCTCGGTTTGAAGTGAGGAAAAACCGGCAGCCAACTCTCCTATACTCGTTGCTATGGGTAAAGATGAGCCAATAAGTATTACTTCCGCTCAGGAATCTCTTACAAACGATCAATCTGGGCGCGCTCGTCGCTATTTTATTTCAATGATGATCCGAACGGCTTGCTTCATTCTTACCGTTATTTTGCCAAGTCCTTATCGCTGGATTGCCCTCTCCGGGGCGCTCTTACTTCCATATGTGGCGGTAATCGTTGCAAATGCTGGTCGTGAAACTATCAAGAAGAACACCGTTTACTTTGACTCCCCAGTCAAAGCACTGCCAGATGTATCAGACGGTAAAACCAATTGAACGTAGTTGCTCGCGTCCATCGTCTGTAATTTTATTCGGCGCCCAAGGCGGCATCCACACCCAGTTAATTTTCACATCGCTCGTAAGATCTTGAAGTACCGAACGAGTTTGATCTTCAATTACATCTTGCAATGGACATGCAGCGGACGTCAAAGTCATGTCAAGGATTGCAACATTTCCTTCGTCAACTCGAAGATCGTATACGAGGCCTAAATCAATAACGTTTATACCCAATTCAGGATCAATTACATCCTTCATTGCCTCGGTTACATCGTCTATAGAAGCTAACTGCGTCATGCTTTCTCCGATCGATCAGTTGCTGAACTAGCTTTAGCGGAGGCATCCTTGAATGCCATCCAACCCAGCAGTGCGCACTTTACGCGTGCTGGAAATTTTGAAACCCCCGCGAGGGCAACACCATCATCAAGAAGTTCTTCATCCCCTTGCATGGTTCCTTTGCTTGCCATTAACTCAGAAAAACTATCGAGAATCTTATAAGCATGATCGACGCTTTTGCCCATAACCAAATCAGTCATGATTGATGTGCTGGCTTGGGAAATTGAGCAACCAACCCCGTCCCACGAAATATTGGTTACTACACCATCTGACAAGGTCAGATTTAGAGTCACTTCATCTCCGCAGCTTGGGTTCACGTGATGGACTTGTACATCTTTATCTTCACTCAAGCCTTTGTGATGGGGCCTCTTGTAGTGGTCCAAAATCACTTCCTGATATAACGACTCTAATTCCACTAGAATTAACCTACCTTAAAAAATTCTTGTGCCGATTTGATTCCTTCAACGAGCGAATCGACATCCGACATTGTGTTGTAGATATAGAAGGATGCTCGGGTTGTTCCGACAATTCCAAGCTTTCTCATAAGTGGCCACGCGCAGTGATGGCCAGTTCGAACAGCAATTCCATGCTGGTCTAATACCTGACCGACATCGTGAGGATGAATACCTTCAATTGTGAATGAGATAACCGCGCCGCGATTTTCGATATTCGCAGGCCCGACTATTTGCACTCCAGGCAAAACTGAAATTTGATCAAGAGCGTATTGAGCAAGTTCACTTTCCCAAGCATGAACGTTTTCCATTCCCAAGTACGAAAGATATTGCAGCGCAGCACCGAGCCCCACC
>CAIUFY010000090.1 GCA_903898555.1 uncultured Actinomycetes bacterium
AGTAAGTGGCACGATGCTGAGCAGTAGCCTAAAAAAACAAAGTGAGCACTGATCTGTTCCCCAGTCAACGGACTAGTCCGAGGTAGGGGTTGGATGCAGTTCTTGGATGCAATTAAACCTTCTGGATAAGACACCTTAACGACCTTTTCGCATGTCCCCCGCGTGGAGTAGACTTCCCTACACAAAGCAGGACAAAGGTGGATAAGGAAACAACGTACTTTTAATCCGTGGGTCGACAGTTCGAGCCTGTCTGGGCCCACTCGTATTTAAAAAGACTTAGTTAAGTCCTCGGCGTTTAAGTAGTGGCTCAATCGTGGCCTCGCGCCCACGAAAGTTTTTAAACATTTGCATCGAATCAATTGATCCACCGCGACCAAGTAGTTGCTTACGGAAATGTTCGCCATTCTTGCGTGAGAGTCCACCGTTTTCTTTAAACCAATCAACGGTTTCGGCATCCAAGATTTCCGACCAAATGTAACCGTAATACCCAGCCGAATAACCTCCAGCAAAGATATGGCTGAAGTAGGTAGAGCGGTAACGAGTTGGAACGGGTCCGAAATCTAGGCCGTAATCTTCGATGGCCTTCTTTTCAAATGCAACGACGTCATCAACACTGTCGCCAGTCTCAAGTTCGTGCCATGCAAGATCAAGGATTGCTGCAGCAAGATAACTTGTTGTCGCATGTCCTTCGTTGAAAGTTTTGGCAGCTTCAAGATTGTCGATCCACTCTTGAGGCAACTTTTCGCCAGTCTCATGATGGCGTGCGTAGTTCTGCACAACCTCAGGCCACAAGATCCACATTTCATTTACCTGTGATGGGAACTCGACGAAATCACGCTCCACATTTGTGCCAGATGTGCGGATGTATTTCACCTGAGATAACAGGCCATGAAGTGCATGTCCGAACTCGTGGAAGAGAGTAACGATTTCATCAAATGTGAGCAGCGTTGGTTGACCTGCTGGTGGCTTTGGGATGTTGAGGTTATTAACAACAACTGGAAGTTGATTGAATAGGTAATTCTGATCAACGAGGTTGTTCATCCACGCACCGCCATGTTTGGAGTCGCGCGTATAGAAATCCCCGATGAATAAGCCGAGTTTGGTGCCATCCTCATTAAATACTTCAAAGGCACGTGCCTCAGGATGGTAAGTAACTAAATCTCTGCGCTCTTTAAATGAAATCCCGAAAAGTTTCTTTGCGGCAAAGAAAACGCCATCTTCGAGAACTCTTTCGAGTTCAAAGTAAGGACGCATTGCTGTTGTATCAACGTTGTATTTCTCAAGGCGAACCTGTTCGGTATAAAGGTCCCAGTCCCAAGATTCCAACTCAAACTCCGTGCCGATTGCTTTTTGAAGATCAGCAGCTTCTGCCTTTGCATTTCGAACTGCTGCAGGAGCAATTTGGCGGAGCATTTTGTGAACATTTACCGGGCTCTTTGCCGTTGAAGTTTGCAGTGAATATTCGGCGTGAGTCTTAACCCCAAACAACTCCGCACGTTGCGCGCGAAGAAGTGCCATTTCCACCAAAAACTTCTTTGTGTCATTTTCGTTATTGCGATTGGCTTTAAGCAGGGAGTTTTGCATAATCTTCTTGCGCAATTCGCGATTCTTGAGCGATGCTAAAAGAGGATGGCCGCTGAAGTTCACAGCGGTAATTAAATACTTGCCCTCAAGTCCTCGGTCAGCCGCAGCTGCCGAACATGCAGCAATTTCATTCTCGCTAAGTCCTTCGAGCTCTTTAACGTCATCAACGACAACTGCAAGATCATTCGTATCGGCAAGAACGCTCTTATCGAATTGAGTTTGCAATTTTGAAAGCTGTTCGTTTAGACCCATAAGAACTTCGCGTTGTTCAGCTGACAGATGAGCACCTGCATGTATGAAATCCGTGTAGTACTTGTCGAGAAGATTTGCATCTTCCTCGTTTAGTCCAAGTGATCCGCGGCTTTCATATAACTTCTTAATACGTGCAAAAAGATCAGGATTGAGCTTTATTGCGTCAGAATGCGCCGCCAACTTTGGTGCAATTTCTTCTTCAATAGCGATGAGGGAATCACTTGTGTCGCTAGAAGACTTGTTATAGAAAACCATGAGCATGCGAGTTAATAGCTGGCCGCTCTTCTCAAGTGCGACGAGGGTGTTTTCAAAAGTCGGTTCTCCTGAGGAGGTGATTTCTTCAACTTCTTGAAGTTGCTCCTCGCAGCCTGCGTAAAAGGCTGGCAGATAATGCTCCTCTTTGATCAGAGCAAATGGAGGCAACTCGTATTCAAGAGTGCTGCGTAGGGCAAAGGGATTAGTGGCATCAATAGGCATTTCAGAAGTGTAGTTGTGTGACCGGTGCAAAATAGAATGAACCCGTGATCACCATCGAAATCCGGGTCCGCCCAAACGCGAAGAATAATCGTGTCGGCGGCGTTGCAGGCGATCCGCCCCGCTTAGTTGTTGCGGTTCAAGCTCCTGCCGTTGATGGAAAGGCTAATGAAGCGGTGGCTAAAGTTGTTGCAAAAGCCTTTGATCTGCGCGCCCGTGATGTTTCTATTGTTCATGGGGAGTTATCGAGGGATAAAAGGCTCGTCTTGAGCGGAGATGATCTTTTACTTCAAGCTAGATGCTCTGAATTGATGGGAATCCTGCCTCCAGAATAGGAATTCTGCTTTACTCTTTACACATGTCCGATATTGAAGGCCAGAAGCTAGCGCAACTTCGTACAGAGCAAGTCGATGCAAAGTTCGCCCTTCTTGACGTTATGTCGGTTTCCGAACTCCTTGAAGTAATGAACGAGAGTGATTCAGAGGTTCCAAAAGCTGTTGCAAAAGTTCTTCCAGTTATTGGCGCAGCAATTGAAGATATTGTCGAGCGCATGATGCAAGGTGGGCGCCTAGTTTACTTGGGAGCCGGAACTTCAGGACGACTTGGCGTACTAGACGCTGCAGAGTGCGGCCCAACTTTTTCTGTTTCACCAGATGAAGTTATTGCATTTATAGCAGGCGGAGACAATGCGCTTCGTCAGGCCGTAGAAGGTGCCGAAGATGATCCCACAGCGGGCGAAGTTGATCTGAAATCAATTTCACTTACACCTCGCGATGTAGTTGTAGGAATCGCGGCCAGCGGTCGCACGCCATATGTTTTTGGAGGATTAAAGTACGCCCAAAGTGTTGGTGCACTTTCAATTAGCCTTACTTGCAATCCAAACTCTGAAATTTCTGCTGGCGTTAATTATGCGATTGAAGTTGATTCTGGTCCAGAACTCCTTGCTGGTTCGACGCGATTGAAATCAGGAACAGCTCAAAAATTAGTGCTCAACATGATTTCTACTGTGACGATGATTCGTCTTGGAAAGACCTTTGGAAATCTTATGGTCGACCTCCAAATCACTAATGCAAAGCTCCAAGACCGCGCCCTTCGCATTATCGAGAACGCGACTGGCGCTACCCGAGCAGAGTCGACGGCAGCTCTTGAAGCATCGGGACAGGTAGTAAAGGTCGCTATCTTGATGATTTTGCTCGACTTGGATGCGGAAAAAGCGCGAGAGCGTCTGCGAGGCGCCTCCAACCGCATCCGCCAAGCGCTCGATTAGGTCATTCGAACCACTTCGCTGCAGTCTTTCTTAACGTAATCGTTATCTCAAGGTGCTTGCTTCTTGGCAGTTATGGCGATAATTTTCATCAACTCAAAGAAATCAAGAAACTTTTTTTCACAGAAGGGGAGCCCTATGGTAAGCACAACACTGGCTCTTCGAGTGGCTGGAAAGCAATACAGCGACCTTCTAGGTGAAATTAGAAATTCGTTTGACTCACTTCATGCCAGCGAAGCCGCGATTGCGCAATTAGTTATTGATAATCCTGATCAAGTCGCAGAAATGAACATCTCCCAACTTGCTGCATTTAGCGATACATCGGTCGCAACCGTTGTCCGGTTTAGTAAAGCGCTTGGCTATAAAGGTTATCCAGATTTTCGCATGGCGCTTGTGGGCGAAGTTAGTCGGTTAAATTCCAACAGTGGTTTCATATCAAATCTTGATGGCGGCATCACCGTTGACGATAATGAGGCAGAGATTATTCGCAAGATTGCGCTAGCGGATTCAATTGCTATTCAATCCACAGCGGAACGGCTTGACGTCCCAACTTTCAAGAAGGTCGTCGACTCATGGGAGAACGCAAAAACGATTGGAATCATCGGACTTGCATCATCTGGTTATGTTGCAATGGATCTTCAACTTAAACTAAATCGTCTTTCTAAACCCGCAATCGCATGGCGCGATGCGCATTCTGCACTCACGTCAATTTCACTACTTGGTAAAGGCGATGTTCTTGTTGCAGTAAGCCACAGCGGTACAACTCTTGATGTTGTTGATGTAATGAATGAATTTAAAGCGCGAGGCGTGAAGATTGTTTTGATTACCAACAGCCATCGATCAGTTGGAAGTTCAATTGCTGACTTAGTTTTGTATACATCTGCTCGGGAAACCACCTTCCGAAGCGGGGCGACCGCGAGTCGAATCGCGCAGTTAACGGTGGTCGATTGTCTTTGCGTTGCAATGGCGCAAAGAAACTGGAGTGAGACCAAATCTGCTCTAGAAGTATCTAGGGCGGCTGTTGGTAGTCGTTCTGGCAAGAAAACGAGCGCTACTTCTGAAACAAGTAAATCTCGTTCACAAACAAAAACCCGAACCCGAGGAGGAAATAAGTGACGAAGATGCAACGCAGCCTTCGTGGCTTGCTAGCCGCGGCAATTGCAGCGACAACAATTGTTGTCCCAGCAGTTGTTTCATCATCAGCACATGCAGCTGTAGAACTTTCATTCTGGAGCTGGCGTCCAGAAGATAAGGCTTTCTACGAGGCAGAAGCAGCCATGTTCCTAAAAAGCACTGGAATTTCAGTGAAGTTCACGCCTTATGTTGCGACTGATTACAACGCAACTCTTGCAACTGCACTTACTGCAGGCAAAGGCCCAGACGTTATGCAGATCCGTGCGTACGGCGGTATGGCCAACCTTTCAGATGCTGGTAACTTCTTAGCTCTCACAACCAAGGATGTTCCTGCGCTTGCAAAAGTTGCACCAGGGATGCTTGCTGGAGCACAGGGCTACACCGATAAGCAGCAATTCGGTTTCCCCTACTCAACATCTGTACTAGGTGTTATGTACAACCCAGACCTACTTTCTAAAGCTGGCGTAACCGTCATGCCTACAAGCATGTCGTCATTCCTTTCAGTTCTCCAAAAGGTGAAGGCCGCTGGCATCACACCTCTTGGAAATGGAACTGGATATGCACCAGGACTTGAACAAATGTGGGGTGCACTTGCCCCTGCTTACTACGGTGGAAGCAGCTTCTTCAATGATCTTGTAGCTGGCAAAAAGACATTCACTGATACGGCGTTTGTTGCATCACTTAAGGCAGAGACAGATCTTTATAAGTACATGCCTGCTGGTGCATCTGGTTTGGATTACAACACAGCGCGTGGACTCTTTGCTAATGGCAAAGCTGCGTTCTACATTGGCGGTAACTATGAAATTTCATATTTCCGTTCTTTGAATCCAAATCTCAAGGTAGGTTGGTTCCCTGGGCCAGCCGCAACGGTTGGTGGACGTCGCTATGTCACAACGTGGGCTGACGGCGCATTTGCGGTCAACGCAAAAACTTCGCATAAGGCCGAGGCAATCAAGTTCCTTAACTTCTTGTCTAGCAAGGCTTTCTTGACTGCTGCTGCAAACCAGCTCGGTTGGATTCCTCCTCTATCTGGCATCACTTCTTCTGAACCTGCTATTGCGCAGATGCAGCAGAAGATTCCTACGATGGGAACTCCATTCTTGACACTTGTTGGCTTCCGTTATGGAACACCAACAAGTTCATCAATCATGCAACCGGGATTCCAAAAGGTTGCAGCTGGAACTCAAACCGTTGCTGAACTTGCTAAGACCATCCAAGATGGCGTGGCAACTTGGTACAAGCCACTTGCTGGCAAATAGGAACTGTTAATAACTAACTACTAGAGAGCGCAGGGATTAGAAGAGGAATGGCAAAACAAGGGCTAAAACGTCAACAAAATAGGATGGCAGCAGTGTTGCTGCTTCCGGGTTTATTGACTGTCCTTGTATTCACTTCTATCCCTGCGCTAACTACTTTGTCCTATGCCTTCTTTCACTGGCAAGGATTTCAACGCGGTTCATTCGCGGGGCTAGAAAACTTTCGCCGCCTCTTCGCATTCCCATTCAAAGACCAACTCTTAATGGCATTTCGACACAATATCTTGGTCTTCGTTGGGATTTACATCGTCCAAACATCCATCGGAATCCTGCTTGCTTACGCACTCTTCAAAGCTCCACGCGGGCAACGATTTTTCCGCACCGTCGCTTTTTTCCCAGTTATTTTCTCGCTGGTTATTGTCGGCTACATGTGGCAATCAATCCTTAATCCTTTTTATGGTCCAGTAAATTACATTTTCCACGCAATCCATTGGGACTTTGCGGCGCAAACGTGGCTTGGGAATACTTCGACAGCGCTTCCAACATTGGTTTTCATTAACTTGTGGCGTTGGGTTGGTTTCCCAACAATAATCTTTCTTGCAGGATTTAATGCAATCAGTACCGACTATGTTGAAGCAGCCCGTATTGATGGAGCCACTGAAGGACAAATTTTCCGCAAGATTCTCCTGCCACTTCTTGCGCCCTCCATGACTATCGTGACAATTCTGACTTTTATCGGAGCATTTGAATGGTTTGATCTTCCTTATGTTCTTGGCGGATCTAGTGGAGGGCCAGCCGGCGCGACAGACACACTCGCCCTGATGTTCTACCGTCTCTCATTTGGCTCTGTTGATTCTGGCGCTAACCAAATCGGCATTGGCTCGGCACTCGGAGTCATTATCTTTGCAGTTGTTGGAGTTGGCGCAACGTACGGTTCCAAATTCCTCCGCGCTCGTGAGGTGGAGGCATAATGAAACTTCTCACCTCAAAAGTTTTCTTCCGTGCAGTTCTTATTTTTAATTCGTTCTCAATTTTGCTACCCGTATTTTTTCTCATCAACTCTTCACTTCGTAGCAGCAATGACTTTGCTTCAAATCCAATGAAGCTTGCAACCCACCCATACTGGCAGAACTTCTCTCAAGTTTGGGCAGACGGAGCATTTGCGACGTATTTGAAGAACTCCGTGATTATTACCGGTGGATCGCTTATATTCATTTTGGTCTTCTCGCTCGGAGCCGGTTTTGTGCTTGGCCGTTATTCATTCAAGGGTCAGTCTCTCGTGACAGGTTTTATTCTCTCCGGCATGCTCGTTCCTGCAAAACTTGCAATTCTCCCGCTCTTCATTCAATTGAAGTGGATGCATCTTCTGGATTCACAGCTCGGATTGATTCTGGTTTACGCATCTGGAGCACTGCCTGCTGGCATCTTCATTATGAGTGGCTTTTTTCGCAGCCTCCCTGTTGATCTCGATAACGCAGCACGCGTGGATGGAGCAAGTGAGCTCCAGGTCTTGCGCAAGGTACTTGTTCCGCTCGTAAAACCTGGCATAGCAATTGTTGCGATTTATTCAGCGATTCCAATCTGGAATGACTTTTTCTTGCCATTAGTCTTTATTCAGTCACCTGAGAAGAAGACAATCATGCAAGGTCTTACGCTCTTCTTCGGTGAATACTCCTCTCAATGGGGAATTATCTTCGCCGGTCTTCTCATCGCCGCCCTCCCACTTATTATTTTGTATTTAGTCCTTTCAGAGCAATTTATTAAGGGTCTGACCGCAGGCGCTGTGAAAGGCTAAGGCATGGCTTTTTTAGGAATTGATGCAGGAGCAAGCGCTACAAAGTGGGTTCTTCTAGATGGCAATCGCACCATCGCAACTGGACGGACTCTTCCGATGGATGGCCATATCTATAAGGACACATCCCTTGCGCGTATCCGTGAAGTGCTTACAGAGATTGCTGAAAAGACTGACAAAGTAAAGGGAATTTATGCCGGTATTACAGGTCTCTCCCTGGCCGAAAACGATTATGCAATTACTAAAACATTATTCGGAGAATATTTTCCTTCTGCAGAGTTCACCGGAGTCAGTGATATGGAGCTTGCATATCGTGCGCACCTAGAGCCTGGTGAGGGTATCTTGATTTATGCAGGAACCGGATCTATTGCAGTACACATTACTAAAGAGAACTCAATAAAACGTATGGGAGGTTGGGGATATCTGCTCGGCGATGAAGGTGCGGGATACTGGATTGGCCGCGAAGCAATTCGCTCATGTCTCCATGCTCTTGAAATGGGGCAGACACTTTCGGGATTTCACGCCACCATACTTGAAGAAGTTGGCGCTAAAGATTGGGTAGGAATTCGAAACTTTGTTTACTCCGAGCACCGTTCTGCAATTGCATCTCTCTCTCGCTTAGTTTCAGATGCAGCGACAACGGGAGACCATAATGCCCAACTAATTCTTGAAATGGCAGCAGGCGAACTTAATATTCTCAAAGGTCGAATGCAGCACTTGCTCGGTTCATATTCGCACACTGTTGTTCTCGCAGGCGGTGTTCTTACCCAAGGTTCTTACGCTGCGGCTGCGTTGATAAAGTTAATTGGAACGAAAGCAATCGTAGGCGAAGCGGATATTGCCAAGAAGGCTGCGGAGCTCGCTTCTGAAGCCTAATTACCCTCAGATTCAATGTCTCCAAGAGCTGGAGATGATTCATCCAGGGAGTCAGAAATAATCTTTATGTTGGAAGCAATAGTCATGCAACGAAGCATCTGCTCGTGCGAAATTTTTTCATTGTGATCCAACAACGAGTTGCTTAGGGTTTTTGCTTGAATTCGAAGGTCATCGGCAATAGTGACATCCACGAATTGGTACTTTTCATTTACTAGATCTACTTTAGAAGTGATTGCACTGCTTGCAGCTTTTAGCGCGTCGCCAATTTCAAGTCGAATGCCCTCAGGCAAATCTCCTTCTATTGAAGCATCAAATAGTGCGCGGGCTATCCCACGAACTTGCACAACAGTGTGTTCCATTGCTGTTGCACGAAGTGAAAGAAGTTGTGCTTCATCAAGGGGAGCGAGTGGCGACCACTTTGCATAACTCGTTGCTTCATCGGCTTGCGAACGAATACTCGGAATTAAATCGACAAGAAGGCGGCCACGGGCAAGCCATTTCCCTGCTTCTTGTTGGGTGTAATCCATACGCAGTCCATTGGACATGTCGCTCAACAACTTTGCGCACTTTCTACCAAGCCCGCTTACTTGTTCGATAGTTCGACCAGCTGGAGTTGAAGGATGAGAGAAATAGGAAAAAATAATTCCAACTGTCGCTCCGATAAGGGTTGAGAGCAGGCGGTTTGTAGCAGTGCTTTCACTAACGCCAGGTCCTAAAACAATCAGAGCGGTTACGGGAACGTTTATGGAAGCCACTTCATCTAGGCGAAGAGCGCGAGCAATGACGGCACATAACAACATTGTCGTTGCAATTGAAATCACTCCTACGTGAAAAAGATGCACCGTCAAGAGTGCGATTACTGCTCCGATTGCGGTGCCTACTATCTGGCCGAATCCTTCGCGAACTGATTTATGAAGGCTAATGCGAATCGTTAGCGAACAGACGATTGCCGCGACCACTGCGCCGTTATGCATCAGGGAGTTACCCACAAACCAGGCGACTGCCGAAGCGATAGCTGCAACCGTTATCTGGCGGAGCCAAATCTTGCGATCCCAAAATGGCTTGAAAGCCTTCTTGATAAATCGTTTCATGGGACGAGTTTAGTTAGCCAAGAGAGCCCGGAGCCAATTACAAATCTCGTGCGATTCCAAGTACTTTTGGGGGATGAGTGAGGCAGAAAAGAAGCAGACTGAACGCGTATTTGGATTTAGAACGCGTGCTTTGCATGCAGGGTCATCACCTGATCCACAGACCGGTGCTCGCGCAGTTCCTATCTACCAGACCTCCTCTTTTGTCTTTGAAAGTACGGAAGATGCTGGAAATCTTTTTGCTCTTCAAAAGTACGGCAATATCTATTCGCGAATTGGTAACCCAACTGTTGCTGCTTTGGAAGAAAAGATTGCGGCACTTGAAGGTGGCATCGGAGCGGTCGCGACAAGTAGCGGGCAAGCTGCGCAATTCCTAACTTTCGCAGCACTTGCTGGAAGTGGCGATCATGTCGTTGCTTCATCAAATCTTTACGGTGGAACGGTTACTCAACTTGATGTGACACTTCGCCGATTCGGAGTCGAAACAACATTCATTCAAGGTGACAACCCAGCAGATTTTGCTGCAGCGATTACCGATAAAACTCGGTTCATTTTTGCAGAAGCAATTTCTAATCCTTCAAGTCAGATTGCAGATATCGAAGGTCTGGCAAAAGTTGCTCACGCTGCAAACATTCCGCTAATCATCGATAACACGGTTGCAAGTCCATACCTATTGCGTCCATTTGATCACGGCGCAGACATCATCATTCATTCAGCAACAAAATTCTTGGGTGGACACGGAACAACTTTGGGCGGCGTTATTGTCGATGCAGGCCGATTTAACTGGGGTAATGGAAACTTCCCGATGATGACCCAACCAGTTCCTTCCTACGGCGGAGTTTCATGGTGGGATAACTTTGGTGAATATGGTTTCTTAACAAAGATTCGCTCTGAACAACTTCGTGACATTGGTCCATCACTCTCTCCTATGTCAGCATTTATTTTGATACAAGGAATCGAAACGCTTCCGCAACGCATGGAAGAGCATGTTGCAAATGCAAAGAAAGTTTCCGAATGGTTGGAATCCGATTCTCGAATTGCCTGGGTAACCTATGCGGGTTTGCCTTCACACCCTCATTACGAGCGAGCAAAAATGCTTGTACCTAAGGGCCCAAGCGCTGTCTTCTCCTTTGGCGTTAAACCCACTGAAACAATGACGGGTCGCCAAACAGGTGAAGCATTCATTAACTCAGTAAAAATCGCTAGCCATCTTGCAAACATTGGAGATGTTAGAACCTTGGTTATCCATTCAGCCTCAACCATTCACCGTCAATTGAGCGATGAACAGCTAGCTGAAGCTGGCGTTCCACAAGACTTGATTCGCATAAGTGTTGGAATTGAGGATGTTGAAGACATTATTTGGGATTTGGATCAAGCGCTCACTTCAGCAACCGGAAGGACACGTTCATGATTTGGTCTGAACCAAACGCTCGCGAACGCCTGGAGTTAATGAAAAACTCGACAAATGTTGCGATAGTTGGCGCGTCTGATAATCCAGCGAGAGCTTCTTACTTTGTTTCCACCTACTTATTATCTTCAAGCCACTTCAAATTATTTTTTGTAAATCCACGTTTAGAAACGCTTCTTGGACACCCTGTTTATAAATCACTCGCCGATATTCCTGAGCAAATCGATATTGTTGATGTTTTCCGCAAAGCATCGGATATTCCTGGAGTTCTTGATGAAGCAATTGCGATTAAAGCCAAGGTTTTTTGGATGCAACTTGGAATCGAAGATCAGGTTTCTGCAGAACGAGGCGCGGCGGCGGGAATATCAGTTGTGCAAAATCGATGCTTAAAAATTGAGCATGCTCGATTTCACGGTGGATTGCATTTAGCCGGATTTGATACCGGAGTTATCTCTTCTCGCAGAAATGCTAAAAGAGGACAGTCTTAGTTTTTAGCGATCTTCAAGAATTAAAGAAACTGAGTTGATGCACCAACGTTCATCGGTTGGTACGTCATAACCTTCGCCCTTAAAAACATGGCCAAGGTGAGAATCACAATTTGCACAACGGACTTCGGTGCGGATGCGTGGCGCTAGTGAGTCATCCTCAAGCAATATGACAGCATCTTGTGACGTAGGTGCGTAGAAAGAAGGCCACCCACAACCAGAGTGAAATTTTGTTTCACTCTTAAAAAGTTCATTTCCACATGCTTTGCAGCGATAACTTCCTACTTTGTCCGTATCGGTGTACTCACCGGTGAAGGGGCGCTCGGTTGCACCCTTACGGAGAACCTCATAGGACAAGGGGTCAAGGCGTGCTTTGAGTTCTTCTTCATTTATATCGAAGTCAGGCATAAATGAAACTTTAGTGGAATACTGCGGTTAACAGAAAACTGGAGTCTCGCATTTGTTAATCAAAACCCTGAGGGAGTTCTTGCGCCCATATAAGCGCATGGTCTGGATAGTTGTATTCCTATTACTTGTGCAATCTATTGGAAATCTCTACCTGCCTAACCTGAACGCCGACCTAATCAATAACGGGGTGGCAAAGGGCGATATCGGCTATATCTGGCGCATCGGCGCATACATGCTTGCAATTTCTGCGCTCATCATCGGCGCCTCGGTGATCATCGCCTATTTCAGCTCGAAGGTCTCGATGTCCTTTGGCCGTGATGTCCGCAAAGAGGTCTTTGTCTCTGTCGAACGATTTAGCACCCGCGAACTTAATAAATTTGGCGCACCGTCTCTGATCACTCGCAACACAAATGACGTCCAGCAAGTTCAGATGGTTCTCTTTATGGGCCTAACCATGATGGTCGCTGCTCCGCTTACAGGTGTTGGCGCTGTCATTATGGCGCTTAAGACAAATGTGAAACTTTCTGGACTCTTGCTTGTTGCCGTCCCCGCAATGGGACTTCTTATTTTTTGGTTGCTTCGACGCATCGTTCCACTCTTCCGCGTAATGCAGACCCGTATCGATCGAATCAATCTTGTTCTGCGTGAACAGATTGCAGGAGTACGTGTCATCCGAGCTTTTGTAAAGACTGGCTATGAAGAGGAACGTTTCGCTGTTGCGAACGAAGAACTTATGCAGACCAATCTAAGCGTCACGCGCACATTTGCAATTATGTTCCCAGCGCTTATTTTCATTCTTAACATGTCATCTATCGCAGTTATTTGGTTTGGTGCCAAGCTCATTGATTCAGGGTCTATGCCAATTGGAAATCTGACGGCATTCCTCTCCTACATCATGCAGATTCTTATGAGCGTCATGATGGCCGTGATGATGTCCCTCATGATTCCTCGCGCTGAAGCAAGCGCTGAGCGCATCCAGGAAGTTCTGATGACAGAGTCTTCGGTTGTTGAAACCCTCACACCAAAGACCCCTACATCTCGCAAGGGCGTCATCGAATTTAAAGATGTGGAATTTCGTTATCCAGGAGCAGAACATCCGGTCCTAAGCGGAATTTCATTTAAAGCAAAACCTGGTGGAATGACTGCAATCGTAGGTTCGACTGGTTCAGGAAAAACAACGTTATTGAATTTGATCCCACGCTTTATCGACGCAACCTCAGGACAGGTTCTTATGGATGGGGTAGACCTTAGAGATCAGCCACTTGAAGATGTCTGGTCTGAAATTGGATTTGTTCCACAGCGCGCTTTTCTATTCGGAGGAACTGTTGCTACAAATCTGCGCTACGGAAAGGCTGATGCAACCGATGAAGAGTTGTGGACCGCTCTTGAAGTTGCGCAAGCAGATGGATTTGTGAAAGAAAAAGAAGAAGGGCTTAGTTCGCCAGTTTCACAAGGCGGTACTAATTTCTCCGGCGGCCAACGTCAGCGTCTTTCAATCGCGCGTGCCATCGTGAAGAATCCTCAGCTCTATATCTTGGATGACTCCTTTAGCGCCTTGGATTTCTCAACGGATGCAAAACTCCGCGCCGCTCTAGAAGCGCACGCAAAAGATTCAACGCTCATCGTTGTTGCGCAACGTGTTTCAACAATTATGAAAGCAGATCAAATTATCGTCTTGAACAATGGAAAAATTGAGGGTATCGGTAAACATGCCGACCTCATGGAAAGTTGCAAGACATATCAAGAAATTGTCTTGTCGCAGTTAAGCCCAGAGGAGGCGGCATCATGAGTACTCGTCGCCCTGGTCCAGCAGTGGCAGGTCCCCGCGGTGGTCCTATGGGTGGTTTTGGTGGCCCACCTGCGAAATCAAAGGATTTCAAAGGCTCGCTGAAGCGTCTTCTCACAGAGTTGCGTAGTGAACGAAGCATTTTGATTGGCGTTGTAGCTCTTATTACTACTTCGGTGACGATTGGCGCGTTTGGTCCAAAGCTTCTTGGACGCGCGACAAACTATATTTTTTATGGATATCTAGGCCACAAACTTCCTGCTGGAATTTCTAAAGCAGATGCCGTCGCTCAACTAAATCGCACTGGTCAAACTCGCCTAGCTGCAATGTTGAACGAAAGCGGTGTCGTTCCAGGACAAGGTGTGGATTTCCACGCAATTGCGAAAATCATTGCCGTAGTTACAGCGCTCTATCTTTTCTCATCACTATTTTCTTGGATTCAAGGTTACTTAATGGCGGGCGTTACAAACCGCACCTTGTATCGCCTTCGCAGAAACGCTGAAGAGAAAATTGGACGCTTGCCTCTGAGTTACTTCGACACACAATCTCGTGGAGATCTTCTAAGTCGTGTCACAAACGATATCGACAACATTGGTAACTCCCTCCAACAAGGGCTGGCTCAAATCCTTAACTCGATTTTGACTGTACTTTCGGTTCTCGCAATGATGCTCTGGATTAGTCCTGTCCTAGCCCTCGTTGCCTTAATTGCAATCCCTGCATCGATGTTCGCCTCAATCTTTATCGCCAAGAAATCCCAGAAGCAATTTATTGCGCAATGGGATTGGACAGGCAAGCTCAATGGACATGTAGAAGAGATGCACACAGGCCATTCATTGGTGAAGGTATTTGGTCGACGCCAGCAAGCAATTAAAGATTTTGAGAAACTAAATGATGAGCTATTTGCTTCTTCATTCAAAGCTCAATTTATTTCAGGTGTTATCCAACCTGTTACCCAATTGGTTTCAAACCTCATTTATGTGGCAATAGCTGTTCTTGGCGGATATCGAGTGGCTACCGGCTCAATGAGCCTTGGTGATGTGCAGGCATTTATTCAATATTCACGCCAGTTTGGAATGCCATTGGCCCAAATCGCTGGACTCATGAACGTTGTTCAATCAGGAGTTGCATCGGCCGAACGTCTCTTTGAACTTCTTGATGCGAAGGAAGAAGATGCAGATCCAGTGGCGCCGAAAGAAATCGGCCGAGCTGTTGGCAAGATTGAATTTAAGGATGTTGCATTCCGATACAAGCAAGACCAACCTCTTCTTGAAAAATTCAACCTCAGTGTCACACCAGGACAGACTGTTGCGATTGTTGGACCAACTGGCGCTGGAAAGACAACACTTGTTAATTTGATGATGCGCTTCTACGACATCTGGGAAGGTGCCATTCTTTTGGATGGCGTCGATATCCGAGATTACAAGCGCGATGATTTGCGTCGTCAATTTGGAATGGTTCTACAAGATACGTGGCTCTTTAGTGGAACGATGCGCGAAAACATTGGTTACGGAAGTAGCACTCCGACAGATGAGAAAGTGGAAGAAGCGGCGCAAGCGGCGAATATCGACCACTTCATGCGTTCACTTCCTGCTGGATATGACTCTCTTTTAACCGATGATAATTCGACGGTTTCAAATGGAGAACGTCAATTGTTGACGATTGCTCGCGCATTTATGGCAGATCCTGCAATTCTCATTTTGGATGAAGCAACATCTTCCGTAGATACCCGCACCGAAGTCCTAGTTCAGCAAGCTATGGCAAAACTTCGCACGGGTCGAACATCGTTTGTTATTGCCCACCGACTTTCAACTATTCGCGATGCTGATGTCATTCTCGTAATGGATAAAGGTGGCCTAGTTGAGCAGGGTTCTCATGATGCGCTAATGGCTGCGAAGGGCTTCTATTACGATCTTTATGCGAGCCAATTCGAAGCTTCAATCAACGAATAGAAGAGAACCCGGCTGAGTGTCAGCACTCCTGCAGACTTATTAATCGCAATTATTACGCGTGAAAAAATAGATGTGGGGCAGCCCACCCTAATTTTCAAGCTCTCACCATTTTCCCAGTGCAACGATTGGCACAGGAAAGGGAGAGAATCCAATGAATGCACTATCTCTAGCAAGATGGCAATTCGCCATTACAACCGTTTATCACTTTATCTTTGTCCCAATCACAATTGGTTCAGGATTCCTAGTCGCTGGTTTCCAAACAGCCTGGTATCGCACCAATAAGGACAAGTACTTACGAGCAACTAAGTTCTTCGGAAAGTTGTTCCTTATAAATTTTGCACTCGGTGTTGTTACCGGAATCGTCCAAGAATTTCAGTTCGGAATGAACTGGTCTGCATACAGCAGATTTGTAGGCGATATCTTCGGAGCACCTCTTGCGATGGAAGGCTTGCTTGCCTTCTTCCTTGAATCAACATTCCTTGGAATGTGGATTTTTGGTTGGGATCGCCTACCAAAGAAGATGCACCTTGCATCCATCTGGTTAGCCGCGACAGGCACACTCCTTTCGGCTTACTTTATTCTTGCTGCTAACTCATTTATGCAGCACCCAACGGGTTACATTTTGAATGCAACACGTGGCCGCGCAGAGCTCACAAATATTGTTACGGTCTTGACCCAGAAGACGGCGCTATCTGCTTTCTTCCACGTCATCCCTTCTGCATTCCTCGCATCCGGCGCTCTTTTCGCAGGTGTAGGCGCATGGTTGATGCTAAAGAACAAAGATATTGAGGTTGCTCGTCCGGCTATGAAAATGGGCGCAATCACAATCATCATCTCATTCTTACTCGTTGTTGTATCTGGTGACTTCTCAGCACGAGTAATGACACAACAACAACCAATGAAGATGGCTGCTGCTGAAGGTCTATACGACTCGAAGGCTTCTGCTCCATTCTCACTCTTAACTATTGGTTCACTCGATGGATCTCATGCCGTCTTCCAAATCGGTATTCCTTCACTTCTTTCAGTGATGTCTACAGGAAAGACTGATGGTGTTGTTGAAGGCGTTAATGATCTTGAAAAGCAATACGACAAACAATACGGAAACGACAGCTACACACCAGTAATCTGGCTTGCGTACTGGTCATTCCGTTTGATGATTGGCTTTGGCGGACTTGCTCTCTTGCTAGCAGGATTTATGTTGTGGCGCATGCGTAAGGGTGCGCTACCAACAAGCAAGTGGTTTAACCGCGCAGCAATCACAATGCCTTTCTTGCCACTTATCGGTATCAGCTTTGGTTGGATCTTTACCGAAAGTGCTCGCCAGCCATGGATTGTCTTTGGACTCTTTAAGACAAAAGATGCTGTCAGCCCAACAGTTGGCGCCGGTTCGGTTGCCTTCACGATGATTGTCTTCACACTCCTTTATGGCGTGCTAGCAGTCATTGAATTCGGATTAATGGCAAAGACCATAAAGATGGGTCCACAGCCAGCCATTGAAGGCAGCGATGCCAATGATGGTAAACAACTAACTATGGCTTACTAAGAGGAGGCGAATAAAAAATGTCATTAAATTCATTCTGGTTCACAATCATCGTCGTCCTTTGGGTCGGCTATTTCAT
This sequence comes from uncultured Actinomycetes bacterium, assembly GCA_903898555.1. GTDB lineage: Bacteria > Actinomycetota > Actinomycetes > Nanopelagicales > Nanopelagicaceae > PALSA-747. The sequence goes on from CAIUFY010000090.1 coordinate 17,376, forward strand.
CCTTGAAGGTTTCGACTTTGGTGTTGGAATCTTGCTTAAGGTCGTTGCAAAGAATCAAGCAGAACGTCGCGCGGTGTTAACAACACTCGGACCTGTCTGGGACGGCAACGAAGTCTGGTTGCTCGTTGCAGGTGGAGCTACATTCGCTGCATTCCCTGAATGGTATGCAACCCTATTTAGCGGTTTCTACCTTCCACTCTTCTTGATCCTTGTTTCACTCAT
>CAIUFY010000091.1 GCA_903898555.1 uncultured Actinomycetes bacterium
CTAAGCCGGATGCGAAATCAACTAATCTCTTTCGCTCGGACTCATCCATGTCGCTCAAATTCATAAGAACAGGTTGACCTTGACGATACTTTTCGCCAACCGTGCGAGCTTCATTGTAGAAACGAGGGTGGATAGTAAAGATTTGATCCATGATTGGGAGTTCGGTTTGTACTGCTGAAACAGCTGATGGAGCTTGAGGAGCGCTCTTGACTCTTACAGTTGGAGCAGCCCAACTTGGAGTTGCGTCCTGAGAAGGTAGCGAAACTGGACGTACAGCTCTACGTGGGAGTTCGACCTCGACAACGGGTTGGAGGTCTTCCTGATCGTCTACGAGACCAAGATAATTTGCGACGCGTTTAAATGCATTAGCCATGGTTGAATTTTAGGCGAGAAGTGTGCGTGAACCTAGGATTGAGCTGCCAACCCGTATATGTGTCGCTCCTGCTTTTAAAGCTACCTCAAAATCTCCACTCATCCCCATGGAGAGTTTAGTAACGCCAACATCGCTGGCGAGGGCCGACAAAGTGGAGAAAGCTGAATATGGATCGACCTCCAACGGGGCCACAACCATCAAACCTGAAATAGTTACCGGGCAACTTTCAAGAAAGCTTTCCAATTCTTCCTTTGCAATTCCACCTCGATGCTCTGCTGCGGATTCCAAGTTAATTTGAAGAAAGAACTCCCGAGCTTTTTCTGATGATAATTCTTCGAGTCGGGCAAATTTGGCGGCATGATCTAGCGAATCAAGCGAATGGATTACATCAGACCACTCGTTTATAGACGAAATCTTTCGCCCCTGAATTTGGCCTTGAAAATGCCAGGATGCATCGTTGGGAAGCTGAGGTGCTTTGGCCGCACCTTCTTGATCACGATTTTCTCCGAAATTTCTAACGCCCAAGTCGTAGAGCAAGAAGACATCCTCAACTGGATAGGTCTTTGTAACCACAATCAAGGTCACCTCATCGCGTTCTCGGCCTGTGCCTTCTAGCGCCTTTGTGATTCTTTTTTCGACTTCAACCAGATTAGATTCAATTTCCAAGCGGCGCTGATTCATAACCAGATCACTCCAATTTGTCTTCCTTCAGCGCTTCCAGTTCTTTGCGAGCGTCGATGGGAGAAATACTCTGAATATTCCAAAGTGCAGATTCCAAGGTTGAATACTTCAACTCCCTCATGCGAGAGCTGGTGTCCAATCTCAGATTGCAAATCAAGCCCATGGCGCGCAACGCTTGTAGCAGCATGTGGAAAATCGCGCACAACATCTGCATACATTTGTGTAGATACTTCGTAACAGTCTGCGCAGATCGATGGGCCCATGATCGCCTCAAGATTCTGGGCTCCTAAAGATTTCATGAGCTCAACAGTTTTCCCAATAATTCCATTTGTCATCCCGATTCGTCCTGCATGAATCGCTGCAACGCTCGTCGAGGAGCGAATTAATATGGGAACGCAATCCCCCACCAATACTGAAAGTCCTACACCTTTTGAACTTGTAACAATCGCATCAGCATCTACGACACTTGACCTACCATCGGTAAGAACAACCTCGTTGGAATGTGTTTGATTCATGAAAACGATATTGCCAATTGAAATAGATTCTTCAAGTGCTTTCCTGCGTGCTAGAACATCACTTTCATCATCACCAATTCTTAAGCCGAAATTCCCCCAGGAAGCCGAGGTAAAAAGAATCCCTGCCATGTAAAAAGGTGCTGCTATTTCATGAAGTCAGGAATATCGATTTCATCTTCAGCAACAAGTTCCTCAAATGTAATCCGGCGGCGGGATGTGGCTGTTACCGTTGGAATCGAATCTGTATCTTCCGTAGGCCCTAGATCTAGAGCAACTGCGATTGGATCATTGCTTGGAATTGGATCTGCTTCGCCAGATAGAGCGGTTGCGCTTAGAACAGGTACCGCAATCTTCTTAGGTGACCCTCCCTCGAAACCCGCAGCGATCACAGTTATGCGAACCTCATCACCAAGTGCATCGTCAATCACAGTTCCAAAAATAATATTTGCATCAGGGTGGGCCGACTTTGCAACCATTTCCGCAGCCTCTGAAAGTTCAAAGAGACCCAAATCTGAACCGCCAGCGATAGAAAGCAATACGCCTCGAGCTCCATCGATGGATGCTTCTAAGAGCGGACTTGCAATCGCTAATTCCGCAGCGCGAGCCGCACGACCTTCACCGCGAGCCGAACCAATTCCCATGAGAGCAGAACCTGCCCCTGCCATAACGCTTTTCACATCTGCAAAATCTAGGTTTATAAGACCGGGCGTTGTAATTAGATCCGTAATTCCCTGAACTCCAGATAATAAAACTTGATCAGCACTTCTAAAAGCCTCAACCGCAGTGATCGAACGATCAGAAATTGCGAGCAGTCGATCATTTGGAATAACAATAAGTGTGTCAACCTCGCTGCGAAGATTTTCAATGCCTTCTTCAGCTTGGAGTGTGCGATGTTTTGCTTCGAAAGAAAAAGGCTTTGTAACTACGCCGACAGTGAGTGCGCCTAAGTCTTTTGCAATCTTTGCAACGATTGGAGCACCGCCAGTTCCTGTGCCACCACCTTCGCCAGCTGTAACAAAAACCATATCCGCGCCGCGCAATACTTCTTCAATTTCTTCACTGTGATCTACTGCAGCTTGTCGACCAACTTCAGGAGATGCGCCAGCACCAAGACCACGAGTTGATTTTCTACCGATATCTAATTTCACATCAGCATCACTCATGATTAGTTGTTGTGCATCAGTATTGATCGCGATAAATTCAACACCCTTGAGTCCAGCTTCAATCATTCGATTGACAGCATTCACTCCACCTCCGCCGATACCAACGACTTTGATGACTGCTAAATAATTTTGCGGTGTTGCCACAGTTTCTCCTCACCCTAAATCTCTACTTGAGACTTAAAGTATTGCTACTTCGATTGCGTAAAAGTAAGACCGCACGAGCATGCAAGCAAACACCGACACGATTTAATTCAATTTACTTATTTCTAGTTATCTATTTCGCAATTGGTGAGAGCGGAGAAGAAAGATCAATCAACTTTGCATCTCTATTTTCAGGCAAGGCCAAAAGTGACCGTAATACTTTAACTTTTACTGCTAAGTCTTGATTATTACCCCAACGCACAATCAACTCGCCACTTGTCAAAGCCTTGTGTTTGCTCTGTATAAATTCCTGAGAACGAATAGCCAAAGATTCCATGTTGTTTAACAAGTCACTTGGCAGGTTTTGAATAAAGATAGCTGCATCGTTCACAAGTGAATTGTTGTTACCGGAGAAGGTAATAACTGGATACTGGTTACTTCCGTTGGCAGAAAATACTGTTCCGGTCCTATCAATGAGCTGCACTTTTCCAAAACCATCTGTGAATTGGGCAATAGGTGTTCGTTCCACAACGTAGATGTGGATCGTTCCGTGGAACCAATCGCGACTTATCGCATCTGACTCAATCCAATCCAAATCTGCAATCTGGCGATTTAGAGCGTGAACATCTACACGTGCGAGTGGTTCTCCAATGTGAAATTGAGTCAAACGAGACTTCAATTGATTATTAATTTCTGAGGTGCGCGTTGTTCCATCAATGACGATTGATTTAACCGAAAGAAGCGTGGACCACCCAAGCAAGTAGACGAGCAAGCTAAGTAGGAGAATGGAAAGTGCGATTCCGGGAAAGTGTTTTACTTTCTTAAGTCGCAAAGACCGAAAAGAACGAAAACCTCTAATTCGCAAAGCGCTCCCCAAGTGCGAGAAGTATTTCAGAACCCAAGGAGTTCACATCTCCAGCGCCTAGAGTTAGGATGAGATCGCCAGGCGCAACTGAATTTGCAATGTCATGGATTACATCAATCATGGACGGTTGATAGTGAAATTTATCTGGGTTACGACCTTGAGCAATCAAAATTGAGGAAACACCAGGGATTGGCGCCTCACTAGCTGCGTAAACTTCCAACAGGTAAACCTCATCTGCAATTTCCAGTGCTGTCCCAAATTCTTGAGCAAACATTTGAGTGCGTGTGAATCGGTGTGGTTGAAAAATCACATGAACTTTTCCGCCGGCTGCATATCTTCGCGCGGTTTCAAGAGTTACTCGGACTTCAGTTGGGTGATGGCCATAATCATCGACAACCCTAATTCCTTGTACGGCTCCTTTTAATTCAAATCTTCGCCTCGAGCCAGAGAATTCAGAAAGTCCGGCAAGTATCAGCGGCAGCGAGGTGCCAAGGGCTGATGCAGCGGCCAAGGCAGCGGTTGCATTCAGCAAGTTGTGCTCGCCTGGGATTGAAAGTTCCAACTCCCCCAAGACTTTGCCTTTATGGGTTATGCGAGCAAGGCTAGATCCTTCGGCCAGGTGAATACGCGAAAGCTGGAAATCATTTTCATCACTCATCGCTCCATAGCGAATGACTCGGATATCAGGTCGTATGCCTTCTTCTAGCAAGCTTTCAAGATTTTCATCATCTCCGCAGGTAACAACAAAACCATCCTGTTGTATGGAGTTTATGAACTCTCGAAAAGCGGCTTTGAGAACTTCTAGAGTGGAAAAATGATCGACATGATCCAACTCAAGATTGGTGATGATTGCTCCGGTTGGCTTGTATGAGAGAAAGGAGCCATCTGACTCGTCTGCCTCTGCAACAAAAATATCCCCGCTTCCTAGGTGGGCATTTGTACCAGAGCTATTTATCATTCCCCCAATAGCAAAAGAAGGGTCAAGACCCGCGCTTTGAAGCGCAACCGTAAGCATTGCCGTGGTCGTCGTCTTTCCATGAGTTCCAGCGACAGCAACCGACCTTTTTCCTTGCATTACTAGAGCTAGCGCATCGGCTCGCGGCATTATTTCAGCACCGCGAAGCTTTGCCGCTAATAACTCTGGATTATCCGATGAGATAGCAGAGGAGACAACAATTACATCGGCACCAACTTGGTTTGCCTCGTTATGGCCTCGGTAGACTTTTGCTCCGAGGGTTTCAAGCTGAGTTGTAACAATTGACTCTTTTGCATCAGAACCGGAAACTTCTTTTCCTTGAGCCAACATAATTCGAGCGATGCCGCTCATACCAGCTCCGCCAATACCGATGAAATGGAAGTGATTTCTACTCACTTGCCTACCCCCACTTTCTCCACAATTCGCTTACCAATCTTCTCGGCAGCGTCAAGGGGAAATAAAATTTTGCCATCGCTAGAAGCGCGTTCCTTGGCGGTAGCTAACAATCCCAGGAGATGATCGGTTAACCAACGAGAGGTAAATTCTTCACTCGAAATCATAGTTGCAGCGCCTTCTGCGACAAGTGCTTCACCATTATATTTCTGTTCGCCATTTCCGACTGATAAAGGTATTAGGAGTGCGTAGGTTCCGATAACTCCCAGCTCGTGACATGTCACGGCACCACTTCTAGAAATAACTAGATCTGCGGCAACATATGCTTCATGCATATCTGAAAAATAGGAGACCGGCTTGTAATTTAAGGAACTAGCTGGAAGCGGATTATTTTTACCGACACCATGAACTACCTGAATTCCGCTCTTGGAAATAAGCGTCAGCGCTTCACTCAACACTCTATTTATGTGCTGCGATCCGAGAGATCCACCGAAAACCAAAACGATTGGCTTTTCAGGGTTAAATCCCCATTCGGCTGCTTTACGAATTCGAATGGCCAAGCGATCTTGAGATTCAAATCGAGCCATACTGCAAATCTCTTTTCGCAGCGGGATTCCCACATTCTTGGCCGTCTTCCATGCTGCTCCAAAATCGCGGCTTTTCTCAAAAGAGATTAAAGGCTCTCCGCCAAGTCGAACGCCAAGGCGATTAGCCCAACCGGGGTAAGCATTTGCCTCATGAATCAAGATTGGAATCTTGCGCATCCTTGCCATTACGTAGATTGGCGCGCATACATAACCACCAAACCCGATAACAAGGTCAATACCTGCTAAAGCTTTTCGTGCACCGCTCAATGACTGCCAAAACCTGAAGGGCCACGCAATCGATTGGAGAGAAAACTTGCGTGGGAAGGCTGCCTTTTTGATTGTGTGAAGAGTGAATCCAGAGAGAGGAACGAGGGATGTTTCAAGCCCTGAAAGTGTTCCAACGAATTCGCAGATCAAGTCGGGTGAATTCTCTTTTAGCCAGTTTGCTGTCGCAAGAGCAGGTTCTACGTGTCCGGCTGTCCCGCCCCCAGCCAACAATATTTTCTGTTGCTTCTTATCCGACATTTCTTACCTCTTTGCGCTTTGCAATCTCTGCCCTTACTTCTGGGTCTCGTCGCGACACATTAATCACAAATGCAATTCCTAGAAAATTAGCAATTAGCGAGGATCCCCCGTATGAAATGAATGGCAAAGTAACGCCAACTACAGGAAAGACGCCAATATCAGATGCAATATTTACCGTCACTTGAAAAAGCAGCCAAGCGCCAATTCCTGCACAC
>CAIUFY010000092.1 GCA_903898555.1 uncultured Actinomycetes bacterium
CCTACTTGGATGTGCTGAGTTGAACTACTCAATCCCGAGAAAAGAATTCTTCCCTCAATTTCAGGCAATCCTAGAAAGCGAGCCAGTTCATTAAGAGAACGTTCGCTTGGATTGATGGGTCTCATCATGCCTTAGGCCTTTGCTTTCCGAAGTCCAGCTTCATTGAGGGCATAGGGAATTCGCTTCGTATTCGTAGGTGGAATGTGCTTGCTTTGTAAGACGAAACTCATGACAGATTTGAAAACTGGTGCAGCAATGACTCCACCAAAGTGTTGTCCCTTTGGATTTTCAATAACAACCGACACGACATATTTTGGTTGATCTGCCGGAGCAAATCCGATGAAACTTGATGTATATCCGCGATAACAATGACAAGTTTCGTCAGCACGCTGCGCAGTTCCTGTCTTACCCGCGATTCTATATCCGGGTATTGCTGCAGCTGGGGCCGTACCCTGCTCAGAAACAACGCTTTCCATCATCAATCTCATCTGCTGTGCCGTTGCTGGACTCACAACTCTCATTGTTGCTTGCGGTTTAGAAGGTGTAAATCCGCCAGAAGTATCTAAGTACCCCGCCACAACATTTGGAGTTACGCGAACTCCATCATTTGCGATTGTGGCAAAGACGCTTGTGGCTTGAAGTGCTGTCACTGAATAACCCTGGCCAAATGCAATGGTTTGCGCTGAAGTTGCAGACCATGTATCGACTCTTGGGAGCAGTCCTGCTGATTCTCCAGGTAGATGCGATCCAGTTGATTGACCCATTCCGAACTTTGTAAGGTAGTTATACAGAGTCTTGCTACTTATTTGCTGACCGATTTGAATGGCTCCGACGTTACTTGATTGCGCAAGAACACCAGCGGTTGTTAAGCGTTCGGTTTTATGCTTTTCAGCATCGTGGAATTTCGCTACTCCCACTTTAAGGCTATATGGAATGGTCCATACGGTTTCGGGAGTCGTCTTTCCTTCTTCAATTGCAGATGCAACAGTAATAATCTTTCCCGTTGAACCAGGTTCGTAAACATCTTGGACTGCTGGATTTCGAAGGCTTGCCACTGTAATTGATTTACGATTTGCTGGATCAAAATTCGGAGCACTTGCTTGAGCCAGAATTTCTCCAGTCTTTGGATCCATCACTATTACTGTGCCGGATGTCGCGTTTGCTGATTTGACCGCCTGTGAAATTGCATTTTGTGCCACCCACTGAATATCCCGATCAATGGTTAGCTGAATACCTTTTCCTGATTTTGCTTCCGTAACAAATTGCTGTGAGCCAGGGATGATGGTGCCCGCCCCGTTCGCATAGTCATAACTTCCATTTTTTCCTGCAAGAGTATTTTCCATACTTGACTCAAGTCCTGATGCGCCAACCCCAGAGTCGTTGATGATTCCGACGAGAGAAGCAGCGAGCCTACCCGTTGGATAATCTCTCACGTAGGAACGTTCGGAAAAGAAACCAACTACACGTTTGGAAACTCCACCGCGTTCCTTTAAAACGCTGGCGTTATAAGCCTTTAGCGACTGATTTAAATTCGCCCACATAGCGGGAGCCGCTTGTTTCACGATAACTTGGTAGCGCTTTTTCCCGCTAAGAAGCGCTGTTAAATTACTAACCGGAATATTGAGAATTGGCGACGCGAGCACAGCTGTTGTTTGAGGATCGGTAATCATTGTCTGGTCCACCACAATATTCACCGCTGCGACGCTTCGCGCAAGTTCAACTCCATTAATATCCGAGATTGTTCCTCGCGGAGCAAGAAGAACCGATGAACTCCACATTTCGTTTGTTGCTCGCTGTGCAAATCCCTTTGCTTGAACAGCCTGCACATCAATTAGTCTTAGACCGAAAATCAGAAAGATTACAGTTGCGAGCCCCAACAAAGAATAGATTCTCTTTTGAAATATACCTTTACTTGTCATTATGGCATCTGCTCAATGTTTATAAATTTTGGATTTGCAGCAGAAGTCATGCCAAGTCTGATTGCCTCGGAAGAAAGGTAATCAGGTGAAGACATGCGAGCGACTTGTCTAAGCACTGCATCACTTTGATCATTTGTAATATTTACATTGTGCTTCAATCGCTGTAATACGAAAG
>CAIUFY010000093.1 GCA_903898555.1 uncultured Actinomycetes bacterium
ATAGTCAACTGCGCGAACAATTCTTAGCGGAGCAAGAGAAGAAATAAATTAATTTCAAGAACTAAAAAAACCCCGCCGCTTTCGCGACGGGGTTTTTAAATTGCAAATTACTTTGCAGCAGCCTTCTTACGGCGCTTTGCAGGTGCCTTCTTAGCAGCAGCAGGCTTCTTTGCAGCAGCCTTCTTACGCTTTGCAGGTGCCTTCTTTGCAGCAGCTGGCTTAGCAGCAGCCTTCTTACGACGCTTTGCAGGTGCCTTCTTTGCAGCAGCTGGCTTAGCAGCAGCCTTCTTGCGGCGCTTTGCAGGTGCCTTCTTTGCAGCAGCTGGCTTAGCAGCGGCCTTCTTACGACGCTTTGCAGGTGCTGCCTTTTTGACAGCGGCCTTCTTGCGCTTTGGAGCAGATTTCTTAGCTGCAGCCACGTGGTTCTCCTATCAGAATGGTTCGATCCGTCACCGAACCTGTTCAAGGACAATCGTGACAGTAATTACAAAAACATTCCACTATTTTCGATAAAAAAACGTGTGCGTGTCGCAACTTTATTTTTCTATTTTTTTATGCCGATATCGAATTTTTATTACTTTTCTTGCGAATTATTTGCTTCACGTTCTTTGGAAAGAACATATTCATTTGTTCGAGCATCATATTTTCTAAATTTTGGCAGAGATGCGGCAGCTAAAACCACAAAACCGATGCATAAAAGGCCTCCAGAAACCACGGATGTACGCAAATTTGTCCATGCAGCCATAGATCCTGCGCGCATTTGCCCTCCAAGAGGTCCGACGGAGTAGGAAAGTACTTCAATTCCTCCGAGACGTCCTCGATATTCATCTGCGATTGATTGATTCCACATTAAGGATCGAAAGAGAGCGCTGACTTCATCAAATGCTCCTGCAAGAGTGAGAAAGAGAAGAACTGTAAAGAGTGAATTGAAGGTTCCTGCAAGCGAAATCGAAGCACCCCATCCAATAGCGGCCCACATCACCGCCCTACCGTGATGGGCATAATGTTTCATCCAGCCAGAAGTTAACGTAGTAATGATTGCGCCGACTGTTCCTGCAGAATAAAAGAGACCAAGTGCCCATCTTGCATTCAATGAGTCGGCCCAAAATGGAAATAGCGCTGTCGGCATCGCAAAGAACATCGCTGCAAGATCAACCAAATATGTGCCTAATAAATCTTTTCTCGAAACAGCGTATTGCAAGCCATCTATAAGGCTCTTGAGGCTCGGAGGCACGCTTTTTTCACCGGGAGGAACTGGCTTTAAAAGAGATATGAAAATTAGTGAGAGAACATAACTCGTAACATCGAGTGCATAACCTGTAGCTACACCTGCTGTTGAAACAATCAGTCCACCGATCGAAGGTCCGATTAGAGCGCCAACTTGCCATCGCAGCCCCATCAACGCATTTGATGCGGACATATCTTCACTTGAAACAATTCGAGGCAAAATCGCTCCAAGGCTTGGCGCGGATAACCCGCTGAGAGCGGCAAAAGCTGCTCCAACAAAGTAAAGAATGACAATGTGCGGATTGGGGAGAAGGGCATTCCCGAAGAGAATCAGCGTCATCAAAAGCGAGGAGCTCTCCGCCAACAAGATCATTTTCTTTCGGTCAACTGAGTCGGCCAGCACCCCGCCGTAAAGTCCAAAAATGATGAGCGGCACGAGCTGAACAATTCCCATTAATCCCACAGCGACGTACGAGTTTGTTAAGACTTTGATCTGAAAAGGAAGAGCCACCATCGTCATAGCTGAACCAAGACGAGTAATCATTCCCGAAGCGAAAAGCAGACGGAGCTCGCGATATTTACGAAGAGGTGAGGTATCGAGGGTCAACTTGCGCATTAGAGAAACCTACTATTAATGAAAGGTCTCATCCTCTGCAGGGAAGGTGGAATTCTCAACATCCAATTTCCATGCCTCCACGGCCTCTTTCATCGAGCTGCGAAGATTTGCATATGCGCGCGCGAATTTCGGAGGGTTTTTCGTCAGCCCCATTAAGTCTGTCCATACCAAGACTTGTGCATCTGTTCCAGCCCCTGCGCCAATTCCAATTATGGGAATTGATAGTTCCTTGGAAATTTCGGAGGCTAATTCAGCTGGCACGAGTTCTAGGACGATTGCAAATACGCCAGCATCTTGAAGAGCTCGCGCATCTTCCTTAATTCGAGCAGCATCCTCGCCTCTGCCTTGAACTTTAAAGCCACCGAGTGCGTGGACAGATTGAGGAGTTAATCCAAGATGGCCCATAACTGGAATTCCAGCAGCGATGAGAGTTTGAATTTGGGGGACAATTCTCTGGCCTCCCTCAAGTTTCACTGCTTGAACTTTTGCTTCCTTAAAGAAGCGAACTCCGGTTTCAAGGGCGTGCGTTACGGATGATTCGTAGGAACCAAATGGAAAATCGGCTACGACAAGCGCCGTTGAATTTCCCCGGACGACAGCGCGGGCAAGAGGGATGAGCTCATCGACGGTTACCGGAATGGTGTTCTCTTCGCCCAGAAAGTTGTTGCCTGCTGAATCCCCGACAAGTAGTACCGGTATCTGTGCATCCTCAAAGACCGATGCAGTCACCTGCTCGTAGCAGGTGAGCATGGCCCATTTTTCGCCACGCTTTTTCTTCTTCGCTAAATCTGAAATGGTTGTGCGCGACATATATGACTACCTACTCTTTCGATCGGTGCCTTTGCAGGTCCCCGTCTCACCCAATTGGGAGGTAGGAAAAGTCTAGACCACATGGCCCAAAACCGACTTAGGGAGATTTCGCTACTCTTGACTCATGAGCGGAAAAACGGCCCAACTTCGAGTTGCCCTTGCTCAATTAAATCCAACGGTTGGTGACCTAGACGGCAATACTTTGAAGATTCTCAATCAAGCCCAACTAGCCCACACCGCCGGAGCCCACCTAATAGTTTTTCCTGAAATGATCCTGACGGGATATCCCGTTGAGGACTTGGCGCTTCGCTCGACATTTCGGGATGCATCGCGAAAAGCTCTAGCAAACTTGATCCCGCAACTGCCTACAACAATTGCTTCGGTCATCGGGTATTTGGATGAAAGTGCGGAAGGCAAACCTCAAAATGCCGTTGCAGTTATTTATGACGGAAAAATTGTCGGAACATATATAAAACATCATCTCCCAAATTACGGAGTGTTCGATGAGTTTAGAAATTTCGTCTCTGGCACAAACTCTTTGGTTTTCCGACTTCATGGCATCGATATAGGCGTTGCGATTTGTGAGGACATTTGGAGATTTGAGGGGCCAGTTGAAGATCTCGCAGCCCGAACTCCAGGATTAGTCGTTGTCCCGAATGGTTCTCCTTTTGAAAGAAATAAAGACGATGTTCGTGCATCCCTCGTAAGCCAAAGAGCGCGAGAAATCGGTGCCCCAATTGTTTATGTAAATATGACTGGCGGACAGGATGATCTTGTTTTCGACGGGGACAGCATTGCTGTCGACTCTCGCGGCGAGACAATTCTTCGAGCCGCTCAATTTGATGAAGGCTTAACGATTGTAGATATGGATTGCAATAAACAGACATCCAAACCCGATGTGATTATTTCCGATGAACCACTAGCCTCCTACGAAAAAATAGAGTTTCACAGCACTGAAAGATTGGCTGATGCCGCCGAAATCTGGAAAGCGCTCGTTGTTGGATTGCGTGACTACGTTGAGAAGAACCGTTTCCCAAGCGTCATTCTTGGTCTTTCTGGAGGCATTGATTCAGCCGTCACGGCTGCCATTGCAGTCGACGCGCTAGGAGCAGCGCGAGTCTTTGGGGTTGCACTTCCAAGTAAATATTCTTCTGAGCACTCACTTCATGATGCCGCCGACCTCGCTCATCGAGTTGGTTTGAATCATCGAATCGTGCCGATTCAGCCAATCGTTGACCAGTTCATTTCTTCACTTGGATTGACCGGACTGGCAGAAGAAAATGTTCAAGCCAGAGTTCGCGGAACAACGCTGATGGGCATATCGAATCAAGAAGGTCACCTTGTATTAGCGACCGGAAATAAATCGGAATTGGCAGTTGGATATTCCACTATGTATGGAGATGCGGTCGGGGGATATGCGCCGATTAAAGATTTGTTAAAGCGAGAAGTTTGGGCAATTGCTAGGTGGCGCAACGAGCAAGCCACATTGCGTGGAGAAATTGCTCCAATACCTGAAAGCTCCATCACGAAGGAACCATCGGCTGAGTTGCGACCGGATCAGAAAGATAGTGATTCATTGCCTGATTACGAGGTGCTCGATGCGATGTTGGAAATTTATATTGAAAATGACGAAGGGCTCGAAGGGCTTATCACCGCCGGTTTTAGCAAAGAGCTTGCAACAAGGACTGTACGGATGGTGGATGCAGCTGAATACAAGCGTCGCCAATATCCGCCTGGAACGAAAATTTCTAGGCGCGCTTTTGGAAAAGATCGAAGGTTGCCAATTACTAGCAAGTGGCGGGAAAACTCCTAATCCTTTAACATTCGAGTAGGTCACGAGTTCCAGTGTTTAGCCCCGGCTTACTGGACGGCAACCCTCCACCACGGTGGGGTGCTCCGGGTGAAGACCAGGCCATC